>DJGX01000055.1 GCA_002432865.1 Cloacimonetes bacterium UBA5835
TAAAAAAATATGGGAATGCCAAATCACAATTTCAATTGACAAAATATTGGTATAGTATATTTGTTACGCAAAGTGACTTTACTGGAGATATATTATGAATGACCAGTTACAAGAACTACTCAAAAAAGTTTATGAAGAAGGCGTTGCCAAAGCCAATGCTGAAGCTGAGAAGATAATCAATTCTGCTAAAGAACAAGCTGAAGACACTGTTTCCCAAGCCAAACAGAAAGCGGAAACAATTTTAAAAGAGGCAGAAAAAAAGGCAGCAGACCTTAAAAAGAACACAGAATCAGATTTGAATATGGCATATAATCACACTTTAACTGCTCTCAAACAGAAAATAACCGATCTTATTCTTTCCGAAGCTCTCAATACAAAACTAAATGCTGCATTCAATGAAACAGAATTTGTTAAGAAGCTCATTTTTGAAACACTTACTGCCTGGAAGGAAAATGCCTCCTCTGGAACGATTATGATCAGCGAGAAAATGAAACCTTTATTAGATGATTTTTATCTTAAATCTCTGAAAGATATCTTCGACGGTAAATTGAAGGTTGATTTCTCGCCTACTATGAAACAGGGCTTTATTATCGCTCCTGAAGATGGAACTTATAAAATTAAATTCGAAAGCGATGATTTTGCCAACCTATTTAAGAGCTATTTACGCCCGCGCACGAAGGAAATCCTTTTTGGCAAATAATAAGCTATGAAACAAGAATATTACTATTTCGTCTCCGGATTACCCAATATCATAATTGACGATACAAAACTACCTTGGACTCCGGAAGAATTTTTAGCTGAGGCAAAAAACCAGGTTAGCGAAAGTGATTATCGCCTCCTGGAAATTTTGCATCTGCCAATGGATATGGATAATCTTTTGCGGGTTCTGTATAAAAGCAATAAAGAACATAATAACGAAGGATTGTATGAGGATACCTTCTGGGAAGAATATCTCGTTTTCTTGCGAGCTGTTGTTGAAAATCCGGAATTGAAAACTCCCGTTGAATTTGCTGCCCTTCCTTCTTTCATTAAAGAGATTATTGTAAAAGTGCTAAATCAGGAAGAAATGCAGATCCTACCTCAAACTGAATTGGAACTTTTAAAACAATTTTATGCTTGGACTGCTGAGAGCCCGAATGATTTTATCAGAGACTGGTTTGCCTTTGATGCAAATTTGCGAAATATCTTAACGGCAATAAATGGCCGCAAATTCAATCTACCTTATGCTCAATATCTGATTGGCGATAGTGAAACAGTGGAAAGACTAAGTAAAAGCCATGCTGCTGATTTTGGTTTAGGTAAAGATAATTATCTTTTCAATGCCCTAATTCGGATCTATGAGCAAAATAATATTCTGTATCGAGAAAGGGGATATGATATCGTCCGCTGGAAATGGATAGACGATTATAACTTCTTCAATTACTTTAATATAGACCGAATTTTAGGTTACTATTGTCAATTGCGGATTTTGGCTCGCTGGATAAAATCCTCACCAGAACTGGGAAAAGAAGTTTTTAATAGCATTTTAAGCGATTTGAATAATAGCTTCAGCTTCCCCGCGGACTTTAATATAAGAAGCACTCAAAGAAAATAGAAGGTAAATAAATATGACTACAGGTATCGTTAAAGGAATTATCTCTAACCTGGTGCAAGTAGAGGTCTCTGGACCTGTTTCCCAAAATGAGATATGCTACATTATTCAGGGTGGAGTAAAATTGATGGCGGAAGTTATCAAAGTGGTTGGTAATGTAGCTAATACACAGGTCTTTGAAAGCACCCGCGGTTTAAAACCAGGTGATCAAGTAGAATTTACTAATCATATGCTGGAAGTAAAATTAGGCCCTGGAATGCTTTCCAAAAACTTTGATGGCCTTCAAGGTGATTTAAATAAAAGGGAAGGAGTTTACCTTACTCGGGGTGAATATACTGATCCCTTGGATGAAGATTCCCTCTGGAAATTTACCCCTATTGCCAAAGCAGGCGATAAAGTAAGTGCTGGTGATTGGCTTGGCTCTGTTCCCGAAAACTGGGTTAACCATAAAATTATGGTTCCTTTTGTGATGGAGGATGAATACACAGTTAAAAGCGTTGTGCCTGAAGGTGAATATAAAATTACTGATACAATTGCTGTTTTAACAGATAATGATGGCAAAGATATACCTGTTAATATGATTCAAAAATGGCCTGTGAAAATCCCTATCACAGCTTATAAAGAAAAACCTCGCCCCTTTAAACTTCTGGAAACAGGAGTGCGAACAATGGACACTCTAAATCCTATGGTGGAAGGAGGAACAGGTTTTATTCCAGGTCCTTTTGGCGCAGGAAAAACTGTTTTGCAGCATTCCATATCTAAAAATGCGGAAGCGGATATGATTATTATGGCTGCCTGTGGTGAAAGAGCAAATGAAGTAGTGGAACTTTTTGTAGAATTCCCTGAACTGGATGATCCCAGAACTGGAAGAAAACTTATGGAACGAACTATTATTGTTTGTAACACTTCCAATATGCCTGTGGCTGCTCGTGAAGCATCTGTATATACTGCTATGACGATTGCCGAATATTATAGAAATATGGGGCTAAAAGTTTTACTTTTGGCGGATTCCACTTCACGCTGGGCTCAGGCACTGCGCGAAATGAGTAATAGAATGGAAGAACTTCCTGGTCCGGATGCTTTCCCTATGGACCTTCCAGCCATTATTTCCAATTTCTATGCTCGGGCAGGTTTTGTTTATCTAAATAATGGAGCAACTGGTTCTATAACTTTTATTGGAACTGTCTCGCCTGCAGGTGGAAACTTGAAAGAACCTGTTACTGAATCTACGAAGAAGGCGGCACGCTGTTTTTATGCTCTATCTCAAGCCAGGGCAGATAGTAAACGCTATCCTGCAGTTGATCCGATTGATTCTTACAGTAAATATTTGGAATATCCGGAAGTGATTGAATACCTCAATACTAATGTAAATCCGCATTGGGTTGTAGATGTAAATCATACTAAAGATATTATTCTGCGCGGAAAAGAAGCACAGGAACAAATTAATATTTTAGGAGATGATGGAGTTCCGCTTGGTTATCATGATAAATATTGGAAAAGTGAACTAATTGATAGAGTTATTTTACAACAGGATGGCTTCGATAAAGTAGATCAATCCACTCCAATGAATAGACAGCAATATATGCTGGAACTGATTTTGGAGATATGTAATACGAATTTTGTGTTTGAGAGTTTTGAAGAAGTTATGCCTTATTTTACCAGATTAATTAATATCTGCAAACAGATGAACTACACAGAGTTCCAAACTGCAGAATTTAATAATTATGAAGCTGAACTTCGTAAAATTGTTGAGGAAAGGAGAGCGAAATAATGGAAACCCAGGCCTTTCAAAAAATCTATACGAAATTAACCCAAATAACTAAAGCTACCTGCTCCGTTCAAGCAACCGGAGTCGGGAATGAAGAATTGGCTACAGTTGCTGGACGTTTAGCGCAAGTTGTGAAAATAGTTGGTGATAATGTAACCTTACAGATTTTTGCAGGAACTGAAGGTATTGGAACCGATGCGGAAGTTGTCTTTTTCGGAAAAGCTCCTACCTTGAAAGTAAGTGATGAATTAGGTGGTAGGTTTTTTAATGCATACGGTGAACCGATTGATGGTGGACCAGAAATTGAAGGAAAAGAAGTTGAAATTGGAGGTCCTTCAGTTAATCCTGTACGCCGCAAACAACCCTCAGAATTAATTGCTACAGGTATTGCCGGAATTGATCTAAATAATACTTTGGTTACAGGACAAAAAATACCTTTCTTTGCAGACCCCGATCAACCCTATAATGAAGTAATGGCTATGGTTGCTTTACGGGCTCAAAGTGATAAGATTATTTTAGGAGGAATGGGGCTTTCCAATGATGACTACCTACTCTATAAGAACACCTTTGAAAATGCCGGAGTAATCGATAGAATTGTCTCCTTTGTGAATACTACAGAAAATCCTACTGTGGAAAGATTGCTGGTTCCTGATATGGCACTTACAGCAGCCGAATATTTCGCTTTGGAAAAACACGAAAAGGTACTGGTTCTTTTAACTGATATGACTCTATATTGCGATGCTTTAAGTATCGTTTCTAATCGTATGGACCAAATACCTTCCAAGGATAGTATGCCCGGTTCTTTGTATAGTGATTTGGCAAAACTCTATGAGAAAGCAGTTCAATTTCCCGATGGTGGCTCAATAACCATTATTGCTGTTACTACTCTTTCAGGGGGAGATATTACTCATGCCATTCCGGATAATACAGGTTATATAACAGAAGGGCAGCTTTTTCTGAAACGTGATACAGATATCGGGAAAGTTATTGTAGATCCCTTCCGTTCACTTTCTCGATTGAAACAATTAGTTATCGGCAAAAAAACCAGAGAGGATCATCCTCAAGTAATGAATACTGCTGTGCGTCTTTATGCCGATGCTGCTAATGCTAAAACCAAGCTGGAAAATGGATTTGACTTGTCCGATTATGATATCCGAGTTCTTGATTTTGCTAAAGAGTATTCGGAACAAATTCTTGCTATTGATGTTAATATTAGCACAGATGAAATGTTAGATAGAACCTGGGCTCTTTTCCAGAAGTATTTCAACCGTGCTGAAATAGGTATCAAAGACGAATTTATGAGTTTATATTGGAAGAAGGAATGAATCTGAAGTTTCAGTATAATAAAATATCCCAATTGCAGTTAATTAAACAACTGGCAGTTAGGCAAAGAGCATTACCAACTCTTAAGAACAAGGAAAGTGCATTACGGTTGGAAGTTAAAAAAGCACGGGATAATGCATTGGCTTTAGATCAAAAAGTGAAAGAACGCACTGCGGAACTCGATGCTTTTATGAAACTATTTGTGGAATTTGATCCAGACATAGTGAAGATAAAAAATGTGGAAATCAAAACCCGCAAAATTGCTGGCGTAAAAACTCCTCTATTGGAGAACATAGAATTTGAGATTGCGGATTATAACCTTTTTAAAGCACCTTCCTGGTTTCCTGAAGGAATTTCCTTACTAAAAGAAATCTGCCAGCTGCAAATTGAAAGGGACTTTTTTATCCGCAAAATGCATATTTTGGAGCAGGTGCGTAAAAAGACCACTCAAAAAGTGAATCTTTATGAAAAAGTGCAAATTCCTGCCTTCGAAGATGCTATTCTAAAGATAAAACGCTATTTGGAAGATGAAGAGAATCTATCCAAGGCGTCTCAAAAAATACTAAAATCCCGCTTCGAATCGGAGACTCGAAAATGATTGAAAAGATGCGCAAATACACCTTTGTTTTGTATCATCAGGAATACGAAAGCTTTCTGGTTGAACTGCAAAAATTGGGTTTGGTGCATATTATTCGCAGTCGTGATGACAAAACAGAATCCCAAACCAAAAATCTTGAATTGATGCAGGAATATGGTGAATGTATAAAATTCTTAACCAAGCTGAAATCTATTGCCCCTAAACAGACAAATCCTCTACCTACAAAAGCATTACTGAATAGGATTAATGAAGCCAGAGAAGAAAAAGAAAAACTGCAACACTCTATCGATATGGTAAAAAAGCAAATCCGGGATTTAACCCCTTGGGGTCATTTCGATTACAATCTGGTTCACAAATTAAAAGAAGCAGGTTTGACGATCCGTTTTCATACCTGTTTAAAGAATCACTTCAAACCGGAATGGCAGGAAAATTATCCTGTAAAGATTATCAACGAAGTGGGTGGGATTGTTTATTTTATAGTGATTACTGATGATGGCGATCCGTGTTTGGAAGCAGATACTTTTTCTTTCCATAAACATACCTTGCAAGAGCTTGAAGATCATCTATCAGAACTACAAAATAAACAGAGAGATATAGATGAATATTTATATTCCATAGCGCCTACAGCTATTGAAATGTTCAATGAAGAATTAAAACGCTTAAGCAATGAATATGAATTTGAAGATGCTATGCAACAAGGTGAATTTGAAGCAGAAAATACGATCCGGCTTATAAGCGGTTGGATACCTGTAAGTTTAGAACAGGGTTTAAAGGACTTTCTGGAAAAGAACAATGTAATATATTTTGCTGAAGAAGCCAAAGCAGAGGAAAATCCTCCGATCAAACTAAAGAATAACTGGTTTGCCCGGCTTTTTGAACCTATCAGTAAAATGTATATGCTGCCCTATTATAATGAGTTTGATTTAACTCCTTTCTTTGCTCCCTTTTTTGCGCTTTTCTTTGGCTTTTGCAATGCGGATATTGGCTATGGGATAGTAATTATTATTTTGGCTGTAATCTTAAAACTAAAGTTGAAAAACAAAGGTATGAAGGACATTATGTCCTTGCTAATTATCTTTGGCGCTTCTTCCATAATAATGGGATGGGTGATGGGAAGTGCTTTGGCTTATGATCTAAAAACGATTCCTGCTTTAGCAGATAAAATCCTGATAAAAGATAATAATCAAATCTTCAATTATGCTCTGCTTTTAGGAGCTATACAAATTCTTTTCGGAATTGCCATCTCAGCTGTAAAAACAATACGGAACAACGGAATCAAATTTGGTCTCTCTACTATTGGTACCTTCTTGTTATTATTGGGTTTAACTGTTCTTGGGTCTTCACTTTTAGGAACCGATATCAGTAAAGTTCAACCTTACCTGAAATATCCTATTTATATAGGATTGGCAATGATTCTACTGTTCAACAGTCCCGGTAAAAACATTATTCTCAATATTCTCAACGGATTATGGTTGCTCTATCAAATTATAACCGGTTATTTTGGAGATATTCTTTCTTACATCCGACTTTTTGCTTTATGCGTTTCCAGTGCTATCTTGGGCTTTGTGATGAATTCCATTGGCAGTCAGATGGCTGGAATACCTGTAGTTGGCCCAATCATTTTTATTCTGTTTATGCTCTTTGGGCATACTTTAAATATTGGCTTGGGAGGTCTTAGCGGTTTTGTTCATCCTTTACGACTTACTTTCGTGGAGTTCTACAAAAATGCTGCTTTTGCTGGTCCTGGGCAAGAATATAAACCATTTGGAAAAAAGGAATAACATAGGAGGTTATTATGCCTGATTCCTTACAAACAGTAGCTCAACCAATTGTTGCCACTATGGCGAGCCAGAATTTAGCATATTTTTTGGCTTGGATCGGACTTTTTCTTATGGTAGCTCTTTCCGGAGTCGGAAGTGCCTGGGGAACTGTTATCGGTGGTCGTGCAACAGTTGGCGCAATGAAAAAAAGGGATGATGTTTTTCCCAGCTGTATGATCCTTTCCGCTTTACCTGGAACCCAGGGTCTATATGGTTTTGGTTCTTTCTTCATCCTAAAAGCTTATATTACCCCTCAAATTAATATGCTTCAGGCTTGTGCCATTTTAGGAGCAGGTTTGATGTCAGGAACCGTGGAACTTATTTCTGCTTATCATCAAGCTAAAATAGTAGCAACGGGTATTGAGAGTATTGGTTCAGGACACGATGTTTTTGCTAAAACCCTTATTTTGGGTGTGTTTCCTGAGCTTTATGCTATTATTGCTTTTGCTGCTAGTTTCCTGATCGGTGGAATAATTCCAACTTTAGCTTAACCAAAATTATCGGTCAGAAAAAGAAGGTGAGGTATTTTAGACCTCACCTTCTTTGTATATGCGTATAATTTTACAAAAGCTCAATTACCACGAATTTTTGCTTGCGAAAATTGCTCGGATCAAGGATTGTTAGCACATTCAGATTATCTTCTTTTTCTACTTTATAGGAAGCAGCGGGATGATTAGTCAACAGAGAATATCCCTTCTTTGTAACAGGGAATCTAATTTGCTGGCTCTCTAACAGATTCATAGAAGTGAATTGGTCAACAGAGATATTTTGTTTTATAACTGAAACTCTTCCAATTCCCAAAAGACCACCTTTTCTATCCATAATCCCTTTTTCTATTAGTTCTTTGCGAGTTCCATAAACATAATAGATAGTATTGGCTTCGATACTTTGCTGGTTTAGTTGTTGTTCCTTTTCCGAGATCGTCATTTCCCTTTTCTGGATTTCCTCGGCACTGGTTCTTCTTTCTGATTCCAGGGTCTCGCTCAAAATTCCCAAACGTTGTTGCAGCTCATCCATAATTTGTTCTTTTTCGCTAATGCTAACCTTTAGTTTATTCACAATTTCTTGAACACCTTTCAGCTGGCTTTTGGAAGTGGCAAGTTGTTTTTCAAGGGAGGCAATTTTCTTTTTATCAGCTTCAATTTGGTCACGCATATTGGCAATTGAAGAGATTATCTGGGTTCTTCTCTCTTCAGGTGAAGTTCCAGGAATTTCTTTCTGGGTAAAAAGCTGCCCTGAAAGGTCTTTATCCAGTGCTTCTAAACTTGATTGAATTTCACCTATTGTGCTCGTAGAGGATTCGTAGAGTTTTTTTAGCTCTTCGTTAGTCTGATTTAGTTCTTTTGTTTTGTCGTTAGAATTTATCCACAAAACAGCAAAGACAATAGTCAGAATTGCCAGAATTGCTATCATTATAGCGGTTGAAGCTTTCATGCTTGACTCCTTTGTCGTATTATTTATATTGGCATTAAAAATTATAGCTTGTTTTTCTGTCAAGATAAAAGGATTATATCACAAAGTGAAATACTCTTATCTAAAGGTTTGGACTGATGAAATGGCCGATTATCAGTCCGGAATTGAAAGTATTATTCTATACCCAGAACTGTTAGTTTTAAAGACAAAAGATAAAAATGCCTTTTGCATCGTTCTTAGCAGACGGGATGCTTTTATCTTTCTGCAAGATAATTTCGCCTCTGCTTCTCAGGGCAAAGTAATTTGGCAAAAGCTTGCAAACTGCCATCTTACAAATATAACTTTATCCTCTACTGACCGTATTGTCTATTTGGAGTTGCAGCATCAGGATATTTACCAACAGAATATTAAATTTGTCATTATTGTGGAATTGATGCCACCACAGCCAAATGCCATCCTAGTGGATAGCGAAATGAAGATTATTGATGCCATTCATAAATATAGCTATGCCGATAATCCGCAGCGACAAATTTTACCCGGGCTTATATATACTCCTCCGAAAACCTCCTTTCAACCGATTTTAGAAGAAGTCCAAAATCCTTTTCCGGATGGTAGTGTTACCTGTAATTCCTATTTTATCCAGCTGTATTATAATAAATTGAAACAAGAAGAGGAAGAAGAACAGCGCCAAAAGCTATGTATTGCTTTAAAAAAAGAGCTGCAGAAACTTCAAAAAAAAGAAAAAATACTAAAGCAAGATTTGGAAAATGCTGAAAAAGCAGATTTTTGGCTTGCCTGTGCAGAAGGACTAAAACCCAATCTTCATAACATTAAAACTGGTATGCCAAGTTTTACTACAGTTAATTATCTGGATTCCAATTTATCACAAATAGAAATTCCTTTGCAGCCCGATAAGAATCCCAAAGAGAACTTGCAACTCTATATAAAAAAATACCATAAAGCCAAAAAAGGGCTGCAGAGAATAAAAGAGAATTTGGAAAAGACCAAGGAAGAAATAGCAAAAATTATAGATCTTATCGCCAAAGCGGAGAAAGGAGAACTAATAGATAGCGGTATTACTTCATCAAATAAACCCAAAAACATCATTTCGGAAGCTATCCTGGCTGATAAACTTTTAAAATATAAAATTGATGACGAGTTTCAAATAATCATCGGACGCCGTGCCAAAGAAAATGATTATATCACTACGCAATTGGCAAAACCTTATGATTATTGGTTTCATTGCCGTATCTATCATGGAGCTCATATTTTGCTAAGATGTTTAAAAAAGACAGAGCCCAGACCTCAGATAATTGAACTTTGCTGCAATTTGGCTGCCTGGTATTCTAAAGCTAAATTTTCTGCCAATGTTCCTGTGGATTACACACAAATCCGCTATGTGCGAAAACCGCGAAAAAGTCCCCCCGGATTTGTTACTTATACAAATTATAAAAGCGTTTATGCTAAGCCGATGAGTTTGAGAGAAATAAAGGAAATACTCTCTTGAAAAACAAATTGCGAGCAATTCTTGTTAAGCAAAGCAAGTATAGTGAAAGTAGTTTAATTCTGCAATTTTTCAGCCGCGAATTTGGACATATTGGGGTTATCGCCAAAGGCATACTAAAAAAAAACGAGAAACAGCAATTATTAACCCTTTGTGAATATGAACTTATAGCTTACGAACCGAAAGAACAGGGTTTGTGGTTATATAGCGAAGCGAATTTGATTAGCAATTTTTCTGTTTATCCCAATTCTCTTTCTTGGGCAACTGCAGAAACAGGTGTGGAGCTTATTAATCAACTTATTCTTGCTCAAGAAGATATAACCACAATATACGACCTTACAATTGCCTATCTAAAATACTTGCAACAGGTGCAAGATAACGCAGTTTTAATATTTTGGCGCTTTCTAAACAGAATTACTATCTTAAGTGGCATCGGAAATCCCTTAACTAACTGCGGCATATGCAAAAAAGCAATTTCGACTCCTTCTGCCTACCTGAAAAGTAAAGGTGAACTTATCTGCGAAGAATGTTTAAATGATATCAATATCAGTTCAGATCTGATTATCCTATCACCTTTGGGACAAAATATCTTAGCCCTACTTCCTGAAATAGGTAATCACCTACAGGAGATAAAATTAAATAGGGCAGTTATAAACGAAATAAACAGCTTCTTTGAACTATATTGGCAGGTACATCATAAACAACCGTTACATCTAAAAGGACTATCCGTTTTAGCTCAATTCTACGATTCCTGAGGTCTTACGAAGTTGATATTTGTGATCAAATATTAGATATTTACTTCCAGATAGATTATCCAAAGAGGCTATAAGGGAAGAAAAATATAATATCAGAATATAGTGATATCTTAATCTGGTATGAACAGTTAGCTATATCTTGATATGTCCAGATTTATTTGTAAGCTATTCCTTGGAAGTTATTGCGATGCCATAAATCGTATATCGGTAAAATGGAATAGAATTTCTACTAATATTTGCCAATAAATTCTCCTGCAATATTGAATATACGATCTTTCTCCAGTTTGTTTGCAATTTCAGATAATATAAATGGCTAGCTTAAACTCACCTTTTTTTATGCTCAACTCCAAAGTTATTAATCAACTTGGGATCAGAAAGTGAATTTTAGGGGAAAATACCTTGCCTTGATTATCGATAGGCTATATTTATATCTAGTTATTTAGATATTGATAGCCTGGAACTTTCGTTATTAAGCCGTCTTCTACAGCCCTTTTAACTAAACTGCAGGGTAATTGTTCTGCCAGAATTTGTGCTTTATAATAGTTCTCAGATTCTCTTGTTCTGGATATTTTAATATCAGATTATTCCCTTACTAGAAAGTGTCTATCACTTCTTCATCATCCCTTAATCACTCCTTAATTATTAACGCTTGATTAAGGGATGATGAAGGAATGATAGACTGTATCACGCAAGGGTAATGATGATTATCCCTTTTAGATAAGTACCATGGCTTAATGGGAAGAAACTGTATAGTCAGAGGACACTGTTCCTCCGCTTCTCCTTTAGAACATGAAATATCTTTCACAGATTATGCAGATTTTATTTTAGAAACAAGGATTTAAGAATTTTAGGATTAAGAGGATTTCTAATTCTATTTCCATTTGAAACGATATATTTGAGTGACAGGTTTTAACCCTTAAAAAAAAACGGTATGGGAAAATATGTTCTGTCAAAATGACAAAATTTGTATTCTATCCTTCACTTTTTCAGGTTTGTTTAAAACTAAACACGGAATTATTAATGTAATAATCACCAATACTTTTTCCTAGTGGATGGACTAAGGGAATTGGAAGTATCCTATACTGATAAATAGGACAGAAAATAGAATTACTGCAAACGGTCTGGCAGATTACTTTTTCTTATTTATCAGATATCATTAAGCCGGATGAAGAATCTATTAAACACGAGAATATTGTTCCTCGGAAGCTTCTTTTATTTTTATCTTGGATGCCTTTAATGCCGAGGTTGTCTTTGAACCCAATAAAAAAGTTCATTTTATCCTATTCTTGGGTGAACAGAAAAATAAATTATAAAGAGAAAATAGAAACTCCAAATGGCTTATAATAATTGCCTCATAACGAACTATAAATTTATGAATAGCTCCATAATTATTTTCCTGCCATCTCTGAGGGATTAAAGAACATCATTTGTGATTTACGAAGATAGAGGAATATTGGAACTAAGCGTGAGAAAAATGTAAATTATGCCCTAATAAAATGTTAAAAAATTGTTAATTGGTCATCAAAAGGAGGATAAAACAAACTCACTATAGTGAAAGGATTATGAAATTTTCTTTTTTGATGTTCTAAAGTTGTTCCCAAAATAAAGTACAGATCTCTCTTATTCGCTAAATATTCTAATTTCTCAATAACTTTATGACAAGCTTCTTTTTCACTTTTAGTAGATTTTAAGCAATTCCAATACAGAGCTCCAATTTCCCAATCCAAAATACTCATATTATGTTCAGAACCATTAATGTCTAAAAAAGTGTATTTAAAGGTATAAGGAATTTTTTTTAACGGATTTTTGGGTGAATCATAAAATATATTAAGCTGACGGAATTGCTCTTGATCTTTTGCATCCCAGTTTCTGCTACAGGGCTGATAATTGGCAGAAATAATAGTACTCGGTTTATAAGTTGCCAAAGAGATATATTTAGGATTATTAGAGTCCTTAAGTAAATCGTCTAAAGAATGATATACATTATGCAGAAGATAATCCTTCTTAACATCATAGGAAGAAACTTCTTCCAATATTTTTATCTCATCATCTAAATTAGATAAATGATAACTTTCCGGTCTAAAATCTGTACCTGTAGTTTTCTGAATATCAACTTGAATCCATTGATACTTTTTATACTGCTCTTCTAAAGGTCTTGCACGGAAAGTAATAGGATAAATCCTAATCCAGTTCTTGTCTTCATCTAAACCAGCCGTGCAAACTGTCTCATTATACTTTTTAGAAGGATTGGGATAGGTCTTTACTGCAATGAGAATTTTCTTATTCATAAATTCTTTAGTGTAAATTCAGCAGACAATCTCTTAAAAACTTTTTTTGCTACAATGCTCCGATGGCATTCAGTTGGATTTGCCTCAAAGCAGGTAATGGCAATTCTTTTATTTTTCAAAGCAAGCTGAACAATCTGATCTAAGTAGTCAGAGTAATTGGTTTCTAAAACTCCCTTGTAGTTCTTGAATAAAATCTCTTTATCCTTAATTTTTTTTCTGTGCTCTGAAGATATGCCCAATTCAGGAATATGAACATATTCAATATCCATCAGGTTACAAAAATTGCTTAAGTTCTTTCCACTAAATTCCGGTTTCATACTAATTGCATTTGCCCTTACATCAATGAGTATTTTTATACCTGCAAAAACAAGATAAGAAAGATATTTATCAATGCTTCTCCCTTCATAACCAATTGTAAATAAAGCGGGCTTTTCATTATTGGGTATTTCTTTCTGCACATTATTCATTTCTGCAGCCGATAAAAGTGAATCTGCTTTACAGCTTTTAATGGCAAATTTAGGATATTCTCTGTAAACATATTGCATTAATTCTTGCGTAGTGAAAAAGCCATATCTGGATATGATATCATTTAAAACCTTTTTTCGTTGTGAAGTTATATCTATTGCATCAGCATTGTTTATCTGGTAGTGATTCTGCTTAAAATATAAGAACTCGTTTCTTACCAAATAATCCAAATCCTTTTGTAATATAAACGAATAAGGTCCATATTTATAGGGAACAAAATCATAGGAATAAGTTTCCTGTTTCTGGCTCGCTAAAAACATAAGCTTCTGTAACTTAACTTTACCAGAATTATTAAGTTTAGAAACCAAATAACGAACTTCCTGCTGCCTCTTATATAACATCACCTTCACCTGCTAGCCAGTTATCATTTTAAAAATTATATAAATCCTTGTATAGGATTCCATTTTACAGGAATGATAATGGAAGTTTCATTCCAAAACCCATCTTAAATTTAGTCCTTTATTTTACAATAAAACTACTTCGTAGATTTTAGTCAACTAACTTCTTATAATTTTAACGAATTCGCTTTCTTCAAACGGCTGGAAGTAAGTTCCAATAATCCTGCATATACTTCTTGAATTTCCGAATTGGACAAACCCAGAATTGAAAACACTACATTGTCTAATAATTTTCTATCCGGTAAAGGATTAGCATTTCTAAAATCATAATTATTACAGTCAACCTGAAGTTCTTTAAATATGCTTAGAATTTTTCTATTCTTTAAACTATCTAATTGTAAAATGACTTTTGTATGTGCTGATAACAATTGAGGATTTATTATCGGCGTTGATTCAAACTCAAATACTGTTTTATCTAATAGTCCTTCACCTAAGCTGTTTGTTGCATTTAATTCTAAGTAAAAGAAAAATATAGTAGAATTTAAAATAGCAGAAAGTACATTCACTTCATCTTTATAATGTATTTCATAAAGGCGTTTATTTGCTAAAACACCATTATTCAGATATACCTTAAAAGTATCACTAAAGCTTGAAGGAGTAATAAGTTCAGGTAATTCTCTAACACCCAAATCATACCAATTTTTTCTGCCTTTTACTGAAGAAACATTATTAATTCCTATAATATACTTTCCCTTATCTTTACCTTGTTTAATATATTTTTTAGCTGATTCACCCATCTCAATATATTTTAAGGCGTTGGTTCCTTGGATTTGGTGTTTCTCATAAGGGCACATAAAGATCCAATACTTAAGTTTATCTGGATCTATTAAAATAGATTTGCATTCTCTAGGGCTTTTAATAACTGGTTTAAGAAATTCTTTCTCAATTTTAAAAGGGTTAGATTTAGGAATATAGAAAAACTCATCAGCTCCTGTTTTAACTCCAAATTTTATTTTAGCTACATCACCCAATTTAATCAATTTATTCTTTGCTTTTTCCATAATAGTAAAATAGATGTCAGGAGCTTTTATATAGATTCCACCCCATTTAGAACCCTGATATTTATTTTCTACATTGTTATTATAACCTTCCTCTAATAGTTTTTTTCTTGGAATGGCATTAACTCTTAAATCATCATAATCTATTCGTTTTTGTGTTTCTTCAATAGTGAGGAAGTTTTCAGTATAGAGTGAATTTTCAAAAGGAAGTTTGAAAGCGGCAAAACGAATTAAATCATCGGAGCTTACCATTTTTTGTTTAGCTCCAATAACAGCGATAATAGTATTTATATCTGCACTTCGGAATACTCTTTTACTCAGGTTATCAATAATGAAATAGATAGGGCAGTTTTCCAGAAGGAATTTTTGGAACCAAGCACCGAATTCTACATCCAACCAGGAATTGGAAGAAATGAAGGTTAAGATTCCTTTGTCATTCAGCAAACGGAGTCCTCTAATGTAGAAAAAAGTGTAGAGATCGCTTTTACCATTGATATTTGATTCTTGCAGGTCTTGCGGAAAATCTTGAGCTGCCATTGTTTTCAGCAGTCCTTTATAGGTATTTCTATCAATTTTCCCCAAAGGATCTTCAATTTCTTCTTGAGGCACATAAGGTGGATTGCCGATAATAATATCAAAACCACCTTTTCCAATAAAGATTTCTGGGAAATCTATCATCCAGACAAAAGGTAGTTTATAAGCCATAATCTGTCTAATTTCACAATCAACTTCGTCAATTTGATTCCTGATATTTTCTTTTTCGTTTTTTTGTTTTTTCTTAAATATATCTAGTTCAGTTTGGAAATCCGAATCCAAGAAATTAGCTTGAACTTCCTTTATAGAATCCCTTTCTAAGCGTTTCAATGTAGCATTGAGTTCATTTCTTTTTTTCTGTAGAATATCTATATAGAGGTTATGTTGCTTATTCTCAATCTCTTGCTGTTTGTTATTGCATTTATTATAATAGTAATCAGTTTTAAGCTTTATTAGTTCTTTAATTTTTCGTTGAATATCGGTAGCAACTAATCCCTCTCCGGAAATAGGGAAAAGATAATTCCCCAATAACTGAATAAGAGAATCACCTTGTCTTATTTTAAAATCAAAGGAAGGTAGTAAAGGTTCTTCGCTATTTTTTAAGTTATCATCTGCTTCAATCAGAAGGGTTATCCACAATCTTAATTGTGTAATCCAAACTGCCCATTGTTTCACTTCCACTCCATAAAGGGACTGAAAAATAATGCGTTTTTTGCGTTCAAAGGGGTTGCTGTGTTGTTCTGAGGTTAAGTAATTTTGATAGAGCAAACATTCAATTTCATCAATCACATTTAGCATCCCAACTGCAAAAGCACCAGAACCGATTGCTGGATCACAAATTGTGATTTGTTCCAATTGATCTAATATATCCTTAGCTTCCTCTGGAGTAAATTCTCCTGTGGTTTGATCGCTTTCATCACCATATTCGGGAAAAAACAGTTTATATAGTTCTTCCAGTTTGATATGGGACAGACAATTTCTTTGCAGATATTTAACTAAGGAGATTCGACACATAAAATCCACTTCCAAACGAGGGGTATAAATTGCTCCATATTCTTTGTTAATCAGCTTTTCAAAGATGATTCCTAAAAATTCTGGATTGAGTTCCAATTCTTCATCATACAGTGTATTTTCTTCCAAAGTGAAATTGTAGCTGAAGAGGAAATCGATAAATTCTATAATTGCTTCATTAGTGATATATAAAGCATCCAAATCGTATTCTTGGTGTTTACGAAAAAGGCCTCCATTTAAGTATGGCATATTAACTAGATAGGTTTTATAAGGCTCGGGAATAGAGGGAAAGCTGTATTTATTTTTTTGAGAAGGTGCCAAATTCAATGCTTGAAAGAATAAAGGGCAAAGTAGTTCATTATAAATACCATTTTTATGGATCTCAGGATTATAGGATTTTAAGTAGTCCTGAATAAAATTACTATCTCCCAGCCAACCCTTCTTTTGCACAAATCCCAGAAAAATGATTCTAATAATAAAGAGAAGGCCAAAATCACCACTTTGTTGTTCATTTACTTTCTGATTATATAGATGCTTAATACCCTTTTGCAGTTCCTCATACTCATTCTTAAATTCCTTATAGAACAAATCTGAAACTCTTTCCACAGAAAACATCTCTTTTAATTCTGCCAAAGAATCCATTTTATATGCTCTAAGTTGAAGTTGATATGTTTTATTGGGTAGATTTTCACTTACATAGAAGGAATGTCTGCGATAATTGCTATAAATTCTTTGTGTCCCTTTATATATAGGGTAGATTAAGCTAAAACGAAAGGAGTGATTATCATCATAGAAAACAAACAATCCAGCTTGGACATATTCATTTTTTAGGATTTCAACAGCTTTATTAAATTGCTTTTTCCTAGCTGTTCTATCGGTTAAGGGTCTCTTTACATGTATCAAATAAATCCCACATTGGGTTGCATCTTCAAAAATCAATTTACCTATGGTAGTTGTATTGTTAAAAAAATCATCTTCATACTTTGGCATAACTTCAGTTTTTTCTGAAAAAATATTAGAATTAGTATGAAAATAGGTGATCCACTTAGAGTGGGAAAAATTGGAAGGGATAACGAGATTTGATTTTAATTCCATTTTTGATTCTCTATTGCTACAATTATTTGAGGTTCGTATTCTTTTAGGCTGAATTTAACTTTATTCAGATAATCATTACCTAATGCCTGGCTTAATTTTTCCAGTTCTTGGGTAATATGTTTAAAATTGGGTTTACCATTATTATCCCAATCGGCTATCGTTTTTAAAGTATATTCTGGTAAGGTTCCATAAATCTGGATATCTTCCTTCAGCATAAGAATAAAGGAACGCCAATTTTGAATATCAGAATCGGGAACTCCAACAAGAAATGATAGAAAGTTGTATGCTTTCTCAGAATTACTAAGTTGGCTTTGTCTATAAGAGAATTTTTCCGCTTCTCTTTTTAACAGATTATAATTGATCCAAAAATCATTGCTTAAAGGCAGATGTTCTGTCTCTGGTTGGCATTCAATTCTTTTTAGTACTTCCTCAAAGGGTAATGGTAAATAATGATTGTTTTCATCTTTAAAATCCTGGCTAACGCAGAAAAGTTTGCCTTTACGAAAACACATAACTAAGGAATCTGAACTATAGGATTTGGCAGTTTTCACTCTGATAGGCATGTTATTTAAGGCATCCACTTTTTCAGGATATTGGTCTTGCCAGGTGTGCATCAAATTTTTTAGTTTGGAATATAGACTCTCGGGTTCCAGTTCATAAGGATTGGTTTGTAGTTTGGAAAAAAGTTTAGCAGGGCTTGGTTCTTCATCAGGATCAAAAATGCGGGTATCTTCCCCTAAGGTTTGATGAATCATAAACATTTTCTGTTCTGCTATTTGTCTGCTCCGAACAATATCTGCACCTTGTTCAGTGGGAAAGAAATTGATAATGTATAGCTTATCAAAGACCTTTCTACTTATTCTATTTATTCTGCCGACCCTTTGAATAACACGAACTGGATTCCATGGAATATCATAATTGATAACTGTTGACGCACGATTGAGGTTAAACCCTTCGGAGAGTTTATCCGTGGAAAGAAGAATGTCGTAATCATTATATTGTGTAGGATATGCTGCATCGAAATTAGTATTAATATCATCCAATATACTAGCTGATAATCCTCCGGTGATAACCAGAACTCTATTGTTAAAATATTCATTTAAAGATGATTTAAGATGTTTGATAGTATCGGTATATTCAGAAAAAATAACAACTTTGGCAGGTGGTTCATTTTTCGGATGGGAAGATTTTAATATCTTTCCCACATTGCTTAACAAGGTATCTAGCTTGGGGTCGTTTTCCACCAACTTTAATGTATCAATTTCTTCTTTTATTTTCTTGAACAAAGCGATATCAGAATCCATATCGGCAAAAAACAGATCTTTGAAGGCAAATTTATTAACATCATAAATCTTGTTCCTTCTGCCTTCTCTATCTTGATTGTTTTGTATAAATTGACTCAGAATTTCATCAATGCTTTCAGGATCATCTACATCGGCTTTATTAATTAAATTACGATCAAGAATATAGCGGCCATTTGAATTCTGAATAAATGTCTTTATTTGTATATAAGAATTTAGAAGATTTTCTACGGATTGTTTAAAAGCTCCAAATGAACTTTCCAAACGCTTTACCATTTGGCGTCTTAAAATATCATATAAGTTATCTTGACTTAACCGATCAATTTGCTCTTGGCGGGTTAGTTTTTTTTCATCAATTATATTTCCTTCATATTTATAGGGTTTATATACAGGACCTTTGAAACGATCAGGATAATCCAGATTATCGGTAAAATACTTTTCAATAACCCTATCATAAAATTCGGATTGTTCTCGGGTTAATTTATAATACCATTCTTTGGGTTCTTCTACTTTAGATAGTTCTTTAATTTCCTTTTTATATTCAGGATCGTTCTGTAAATCCAATCGGTTTCTCCTAACAATAACTGGTTCTATAACCTCTCGGATTTGTTGTGAGAGTAATTTAGCTCTACCAGTTACTATTTTCATATCTACATCCCCATCACAAAAAAGGGCATTGTATTTTCTTCGGGCATCATCCTTTTTACTTGGGTCTTTGGACTTCCAATTTTTAGTTATAAATGCAAGGTCTTTAAATAAGCCGTTGTAAAAACGAAAAAGATCAACCAAATTGCTACTGAGAGTAATATTAGATTTTTTGGGAACAATAAATAAACTCAATAGAGAAAGTATGTCTGCAGGTGTGTTATTAAAAGGAGTTGCCGTAAGCAATATAACCTTGCGTCCTCGGCAAATAGTCTTCAGCTTTTCGTAGGTTTCGGTAGTGCCGTTTCGAAAACGATGTGCTTCATCAACAATGATCACTTCAATATTTTTAGACCGTTTAAGAAATTCAATAATGCTATCCAAATCCCCTCCGGAACGAACTTGCCAATCATAAAGTTCAAAATCCTCCTTATATTTTTTCCATCCGGAATTGGCATTCTCATCTCCAATTAAACCTGGAGGACAAATAATAATACCCCTTTTCCTCATTTTCCAGCCAATTAATGAGGCAATAATTGATTTACCCAAACCAACAACATCCGCTAAAATCACACCACCATATTCTTCTATAATAGATAAACCCTGCCAAACGGCATCAATTTCATATTTTAGGGGTCGGTAACCCTTTTTCTGCAGAAAATAGGCAATATCGGTATTGTATTCTTCTGTGTAAAAAGTATCCAGCCAGGTTTTAACAACATACATATAAGCGTCGAAAGGATGTACGGATTTTAGGAGGGTTTTATTCTTTAGATTAGATATTAATCTGCGCTTTTCCCTATCATCTTCTGTAATATGAACTGCGCTATCCCATAAAGAATCAAAATATTGTTCTGCCTCGGTAAAACCATAATCAGAAATCTCTACATTGAACTCATTCTGATCTGTAAGACCTGCTTTGGTTAAATTGCTGCTACCGGTAATAAATAAATTCTTACGAATTACCTGGCTTTCTTTCAGCTTGAAAAGGTAGAGCTTGGAATGATTGGACTTTAGAGTTTTTCGGATGACTATTCTGCCAGCTGAAATCTGTTCTATTACATAATATGCCTGACGGTAAAATTGTTCCTTATCAAATTCATCATTATTTATAGCTTTCAGTACGGAATTCTGATACATATCTTTCCGTTCTTCATTTGTTCTTTCAGATGACTCAGCATATTCTACAATTCCATATATCGAAGAATCAACACTTAACCCAACCAGAATTTTTAAAATAGAATCCGGGTTTTTCTGTAAACTATCTATCAGCTCCATCGCACCTGAAAAATAAAAAAAACCCACTAAAAACTTTAGTTCATCGCTTTCCTGTATTAGCTCTGAAAGACGGGTTGTTAAGTTCTTGCTCCCCGAATTAGTAATAAAGTTACTCATTGATATTTCCTTACTTAAATATAATTAACATAGCTTCAAATTATCAGCATAAGCATTGATTCAATATCCTGCATAAACTTATTTAGCCTGAAGATGACTTTGCGCATATAAGAGGACACAATCAAATTCATCTTCCAAAAATAATGATAGGGTTGCACACTCTATCTTTTTCACATTTACACTATTTTATAGCTTGTTTTCAAAAATTTAAAACGAAAATGATCTTTCCAACTGCTACAAAATAGTCAAGAACTTTATCTTTCTACTGTAACACACAAGTTATCAGGGGCTAATGATGCAATGGGACTTTACTGTATTGCTGTAACTCAAAACCGGCCTTTGGGTTGACTGTGTAAAGCGAAGGCAGGTTATAGATATACTGTTTAGGTAAAAGTTCATCTTGGTATAAAGGAAACCGGTTTTAAGTCACAGAATCGGTCAGATCGGTATGAGACAGTTTGTCTTGCTGTAACTCAAAACCGGCCTTTGGGTTGACTGTGTAAAGCGAAGGCAGATTATAAATATACTGTATGGGTAAAAAGCTCGTCTTGGTATAAAGAAAACCGGTTTTAAGTCACAGAATCTGGGTGAGAGAGTGTTTTTTTCTGTAACTCAAAACCGGCCTTTG
>DJGX01000024.1 GCA_002432865.1 Cloacimonetes bacterium UBA5835
AAAGAGAAAGATTGTATCTTTCTCTTTTCGAGGGGCTTACGCCACCATCGCTATGATTGTGTCGCCCTAAGGGGCTTAATCCTAAAATCCTTGTTTCTAAAACTAAATCTGCGTGATCTGCGTGAGGTTATTTTGTTCCCCGATGAGTGGGCATTCATCCATAATGGCAATTACGGCAGAGGTTTAATATTTCTCCCTGTCTTTTCCTGTGAGCGTTTCTCATTTGTTTCAGCATTGGTGCATTCCACAGATCCAGAATATCGTCCTTTTGGATATCGCCAATAAAAATACGGTCTTCGAGATTTATGGCACATCCTTTTGCGGGGCAGAGTGGAACTTTTCCATCGGGTCTAATTTGCAGATCTCTATAGGTTACAGTACAGACAGGAAGTTGATTTTGGAGGATAGAATCCTGCATAAAAACATCTTCTTGGGGTGGTGTTTCCGGATGTTGTAAAATATGTTGAGGCAGAACGCAATCGCTGAATTGTTTCCAATAGTGGCTATCTTCTTTTTCTAAGGATAGCGTGGAAGGACGCAGCATTAATCGAATTCTAATTATTAGGTCTGTTTTTTTCCGGTTACGCAGTTCATACAGGTCTTTCAGGTTTTGTAAGAAGAGATCGTAATCGGCACCGGGGCGATTTTTTTCGTATATTTCTTTTCCTCCGGCGTCCATAGAAAGTTCGATAAAGCTAAGTCCACAATCGAGCAGTTTTTCTGTTATTTCTTTATTTTTCCATTGACCATTGGTGATTATTGATAGATATTTACAGTAGTGGGACATTTCTTTCAGCATTGTATCGAATTGTGGATGCAGAGTTGGTTCTCCACCGCTAATTCTGATGCGGCTAACATTTTGGCGTTTTAGGTGTTCAATTAATGCTTCAAAAACTTCTTTGCTCATCATTGTGCGGGGATGTGGGAAGAAGGGATTATTACAATAGTTACATTTTAAATTGCAGGCATCGGTGATATCCACAGAAAGCAAGGGTGGAATTTTGGCATCGCTGAACCAGAACGGAAATTTTAAGATCAGGATTTCTTTCAGTGGCACCCCTTTTTTAAGGATATGGGTATTCAATTTCACATAATAGGATAGATGTTTTAAAATCCAAGGTATGTAGAGAAGTTTAGCAGTTTGAGGTCTTTTTTCAGGCATTATAATCTCACTTTTTAAGAATTAATATTTTTTGGGTTGTGTTTTTATCTTCAGGTAAGCGTAGAAAGTATATTCCGTTTCCTAAGGAATCGGGCAATGTGAAGGCCAGGGTATTATCCCCTTTGTTAATGTTTTGTAAGGTTTGTTGATATGCCAGTTGTCCTTTCAGGTTATATAGTTGCAAGGTTAAGGTAGGCAAGGATTTTTCACTATAAAGTTGTATATTTCCTTGCAGGGATAAAGGATTGGGGTAGATGCTTTTTATTTGTAATGGCTTAGGCACCTGCAGAGGGTCTATATTTTCCACTCCGCTATCGGCAATACTAATATTGGTAGTGCTATTAGCAGAAAGCGAAACGCGTACATAGCAAACATTATTAACCCCGCTTCTATCTACCTGTTCCAAAATTCCTCCCTGAACTCTATAGCCGCTCATTCCAGAAGGCATAATAAATTTTATTTGGGCATTTTCAAAGGTTAGGGGTTGATTATTGATAATAGTGGCTCTAATGCTATCCGCTACTCCATAATTGGAAGGGAAATATTGAATAGAGAGGTTATTTCCTGTTGCTCCAGCATAAATAGTATTGTAGGGTATAATTTGGTTATTATTCACTCGCACCATTCGATAGGCACGATTTCCATCACAGATACTACGCGTGGCTAAATTATAGGGGAAATTAGATATTGAGCCATTATTGGAATGGATATGCCCCCACAAAGCCAGATCAATTCCTAAAGCAGAAAGATTAAGCTCATCCTGAAAATCGTAGTGATGAAATAGCACCTTGGTATAGTTTGGAAAAAGAGATAGAGTACTATTTAGCCAAGCAATTTGTTGATCGGTAAAACTGGTTGTGCCATAGATATTTAAACGCCAATAATCATAGTTATCATAGCTTTCCAGCCCGATAAAAATTGTGTTTCCGTAGGTGAAATAATAATCCTGAGTATGATATAGCCAATTGGGATCTTCACTATCTAACCAGTTCCAACCAAAATATTTCCACCAGTTTCTTCTGGCAGATCCAGCTGGAGGTGGAGTTTGATTCCAACCGCCGATATCATGATTTCCAGAAGTTACATAAACTGGAATATCAAATTCGGAAAGCAGTTTTTGCGTCCAGCCATACCAATATTGATTCGCAAAAGATTCCAGCTCGCCTTCATTAACCAAATCACCTGTAAAAAGCACAAATTCCGGATGAATAAGATTGATATCCTCCATCACTGCTCTAAAATCTTCTACTGCAGTAGAATCCGTTTCGAAGCCTGCATTCGGATAGTATAAACGGTTAGGTAAATGCGCATCTGTTATATGCACAAAGTAATAGTTATTTTTTCGCGTAGGAATCACCTGAATCGCATTTTCTGTAATATCGCTAATTCCCCCACTGGCAGAAACCTCCAAATCGTATAATTCAAAAATCGGAACAGATGGAATAGTTGTAACAAGTTCCCACCTGTTAGGATTATTTAACCATTGGCTGTTTGAAATCGGCATATTTATGCGTTTATTACTATGTTTCAGCCAGGCATTCCAGTTAGTTGTATTTTGAGGTGCCAAACAGGTTATCGTTAATGTTTCTCCCGGAATAACGATTTCCGGAATATTAAGAAGTGGACGCTGGATAACCGTTAAAGTGTCACCAGGCGAATTATAACAGCTATTAACGGTTAAACTGCCATCAATTAAGCTTTGGATACTATCGTTGCCGAAAAACACATTTTCCAGGGCTAAAACAGTCGTTCCTGTATTGGTTGCATAAAAGTTCAGATTTAAAAGTACACCCTGACCGCTAATAACTGAATTGCTTTGATAAGTAACAGAGAGCAAACCGTTTGTGCAAGAAGCATTAATAGTTCCTGGGGCAGAAATTGTTCCCTCGGTGCTAACAGACTGATAAGATATAATATTAGGATTGAAAGCTAAGTTGAAAGAATAGGATTGATAGCTGGAAGCTAAATCTATGCCCAAAGCATTTACTGGAACAGTAACAGAGCTATGTAAACTAACTGCTTGATGAGGAATTAGTAATGTGGCTGTAGTCCCACTTAAAACAAGGTCTGTAAGAAAGCGGGGGTTTATAGCATAGTAATTATAGGCATAATCTACAATACCTGTAATTTCAGAATATACTTGCCCTAATGTAATATTAGACCAGCTGTGACCAGAACCAAAAAATTGATCATCTATCTGACATACACCGCTGCCATCATCAACATAAAATTCCTGATAGTTATTTGGTTCGGTAACAACGGAAACATTAAGAACTTTCACTAAAACACTTTCCCACTGTTCTCCGCTGCTCAAATTATTGAGGGCTCCGCTATTTATTTCTGCAGGTTCTGGAAGTGGATTATCCTGGCTTAAAACCTGAAAAGAAGTAAGTTGAGAGATTTCTGTTAAACCATAATATTCATTAACTGTTCCTGTGATCTGAACTAAATCTCCCAAATTAGGATGATAGGTTTGATTGTAAATATATAAACCGCTCCAGGGTCCACCTGCCGCATCAGCAATAAAGAAACCATAGCTATTTACGCTGGTTCCTGAATAAAAAGATATCCCGCTTACAATTCCTTGAACAGTTACAACTTGATCCAGGTAGGGGGAATTTGAACCTCCTTCAGGATTATATTGAATATCATAACAGCTATGTGTAATTTGCGCACAAAGCAAACTTCCTGCTATGAATATTAGCATTATTAAGGGGATTTTTTTGCTCATATTTTGGCCAGAATGGTCTTCACAGAATTGATAGGAAGGGCAAAGCCAATGCCTATATTCCCTCCACTTTCGGAAAAGATAAAAGTATTTATACCAACAACTTCGCCATTAATATTCACCAGCGGCCCACCACTATTTCCAGGATTAACAGCAGCGTCTGTTTGAATCATAGATTTATATTCGCGTTTATCTGTCCGAGCAGCAAAATTTCTGCTTACGGCAGAAATAACTCCAACCGATACACTGGGTTTGGAATCGTTCATTAAAAAGCCATAGGGATTACCAACAGCAATACTCCATTCTCCGATAATTAGATCGTTGGAATTTCCTAATCTGGCAACGGGAAGGTTATTTCCGTTAATTTTAAGTTTTGCCACATCGTGAATTTCATCTATTCCTGCTATCACACCTTCATATTCGCGTTTATCGGGCAAAATAACTTTAATTTGAGTAGCACCACTAACCACATGGGCATTTGTAATTATATAGCCCTTAGGATCGTAAATAACGCCACTTCCGATAGATTCCACTTGACGCATCATTGGTGCAAAACCAAAGAAATCAAAAAAACCAAAGCCGAAGGGGCTTCTAGCTCGCACATATTCCGTTTTTATTACATTGATACTAACTACTGCTGGTTCTACTGCTTTAACAGCTTCGGTTATAGAATTAATGCGATTGGCAGCTGACGCTTTACTTGGTTTGGAAGAATATTCTGTGTATGAATTATCAATTGCAACAGATTTATCCATATATTTATTAATTAAAGCCATCGTGATAAAGGCATTTAGCAACAGGATCAGAATAACGGTGAAAAGATTGATGCGTTTCAAGGTTTTCTCCTTTTATATGAATTTCTTTATGGCAAAATCGATCACTGAATAGCTAACGGTTGTTTCGAAACAGGGTCCTTTGGGGCGTTCATTTAAAACTGAGTAAACAGGATAACGCCAGCTATCACGCACTCCTTCTGTTAAATCTCGATGACAGGCAACTGCAATAATCATATCTGGTTTTGTATCGTTAACCAATTTTCTGGCTAAAGAACCACCAGAAGCTACGGCAGCTTTTATATGATTGTCTCTGGTGATAGATTTCATTTTGGCAATATCGCAACCACCGCATTCCTGACAATCTACGATATCGCTACTAATGCGGATTTTACAGTTAGAATTTTGTAAGCAATGTGGTAAAAGCAATAATAGATTAGAAAAGTGTATCCCTTGATAGTTAGTTACGATAATTTCGTTATTAAAATAGAGAAAAGATTCCTGGATTGAAGCTCTTTTCTGGAAGAAGGGAATAGAAATCCAGATAGCCAGAGGATAGTATACACGCACTAGCATCCAGGAAATATATTTTCTCAGCCAGGTTGATTTTATTTTACAGTGCGTACTGATCAGGGTTAAAATCCAGCTGGCAATTAATATAATAATTAATATAAAGATAAGGGTATAGAAGAAATTTCCCCATCCTGAAAGCCCTAAATGATGATAGCTGCCCAAAACCATCAGAAAGAAAATCAGCAAGATGGCAAGCAGAGATAAGCCAACAAACATAGGGAATTTAATTATGGCAAAATATTCTTTTTTCATTGGTCACTTCCTAATTTTTCTTTAGCGGCAAGGCGTGCTCCATTAGCAAAAGCGGAAGCACTTAAAACCTTTTTGCCTGCTGCCTGAACTTTAGTAATGAGCAATTTATAATCCAGACAGTTAACAAAAAAACCGCGGTTTTTATCCCATCCGCAAATTAATCCCGGTTCTCCTTCAGTGTTTTCCTTAGTTTTTTCTGAAGCCAATATTTTCAGTTTTTTGCTTCTGAAATAGGTCCAGGCGCCGGGAGTTAAAGAAAAAGCACGGATTTGGTTATGGATTTCTTTTGCCGTTTTTTGCCAGTTTATCCTACAGGTATTATTGTCAATTTTACTGCAGTAGGAGGCTTGGCTTTCATCTTGAAAGGTTGGCATTAATTCTTGTTTTTTTAGCAGCATTTTCCAGAAATCCCAAAGTAAATCTGCTGCTTGTTGTTTTAAGCGTTCATTCAGTTCGCTGTAAGTTTCGTTATCTAAAATTGGTAGTTTTTTTTGAAGTAGGATAGGACCTGCATCCATTTTTGCTGTTACTTTATATAGCGTAGTTCCGGTTTCCTTTTCACCATTTAAGATCGCACTTTGAATAGGGCTGGCTCCTCTATATTTTGGTAAAAGAGAAGGATGGAGATTAACCGTTCCCAAAGGATAGAGGCAGCGGATATTTTTTTTAAAATATCCGCCATAAGCTGCCGTAATAATAATCTCTGCTTCATATTTTGCTATTTTCGCAATGGCTTCCTCTGAATTTATGTTCTCAGGTGTCCATAGTGGCAAATTTTGTTTATCTGCAAATTCAGAAATAGGTGTTGGTATTATATGCCTATTGCGTCCAGCAGGTTTAGCTGGTTGGCTTATTATCAGAGAGGGTTTATAGCCGTTTTGGATTAGTTTATTTAGGGCAGGTAACCCATATTCTGAAGAGCCAATAAATAGGTAACGCATTATAGGGATAGTCCTTCCAATATATTCTGTCCGTCCTTTGCTCTTGCCTGCAATCTTTTTAATTGGTGCATAATTTTCAAGCGGGCAAGGGTTCCCAGGTGATCTACAAACAGGATACCTTCCAGATGATCATATTCGTGCTGAATAACAACCGCCTTTGTTTGTTCAGCGTTTTCTGTAATCCGCTTACCATATCTATCCGTATATGAATAAGATATATTTGCACTGCGTTTTACGCTTCCAAAAATATCTGGCAAACTGATACAGCCCTCTTCATAAACAATTTCTCCAGAGCGACTTTCGATTACTGGATTAATCATCACTATCGGATTTTTGTTATCGTTTTCGCTATTAGCCCAATCCGGATCTATAACAAATAACCTCCATTCCGAACCAACTTGATTAGCAGCTAAACCAACGCCATCTCTTTTGTACATAGTATAAATTAGGTCATCAATGAATTCCTGCAAGCCTTCTGTATTAAAATCCAGCTCGGGAAGTTTCTTTCTTAATAAATCGTCTCCGTAGAGGCGAACGGGTAAAAGATTTGGTCTATTCTTCATTTTTTGGGGTAGGTTCGGAAGGATTCAAAACTCCAACAATTGCATTTTTTTGAATATCGATACGCACTTTGTTATTATCGTCTATTTCTAAAACCACAATTCCTTTATCGGGTTTTAACGATACAATGCGTCCATAGATTCCTGCGCTGGTTAAAACTTTATCGTTAACCTTCAGGGAATCTTGCATTTTCTGAGTTTCTTTAGCTTTCTTTTGTTGGGGACGGATAAGCAATAAATACAGAATCACGAACATAATGATCATAAAGATCAGGGTAGTTCCTGTTCCTGATTGTTGCGGTTGCGTGGCAGCTTTTCCTGTAGCTTGTAATAGTATGTAGTTCATTTTATCTCCTATAATCCAAAGAATCTTGGATATATTTTAATTAGTATTTGAATTAAGAGGTTAGCATAAATTCCGGCTATAATATCGTCAATAACAATTCCCCAGCCAGCGGGTATTTTTTGTGCTCGCATAATTGGAAAGGGTTTGGCAATATCAAAAACTCTAAACAGCGCAAAGGCATAAAGACCTATCAGCCAATTGTGAGGTAAAAATAGAACACTAACAAAATAGCCGCAAACCTCATCTATAACAATTGCCCCATTATCTTTACCTAAGGTTTTTTCTGCTTTGCCACTTAGATAAACGGCAAGTAGACAAAATATCAGCCAGGCTGGGATGAAATATAATAACCCTGTTCCTATAAAAAGTTCTCCCTTCGGCAAAAGATAAATTCCATAAGCAGCCAGCGAACCAAAAGTTCCTGGCATAAAGGGAATAAAACCAATTCCGAGGAAGGCGGCTAAAAAGGTATAGATATTCAGTTTCTTTTGTTTTTCAGTCATTATAGTGTAATCTGCACATAAGCTTCTTTTCTTAAATTGGCTATCCAGGAATTATACGCTTCATTTTGTTTCATTCTTAATACCAAATCACGCACCTGGTCTTTCACTTCATTAAAGCTATACATTCTGGGAGGGTATTCTTGTAATCGACAGAAAATATACAATAAACCTGAATTTTCTAAAACGGGAGTCATTTCTCCAACAGGTGTTTGCATAATTTGCACGGAGAAAAGAGGAGGTATGTCCTTCTCTGTAAATTCACCCAAAGAACCTCCATCTTCGCTGCTTTCTTTATCCATAGAATATTCCTTTGCTAAGGAAGCAAAACTCTCACCATTAGCATAGCGGGTTCTGATTTCTTCCATTAGCTGTCTTTCTCTTAATGAATCTTCTGCAGTGGAAGATAGCATTTTTAAGATATGTCGAACGCGGATTTCCTCGCCTTTTTTTTCTTCCAATTTGATGATATGATATCCATAGTTACTTTCTACGATGTCACTTATCTCTCCAAGTTTTAAAGCAAACGCTGCATCCTCAAAAGGTTTAACCATCTGTCCTTTTTTCACAAAACCTAAATCGCCACCAACTTCTTTGCTGGGGCAATCACTTTCGTTTTTAGCGATTGTGGCAAAATCCTCCCCATTTTTTAATCTGTTTTGGATTTCTTTAATTTCTGCCAGTTTTGCTTGTTTTGTTGCTTCGCTTGGTTTTATCTCTCTTACGATAAGCCCCAGTTCCCAGGAAACAGGTTTAACTGCTAAAGAATCCTTTGTTTCATTATAAAAATGTTCCACTTCTGCTTCGCTAACAGATACCTTACTTGTAATTTCTCTTTTCAATATCTGGTCGATGAGAGATTGTTCGGTTAGCATATCTTTGTAGAATTGTAACAGGTCAGATTCCGTAAGTTTGCTATTTTTAAGGTCTGTAGAAAAAGCTGCTGGACTAGGATATTGGGCTTTTATCTTTTTTAGGTAGTTTTCAGCCATTGATTTTATTTCATCTTCATTTACGGTTAGCTTTAAGTCCTTAGCTTTTTGTATGATTAATTTCTGATTAACCATTTCTTCCAGAACCATTCTGGGGTCTGTATTTTCATCTAAATATCCTGCTCTTTGCATTTGTGCCAGTTCTTTTTGGAGGTCTGACAGCAGAATAATATCCGTTCCTACTTTGGCTACTATCTTATCTACTAATTCCGCAGATAACATTAAGGAAAAGATAATCAGGATAAGAGTTATAGTAAGTTTTCGCATTCTAATATTTCCTTTTTTATTTGTAAAGGTTTTGTTTTGAGGCAGATTCTATATCTGCCACTCTATTGTTTGCTAAATAATAATTCAATCTTATTGATCTGGTTAATTTAAACATTTCAGTAATAATATACTTCACTGGTTTGGGATTTAATTTCTTTAATTAAATCCTGATAAACCTGGTCTTGTTTTTCCAATAGATACTTGCGTTTAATTTCTGCCCGGTAATCATCAAAATTTGCTTCCTGAAGAGTTTCTTTAGTTTCTAAAACGCGAAATACATACCAAGTAGGTTCTTTATATACTAAGCCATATTCATTTTCTTTTATTTCTCTGGCTTTTAACCAGAAAAGGGAATCCGGACCATTAGAAGAAACCATACCCATATAACCACCTCTGTATTTAAGTTCTTCTGTAGAATATCGTTGCACCGCTTCCGCAAAATTCATTCCTTGGTTTAACTGCTGTAATACATTTTCCGCTGATATTTTGTCTACTAAAGCTATACGCTGAATGTTATATTCTACTGCATTTTTTTTAAATTCGCCTTGATGTAAACGAAAGTAATTAAACAATTGATCTTCCGAAACCTCTATCTGAGAAAGGCGTTTGGCAATCAACGCATTTGCCTTAACTTTTTTTGTGGCATAGCTGATTTTTTGTTTAACAGCTTTATCTTTATCCAACCCTTTACTATCTGCGTATTGAGATAAAAGCGTAAGATTTACCCAGTCCTCAATATACTTTTTCCTCTGTTCAGGGCTTAGATTATCCCAATCTTCCAAAGAAAAAGTAGATTTAAAATCTTCCAGATATAGCACTTCTTTATCTACTTGAGCAAGCGCTATACCTTTTTCTTCTTTTTTTGCACAAGAAAACAGCAATATAGAGGCGACAAATATAATTATGTATTTTTTCATATTCATAAGAAGGGTGGTGTATAGGTTATTTTTATATAAGGTTTTTTCTCTGGCAATGTGCCTTCGTTGCAATCCCAAAATTCCAAACTTCCAAAATTCTTCCGCTCCTGCAAAGATTGAATCATTATCCCTTTAGGAGTTTTATCTCCAGAAGTGTATGCTTGTATTATTGGAGTTACATCAACCGTTAGCGAATCTCCTTTAATTATTCCAGTACTGGTAACTGTATAAGCAATTATTTCATAATCACCTGTAACTAATGGCACAGGAGAATTTATAGAATCTCTAATTACATTGAAAGAATAAAGCGAATATGAAGTGTAAGAATTATAATAGTCATTATTTTTTATGTGGAGCACTACTTCTGCTTTGTTAACCGTCATCCTCTTAATTTGGGTGTCATCTAATATATTATCTTCGTTATCCCTAAAAATAGTATAAGTAGGATCATATTTTAAATAAAGACGACTAGAATTTAGGTTGCTTATTTTCCAATCAGCACAGGCTGTTGTTTCTGGTGCATTTAAAGTATAGGTATCTTTTGCAGGAGTTTTACTATAATTTAAGTAAGCACTTTCCGAATCTTTTCTATATTTTATGTTTAGCTTGGGCTTATTGGTTCCTTCCAAAGAAGCTATCTCTACCCAACCCTCGTTTTCTGCTTTAATTACAAAATTCCAACCTAAACTATCCGGTTCGCTCCAAGAAAAAACATCGGAAACAGAAAGCGGAAAAGTTATTTCCTTGCTGGAAATGCCAATTGTATCAGTTATTGTATATTCTGCTAAAGGACTCGCCGATAAATCTCCTGCCGAAAGATTGCTAAGATCCAAAGAATCATTCCAAATTTTATTCAATTTAAAAAGCTGAAGTTTTAAAGGATTACGCGGTAGCATAGAGCGTTTTATAATATTAATTGTTAAAAAACAACTATCTGAAACCACACTCTCTATCGTAGAAGGAAGCTCTGTAAATCGTAAAAAACTAAGAGCAACAGCATTTTGATAGTTTCCTGCCAACAGTTTTGTTTCACTGCCGGATATTTTAGTTTGGGATTCTGCAGGATAACTATATCCCATAATAATTCCTTCTTTATCATTAACGGATTTCGCATTAACATTACTAAAATTTGTTCCTGTTAGGTTTTTTTTATCTGTGCATCCGCTTATCATAATTAAGACGAGCATAAGGCAGCAAAATGCCTTTGAAAATGTTCTGAATGATTCCATAAATATAATCCTATTTTAATATAAATCTAATATAAAGTAATATAAGTAGGCGTTGTGAATATGGGGATATTTGGTCAAGCTTTTTCTTTGATCGCTGTCTTATATAAATATCGATCGCTATTCTTAATGTGGATAACTTGTGGACAAACTGGCTTTTTCTACACAGCTTATCCACACTCATAAACTCAAAACTCTTTTATTCACAAGTTATTCACAACTATCCACAGTTTCCTATCCACAAATGTGGATAACTATTTAAAGTCACTTCTTTTTTAGCCTGTCTTCACATATATAAACATCTTTATAACGATTTCAAGGAAGCTTTGTTTAATCCTTAAAATCAAGAAAAATATTAACTCAGCTTATATGGTTTTTGGTCTATTATTTTCAATATAAGCTGTAAATTATCAATCAACCGGCTTTAAATTTTCCTCTGGATATTCCAAATATCCACCGCTTACTTCTGTAAATTTTTAATCATCATCTCCAGTTGTATTCGAAAATCTTCTTTCTCGCGAAACTGGTTTTCAATCATCTTCTTAGCGTGAATCACAGTTGTATGATCTTTACGGTTATAATATTCCGCTATTTCTTTTAATGATAGCTGGGGAATTAAATAATTTGCCAGATACATAGCCACCTGACGCGGAAAAGCAACTTGAGGCTTTCTTGTTTTTTCCAATATTTGGGCAGGGGTTATTTGATAATATTTACAAACCTCTTGCGTGATAGCATCTAAAGTAATCGAATATGTCTTTTCCGAAATCATATCAGAGAGAATGTCTTCCGCCATAGAAACATCTATCTGCTCAGGATTTATCTTGTTATAAGAAGAGAAAGCCAGAATGCGAATTAAAGATCCTTCCAAAGCACGCACACTACTGGTTATATTATCAGCAATAAAATTGATGATCTCATCAGCAAGAATCACACTTTCCGGTTCGGCTTTTTTGCGTAGAATAGCTACGCGCGTCTCAAAATCAGGATTTTTCAGGTCGCAGAGTAAACCGCTTTCAAATCTTGTTACCAACCGCTTTTCCAGATCCGGGATGTCTTTAGGAGGCCTATCCGAAGTGAGCACAATCTGCTTCTTATTATCAAAAAGAGCGTTAAAAGTGTGGAAAAATTCCTCCTGCGTGCCTTCCTTGCGCGATAAAAAATGAATATCATCCATCAATAACAGATCAACTTTTCTAAATTTCTCCCTGAATTCCGGCATCTTATTGCTTCTAATTCCATCAATCATTGCATTGGTAAACGCCTCGGAAGTAATATAATAAATTGAACTATTACGCCCTTCTTTCAAAACAAAATTGCCAATGGCTTGCATTAAATGCGTTTTACCCATTCCGCTTTCACCATAGATAAAAAGAGGATTGTAAGTATAACCAGGTGATTCTGCAACTGCCTTAGCCGCACTGTAAGCAAAATTATTATTCTTACCTACCACAAATTCATCAAAAGTATAACGCTCATTCAACTGCACATTGGAAGTAACCCGGTTGCTTTTAATCTCTGGATAATCAGAATTATAATTGTGATTATGACGAGGTTGAGTGATAAACTGAATATCGTATTTCCTACCATATAAGCTATACGATATTTCGCTTAAAATCTCCTTGTAATTCTGATTCAAATAATTCGCCGAAAACTGGGTAGAAACCCTTATCATCAGCTCCTTGTCGTTCATATCTACTAATCTTGTATCCGAAAACCATGTCTTGAAACTTTGAGGATTAATATTCTCTTCAAGTTTATCAAGTATGTTTTGCCAAATATCCTGATCCATAATTCAATATCCTGTAAAATTTATTTATCCACAAACTGCTTCCCGCAAAACAGGAAACAAGTTTATTATAGATATCTTGTTAATTGTCAACCACTTAATTATGTAAACTAATAGCGGCTGACGCTGCCTTTCCCTGAGTTATCCACAAGTTATCCACAGCTTAAGCACAAATGTAGAGCAACACTCAATTCTATGGGAACTTATCCAATTCTTTTCCTGAGACAAAAGACAGCTATGCCCAAAAAAAATCTATTCTCTGATTTGTCAAGTAGCTAAACTTCAACAAATATAGAAGTTAGCAAATAGTAAAATTAATAATTCCCTGCTATTTTTAACTTTATAGCTATATATCGCTATTTTGGAGATTTGCGATATAAAGCTGTAAATTCTATAGGTAGGGAGACTTACCGATATCATAAAAATTTTATTTCTTTTCCCATAAGCTTTTGCCAGCTAAACTCCCCTTCTCCTCTCCCCCTCTACCCGTCTATGACTCCTCCTCTTCCCCTCGTTTTGGAGGAGAAGAAGTCAGGAATATGAGGAGCTACCCTAAGGAAAATAAAAAGTTACAATTTTGTCACCACTTGGCCAGATTTGTCACCCCCTATATATATAGAGGACAAAATTAAAAGGAGAGAAAAAATGAAAGTTAAATACCGTAACGCACTGAAAAGTTATCAGGGTAAGAACGATGGAATGGTGTATTATTACAATTCCCGTCTTAAAAAATCAATATGCCGCCGATATGCTTACCCCAAAATTACCCAAAATAATTTGCATTTTGCCCAAATTAACCATAACCTAAAAGAACTTAATCCCTCGGAAGGATATAAATCCGACTTGAAAATGTATGCGAATATTATTAAAGCAGACAAAAAGGAAAAAGGATATATCTGCTGGAATAATGTTTACCGAAAACTAATGTTCGCTCTGGCTAAAGATAAAGATCTGGATCTGGCATCCCTTACCCGCGAGGATATTTATAGCCAAAACCTGCCCTGTAAAACAGTAAAAGAGAGTATTGAAGCCGGTTATCTATCACCAGTTGAGGGATACCAAACCTTTGTCCACGAGTTATAGAAACAAGGATTTCTTTTTCGAAACGAGGATTTCTTTTTAGAAACAAGGATTTAAGGATTTTAGGATTAAGAGGAATTCTTTTTCGAAACGAGGATTTAAGGATTTCTTTTCCGAAACGAGGATTTAAGGATTTTAGGATTAAGAGGATTTATTTTAGAAACAAGGATTTAAGGATTTTAGGATTAA
>DJGX01000031.1:0-16999 GCA_002432865.1 Cloacimonetes bacterium UBA5835
AGATTTCAGTGACTCTTTATAGAAGTTCCCTTCACAGCCAAAGTCGCTTTCTGCAAAAGCGAAGAGCTCACATGATTGTTATAGACACGGATCAACCCAATTCTAAAGATTGCCAAAGCAGAAATTATGACTATCATAGTGATAAATGGGATAGATATTTGATCACTGTTTGTAGATAATTGAAATCTGGAAAATACACATCAAGGAACAAAGTAGATGCCCTGACCATTAGGGACGTGACTTCAACAAAAGGAGAATGGCTATGAAGAAATTTTTGATTATCGTAAGTCTCAGTTTTTTGGCTCTGGCTATCCATGCTGAAAATTGGAAGTTTGAATCAGATTTAAACCTATCTCTTTCGCAAAGTGCTTTTAGCAGCAACTGGGTGGGCACAGAACTCAGCAGCATCACCTGGTTGGCTAGCTCAAATTCGAGTCTCGAAAAACAGCTTAAAGATTGGTTGTACTGCAGCAATACTTTGCATCTTGCCTTTGGACAAACACACCGCCAAAAAACCGATGACGATGGCGATAGATATTGGGAAAAGCCAGAAAAAAGCACCGATAAGATTGACTTTGAAAGCCTCTGGCGCTTCACTCTCCAAGCATGGGTAGATCCCTATGTCGCTGGCAGAATAGAAACGCAATTTTTGGATCTCAGCCAAGAAGATATGGACAACACAAGGGTTATCAACCCTATTTTGTTAACCGAAAGTGCTGGAGTTATACGCTCCTTCATAGATCAAGAAGATGCACGTCTCACAGCTCGCATGGGTGCCGCCTTTAGACAAGATGTTAATCGCGATGAATATGTCTTAAACGGGGCATATTACGTTCAAGACACAAATACTTCCATAGATGGAGGTGCAGAATTCATTGTGCAAATGCAAAAAAATATCCACACTCCCTTACAAAGCACACTCAGAAGCCGATTAAATATCTATCAAGCGCTTTTAAATTCCGAATCCGATGATTTACCCAATAGCAATTGGAAAACAGCAGATTTTGTCTGGGAAAATAGTATTACAACAAAGATCTATAGTATCATAAACGCTAGCTTTATGCTGGAATTCCGCTATGACAAAGAGCAAGATGATGATATCCAGTGGAAGCAAATGCTTGGTCTGGGTGTCAGTTATAACTTTTTCTAAATTATGAATAAAAGAATCTCTTCCAGGGCGAAGCCTCATCAGCTCCGCCTTTTTGGGCTAAAGTTAACTCAGCTCTGATTAATCAATCACTCGAACAAACTTAATCATAGCCCACTGAAAGCCCTGGGAAAGATGCCTTTAATAACACTTGAGTAATAAACTCTTTCAAGGAGTGCCCCCAAAAGTGCCACAATGAGGATATAGAATACATAAAAAAAATGAGACTCGTGCTTGACAATATTATGCGACTAAATTTTATTGTACGCACGATGGTATAATCGTACCGATAATTTTAAAGAGGAGTGACTTGCGATGAGCTTAACATTAAAAGAACAACGCATCAAAGACGATTTGATCGATGTATCCAAAAAGTTATTCCAACAGTTTGGATTCGTGAAAACCACAATGGAAGATATCGCAAAAACAGCCAGAAAAAGCAAGAGCACCCTCTATCGCTTCTTCAAAAACAAGGAAGAAGTCCTGCACGGAGTAATAACTAAGGAAATCTATGAATTACACTATGTTGTAGTTAAAGAAAGTAGTAAAGGGCGGAATTCCGCTGAAAAACTACGATTGTACTTGAAAACGATTTTGACTGAAACTAAAAAAAAGCTGCTCATCTATTCCCTAATCAAAGGTGAATTAGATGTGATACCCTTCAATACGGCAATAGTAAAAAAGAAATTGGACACTTTGGATATGGAAGAAGTAACCGGCATTTTAAGAAATGGTATCATATTAAAAGAGTTTTCCTCTTCCTATTATGAATATGTTTCTTCCATAGCCTATTATCTTGTCAACGCAACCCGGGGCTTGATGTTACAGCTTGTTTTTAGTGATGACTTATCAAACGTAGACAATGATAACAATTTCGATGTTTTTATCGATATCTTACTCAAAGGACTGGAAAGCTAATGCTGACGAGCCCTTTTTTTTTATTCTATTTTGAACGAATAAACAGATATCGTTTGCGTGTATTATCAATAGGTGTGGTATAATATGAAACTCATCTCATTACTCAGAATAACAAATTTCGTGACCCTGCTCGTTTTATTCTTGGGGACAGTGAACGTTCTTTCCGGGCAGACAACCTATCTCACCTTAGAAGAGTGTCGAGCTAAAGCCATCGCCCATAACAAGATACTGCAAGCTGCACAGGCGCAACAGCAATCGGCACAGTCTACGCGAAAAGCATCATTTACACAATTCTTTCCTCGCGTTCATACGCTTGGCAGTTACACATACGTCGATGAGAACATAGATTATACTATGGATCTCCCAATAGCTGAGTTGCTGCAAGGGTTGGCGATAAGCAATCCAGCTATAGTATCAGATCCGTTTTACGCTACTCTCTTGGGAATGCAGACCGAAGGATACTTGCCAGACGAATATTCACTGTCAATTGGCAAAGAAAACAACTGGATTTTTGATGTCACCTTGACACAACCAATCTTCACCGGAGGGAAACTGATCCAGCAATATAAGATCAGTAAGTCTGCTGAAAAGATTAGTGATGCCAGTTTGCAGAAAACCGGAAATGAGCTGATCTACCAAACTGACGAAGCTTACTGGCGCTTAGTAAATATATCTGCAAAATATGCCTTGGCAAACGACTACCAGGCTTTAGTTCAAACCTTACTTTCCCAAGTTCAGAATGCTTATGATGCGGGAGTTACAACCCAGAATGATCTTTTAAAAGTGCAAGTCAAGCTCAACGAAGCCGAATTGATGTCCTTCAAAGCTAAGAATGGGGTCCATTTAGCAACTATGGCGTTAAATCAGATTATTGGAGAACCAATTGAATCTTCTATTGCTCTACCGGTCACATTATCTGAGATCCCATATGTCCCCTATGACTCAACTAAAGTCCAGGAGTATATCGAGAATAGACCAGAAGTGCTTATCCTTAAACAAGAGATGGAAATCAAGCAATCGCTTACTAAAATAGAACAATCAAGATACTTCCCCAATATCGCTTTACAGGCAAGTGCAAATTATCAAAATCCCAATCCTTACGATAGCTTTGAAGCAGATTTTGGACATAACTGGCAAGTTGGTATAGTGGCTCAATGGGAACTCTTTGATTTCAATGCCCGAAAACATACAATCTCGGCAACTAAACATCAGCAGCAATCTACACAACTGATCTTGGAGCAAAGTAAGGAGTTATTTGAATTGGAGATCAAACAAGCTGAATTGCAATACAAGGAAGCCCTCAAAAGGATACAACTCTCGGAAAAATCAGTGTCCCAAGCTGAAGAAAATCTAAGAATTACGCAAAATCGTTTTGACGAAGGAATGTGTAAAAGCTCAGACGTCTTGGAAGCACAAGTCTCATGGTTGAATGCTAAAACAGAACTTATCGAGGCGCAGACTGATCTGTATACAAAGCGAGCCAATCTTGAAAAGACCCTCAGTCTTTTATATTAAGGGAGAAAAAATGACAAGAAGAACACTTCCCCCCATCGCCAATAGTAGGTGCCTAATCATATTAATCTTGGCCTTGGGATTAGTCGGATGTAATCATAAAAATAGCCTTAAAGATGTCCCAGAGCAGGTTGTAATATCCACTGTCACAGCCGTCGACTCTCTCTATAGCACCGTTCTTTCTTTCTCCGGTACTGTCAGCCCCAATAAAGAAGCAAATATTGGAAGCGTTGTTCCTGGAAAAGTCGAACAAATTCTGGTCACTGAGGGAGGGACAGTTAAAGAAGGAGAACTGATAGCTGTCATGTCTGATGAGTTTCTTAGTCAATCTGAAATTGAGTACCAAGCTGTTAAAAAAGATTTTGAGCGGATGCAAACCCTTCTGGCTAAAAATAGTGTTTCCCAGCAGGAATTTGATCATATTAAAGCCTTGTATGATGCCGCTAACCTGAAACTTCAAATGGCACGCAAAAACACCGAGATTCGAGCTCCTTTTTCCGGAGTGGTTATGAAACATCTGGTTCGAGAAGGAGAAAATTACTTCTTTTACCCAAATTTATCCCCCGGTATGTCACCCAGCTCAGGAATTGTCAGCTTGATGCAGATTGATCCTGTTCTTATCAAGATTAAAGTAAACGAGAAGGACTTGAATCAAATAAGAATCGGACAGAAAGCAATGATAAAAACGGATGCGATAAAAGGTACCTCGTTTACGGGCAAGATTACCAAAATCTCACCTCTCCTAAGCACAATTTCTCATAGTGCAGATGTAGATATAGCTGTTGCGAACAGCCACCACAGACTAAAGCCGGGAATGTCATGTACAGTTGAATTGCAATTACCAGCACAGAGAGGGACCATGATTCCGAAATTTGCACTTCTGCAACAAGCCGGCACCAAAGATCAATATGTATACCTCATCAAAAATAATACTGCCCAACGTAAAGTTGTTAATGTCTTGTCTTACTTCGGGGATTGGGCAGTGGTAGACAATCTTGCCGCGGGACAGATAGTTGCCCTTGATGGCAAGAATAAACTATCCGATGGAAGTCAGGTAGTGATCTCAGGAGAGAAATAAAATGCGTTTACCCCAGATAGCAGTCAAAAATCCTGTATTCACAGCAATGGTGTTTGTAGCCATTCTGATATTCGGATTAGTCTCGCTATTTAGTCTTCCTAAAGATGTGCTGCCCGATATCGAATTGCCTACATTGACTGTCATGACAATCTATCCTGGTGCCAGTGCTCGAGAAGTAGAGGAACAGGTTTCAAAAAAGCTGGAAACTTACTTAGCGGCAGCCAGTAACCTAAAATCCATCAAATCAAATTCACGTGAGAACGTATCATTCGTAATAATGCAGTTTAATTGGGGTGAAAACCTGGATCAAGCCTCAAACAATATTAGAGATCTTATAGAATTTGCTAAGACAGATCTTCCGTCGGAAGCTGGAACCCCTATTATATATAAATTTACCAGCTCAGTGATGCCCGTTTTAGTATATAATATTGAAGCTGATGAAAGCTTCAATGGCTTGAATAAGATTTGTGAAGACCAAGTAACAAATCGCATTCAGCGCTTATCTGGTGTGGGGACAACCATTGTTATCGGTCAGCCGGAACGAGAAATCGTAGTGCAATGTAATCCGTTTCAATTGGCGGCTTTTAATCTCACTCCATCGGAAATAGCGCAGGCCTTGAAAATGCAGAATATTTCTATTCCCGCCGGGATGATTGACGATGGTAAGATGGGAATTTCGGTGCGCATGCCCGCTGAATTTGGCAGTATCGAAGAAATCTCCCAGATGCCAATTTCCAGTTTCAATGGCGAGATAATTCGCGTTTGTGATGTCGCGACAGTTAAAGATACTATGAAGAATAGTGACTGTTATATTCATTCTTTCGGGAAAAAATCTGTGATAATGCTCGTTCAGAAACAGTCAGACGCGAACACTTTAACAGTTGCCAAAGCAGTGAAAAAAGAAGTTAAAGCAATCCAGAATTCTCTCCCACAGGACGTTAAAATTACCGAGCTGATGGACATGTCAGAACTGGTTTCAGAGTCAATCAACAATTTAAGCAGTTCAATCTTTTATGCTGCCTTCTTTGTCATCCTTGTTGTCCTGTTCTTTCTTAAGGATTTTCACAGTAGCTTAATCATTATTATGACCATTCCCTTCTCTCTGGTTTCGGCATTCATATTCATGCTCCTTTCAGGCTATACAATCAATATCATATCTCTGATTGCTCTGGCAGTGACTATAGGGATGGTGGTCGATAATGCAATTGTAATATTGGAGAATATTACCCGCCATATAGAAAATGGAACTCGCTCAAAAGAGGCTGCCATTTTTGGTACTGGAGAAATGGGCATGGCAATTACTGGGTCCACTTTGACTACGATTGTAGTTTTCTTACCGATGATATTTATGAGCGGACTTGTCGGTATTATGTTCAAACAATTGGCTGTTATAGTAACTGTAACGTTGCTAGCTTCATTATTTACTGCTCTAACTTTGACTCCCATGCTGTCATCGAAACTTCTGAAAGTACCTGTGAAAGGGAGGGTAAGGAAGCATCACAAGCTCTACAATATATGTGAAGCAATTCTCCATTATATCGGCGAGGTCTATGCAAAGACACTAAATTTTTCGCTTAATAACCGGAAAATTGTCTTGTGGGCTTTTATAACAATCTTCTGTATTACAATTGCCTTAAGCTTCACGATAGGAACTGGATATATCCCGAATGTGGATGCTGGGGATTTGAATGCCGTCATAGAATTGGATGTCGGCGTCAATGCCAAAGAAACCGAAAGAGTTGCCGCTATGGTTGAGCAGATTTTCTTGGAAGAGGTCCCTGAGTTACGCTCCATGTACTCCGTATCGGGACAAACAGACCAGGGACTTTTAACTTCTGTCGGTTTCAAAGAGGGAATAAATGTTAGCACAATCGGTGCCAAGCTTGTTCTACCAGAAGATCGCAAGCGCTCTGCTGCAGAAATTGCTCAAGTCCTCAGACAAAGAATTGAACAGATTCCGGAGGTTGAGAAGATGAATGTAGTAAGTGGCAGTATTCTTATGGATGCCGTGTTAGGAAACGTCAAACCTATTGAAGTGAAGATCACTGGTAATAATTTAGATGATATAGAATTAACAGCAGGAAGCATAGAACAGAAGCTGCGCAAATTGCCGTTTCTGGTTAATCTTGAATCATCGGTAGATGCTGGTAAACCAGAAATTCGGGTGATTGTTGATAAGGACAAAGCCAGTACCCTCGGAATAAATCCAGCCATAATAGGCATGACTTTGAGACAGAGCATTTTTGGCGTTGCTGCCAGTGAATATAAAGACCGTGGCGATGCTTATGATATTACGGTAAGATATGCCCCAGAATTCAGAAATAATATCGACCAGTTGAAGAATGTCAGCATCAACACCTTGACTGGTCAAACCATCTCTCTGGGATCTATAGCTACCATTGAAGAAGGGCGAGGGATCTCTGAAATCAAACATGAAGCTCAACAGAGAGTTGTGTATCTTAGCGCTGATATTGATCAAATCTCTTTGAACAAAGCTGTAAAAATAGTGAACAACACCATTCAGGATATCGAAACCCCTTCTGGAATATCTGTTGACATAGGCGGTCAAATCACAGACCAACGAGAAACATTTAGGGACCTGACCATGCTTTTTATACTTGGAATGATTTTAGTCTATATGGTCATGGCCTCATTATTCGGAACCTATCGTGATCCATTCATCATTATTTTCGCCGTTCCCATGGCATTAACCGGTGTAATCTGGGCTTTTGTTATCTGCCATGTCACGCTAAATATTGTCAGCTTTTTCGGGATCGTGATGCTGCTTGGGATCGTTGTGAATAATGGTATCGTGTTAGTGAATTATACAAATCTGCTCAGAGCCAGAGGACAAAACTTAAAAGAATCATTAATTAATGCTGGGAAATCGCGCGTGAGACCAGTATTGATGACGGCTTTTACCACGATTTTCGGGATGGTACCTATGGCATTGAGTACGGGTTTAGGATCAGAAATCTGGCGTCCTTTTGGGATATCCGTGATTGGAGGTCTTTTAATATCAACCCTCATAACTTTGATTTTAATCCCAGTATTCTATTATTTTGCCCATCACAGAGAAGAAAACCGAGGTGCTCTATGACTACGTTTTGCATCAGTTGCGATATTAGCTATTTAGATGATATGTTGCAGCACATGTCAAAGCTCGGATTGAGCAATTTTCTGATCCTAGATCGAGTTTTAGGGAAGTACCCTCAAGGTGAACCACGATTAGATAGCTCGATATGGCCTGGTTATAATGCAATGATTATCATCCAGGTAACAGAAGACGAAGCCGAACAGCTCAAGACCTTGATCCTTAGGATAAATCAGGAATCCTTGACCAATCTTGAATACGTATATTGGTTTGAAATACCACTCCTTTCCACCAACCTGATAAGCATGTGTTATCCAAATCCAACTGAACAAACAGGTGTTTGATGCCTACCACGATAACAAAATATCGTGTGCCACGAAACAGCTGGAAGATAACCGGCTATGTTTTCATTTCGTACTTAATAGAATTATGGCTTAATGGGATAACAACCTATCCTCTACCTGGGCATAACGTAACAATATGCCTCAATGCATCTGCATTCATTATTTTGAGCCATATAATTCGGAGCAGAGCTGCTGGAATAGAGCAACAAGAAAGAATTGTAACAAATCCAGCGCTCTTAAGGATTATGGCGCCCTTCTGGTCTACGAAACAAAGAATTGGACTTAGGGCTTTAGGATTGTTTCTACACAAGTGGAGAAACAGAAGCATTATTATTAACCAGAAGAGGTTAGAGGATATAAGTTATGCTTAAATTCCCTGATGGCATTAGTATAGTTGGAACTGGATCCTATGTTCCGGATAAAATCGTTTCTAATTTCGATTTGGAAAAGATGGTGGATACAACCGATGAATGGATAACAACAAGAACGGGAATACAAGAACGCAGAATTGCACAAGCTTCTGAGGCTGCTTCTGATCTTGCTCTTAAAGCAGGATCAATAGCTCTCAAGCAAGCTGGTATAGCTGCCAAAGAAGTCGATTTATTGATTGTTGCCACTCAATCACCAGATTATCAATTACCTTCAACTGCAGCCGTTATCCAACCTAAACTTGGGCTAAAGAATGCTGTCTGTTTTGATATATCTGCAGCATGTTCAGGTGCAATTTATGCTTTAATTATGGCTGAATCATTGATGAAAACTTGTAATTATAATACTGCTATGATCATTGGAACTGATGTATTATCAAAATCAGTTGATTGGTCGGACAGAAGTACATGTGTTCTGTTTGGAGATGGTGCTGGAGCAATAGTATTAAAAATGAATATTAAAGGCAGAAATCTTATCTCGTTCGACTGGGGTTCCGATGGCTCCGGAGTTGATTTTCTAAAAATTCCAGCAGGTGGTTCAAGAAATCCTATTTTGGCAAGTAACATAGATCAAAATCAACAATACTTAAAAATGGATGGGAAAAAGGTCTATAAACATGCAACTGATATGATGTATCATTCGGTTTTGAGAGCGTTAAATCAAGCACAATTAAAGAAAAATAATATAGACTTACTTATCCCACATCAGGCAAACATACGAATATTAAAGACTGTTGCCAAAAAACTATCTCTTCCGCAGGATAAAATTATGATCAATCTTGATAAATATGGGAACACCGCAGCAGCATCAATCCCCATTGCTTTAGATGAAGCTATAGTTCAAGGTAAAATCCAAAGTGGAGATATTGTCGTATTAACCGCTTTTGGCGCAGGTCTAACCTGGGGGTCTATTATATTATGCTGGTAGAGAATGATATTTTGGTACGCGAAGTTATAACCAAAAAAGAATTGCGAAAATTCGTCAAGTTTCCTCTAAAATTATATCAGGGAAACAAGTATTTTGTTCCGCAATTAATTAGCGAAGAGATGAGCCTTTTTGACAAAGCTAAGAACCCGGCTTATGAATTCTGTGAGGTCAAGTTATGGTTAGCCTATCGGAATGATGAAGTCGTCGGCAGGATAGCGGGGATAATCAATCATAACTATAACCAAAAGTGGCAAAAGCAAAGTTGTCGATTTGGGTGGATTGATTTCATCGACGATGATGATGTCTCCAAAGCACTGCTTGATAGGGTCGAAGCTTGGGCTAAGGCACAGGGTATGGATGAAGTTCAAGGTCCGCTGGGTTTTTCTGACTTGGATCCGGAAGGGATGCTGATCGAAGGTTTTGCAGAATTAAGTAATATAGCGACGATCTATAACTATCCATATTATCCTCAACATCTTGCCAAATTGGGTTATAACAAAGATGCTGATTGGGTGGAATATCAAATTCAGGTTCCTGAGCAGATTCCGGAGAAAATAGATCGGATTGCTCAGATTGTGCTGAAGAAGCATAACTTGAGAGTTCTCCATGCTGCCAAGATTAAAGAGATCAAGCGCTATGCTATGGATATCTTTGAGTTATTAAATTTGGCTTATCAGGATTTATACGGCTTTGTCCCTTTAACCCAGAAGCAAATCAACTTTTATATAAAGCAGTATATCAGCATGGCAAATCCGAACTTGATCAGCCTGATCCTGGATAGCAATGATCAAGTTGCTGCTTTTGGTCTAACCTTCCCCTCAATGTCCAAAGCATTTCAAAAAGCCAGAGGGAAGCTTTTACCATGGGGATGGTTTTATATCTTGGATGCCATGAAACATGAGAAGACCATTGATCTTTATCTCCTGGCGGTACGACCTGAATTTCGGGATAAAGGGGTAAATTCCCTCCTGTTTAGAGAGCTGCTTAAGAGCTATATAGATAACAAATTTGTCAAAGCAGAGAGTAATCCAGAACTTGAAACCAACAACAGGGTTCAAGCTCAATGGAAGTACTTTGATTATAGACAGCATAAAAGAAGAAGAAGCTTTATTAAACAGCTGTGATAGGGAGTCAAGCCCCGTATTCTAAGGATGATAAACTGACTACAGAGGCTACTGTATAGCATCCGATAGATTTAGAGTCTGTATAAGTTATTCATTGATCTCAAAAATAGTCCACATAGATATGTGATTTTATATTCAAAGGACAAGCTACTTGCCTCTGGACAATCTGTATCTTGATGAATTGCTCAGCTAAATGCACTCAACCCTACAAAAAAAGCTTTGGTCCCGATAAAGGTGCCAAAGCTTTTGATAACTATCAGAGAAGGATTTACTTCATCAAGACCATCTTGCGGGTCTTGTGATATCCATCAGAGCTCAGCCGATAGTAATATATTCCGCTGGAGACATTGCGCCCGGCATCGTCTTTGCCGCGCCAGACAAAGCTGTGATCGCCGGCACTCTGTATACCGGGATTGTAGCTAGCGACTCTTTGACCTTTGATATTGAATATTTCGATGCTCAGTTCCTGGGGGCTACTCAGACTGTAACGAATAGTAGTCTCGGGATTAAAAGGATTAGGATAATTGGGATACAAGATCACGGAGTGCAATGCCTCATGAACTTGGTCCATGTTGTCGGTAGCAGTTCCGGTAACCAACCGGATATTATCAAGAGTCCAACCCGGATCGGTCAATTCATCAGCAATGCTATCATCTTGCAAGCGGAAGCGTAGATATATGCTCTGACCGCCATATTCTGCCAACGATATATACTCCTTTTGCCACCAATCATAACGCCCAGATTTACGAAAGATTTCAGTGAAATTCTCGCCATCAAGGGAAACCTCAACGGTCACAGGGTCAAAATCCCATTCTGTATAGAGATGAGAATCAAAATAGAGCATGGCAGTATTGCCTTCGGGAATCTGGATCGGATCGACAGTCTGGATCCAAACATCACAATTTGGGGCATAGTGCCCCCGTCCACCCCAGCTGTCAGTAATTGCATTGCCAGAGGCCGAAAGCTCATCTTGCAAGACCCACGGACCATTGATCTCCCAAGCCTCTGTGCCGGACTCCCAATTTTCTGAAAAGATAACGTTTTCCGGGCTAAGATTGATATAGCTTTGCTGAGCCCCGGGTTGCAGAGTGATGGTGCCCAGATAGGGATAGTAGCCATCGGAATAGATCTCGACCTCATAATCTCCCTCGTAGCCATTATAGATGTACTCTCCATCTACAATTAACGTGTCAGGGATGACATCATGAATAATAATGCGAGCGGGGATTGGCTCGCTTCCACTCCGTACCATGCCATGCAAAGTTGCTTCTGCCTTTGGTTCCAGCTCCACTGTGATAGTAGTCCAACTTCCGTTATTTACACTCACAGATTCTATGATGCGATCCCAATATCCCTTTTTCCGAGCACGGAAAGTGTAGCTTCCCATCGGCAACGCTTTGTAAAATCTCCCGGTATCCTCAAAACTTGTGCGAGGATGAAACCAGGGGGCATGACGCTCTTGGATGATGATCTCAGCTGAGATCGGCTCACCAGTGTGGGCATCAATAGTGTGCCCCGTTAAAAGTGAATTTGAAGGAACATCCATAGAGAAGAGAAGTGCGCGGTTCATCATCCACCACACTCCGTTTGAGGCACGATCAATTGTATCCAGCATCAAGGCTTCTTCAGGATGTAAATTGCGCGTACCTACTTCGATTAGCAACTGGAACGTGCCATATTGCTTATACATCCAGTCATGGAACGCACCACGCCGACTTGCGTTAGGATAGTATTCGTAATGATTGCCATTCTCTTTGATGATCTCATTGGCAACTCCTTGAGCTATGCTCTGAGCAAAAGCCAAATCTGGAGATGGGCGCACATCCTTCCAATTGAAGGAATAATATACTTTCTCAGAGAAGTTCCCACTACGGGATGAGTGCCAACAAATGCTATAGATGAATTTTTTCTCATCAGCCAATTGAATTATGGCTTGATTCTCGCTCTCACTATTGGGATAAGGTCCGCGATAGTAGTCATAAACTTCATCGCCTCCCGGCTGCATCAGTGTATCTCCATGCACCCAGTTAAAATCAAAATTACGGTTTATATCTATGCCATCGATGTCATATCCTACTAAAGGAGAAAAATCTAAGATGCCATTACCATTGTTGTCTCTTTTGTTCTTGCGATAGGAGGTGTCAAGATTGGAGGTCACGACATTGTGCCCTTCCGGATTTGGGGTAGGAATCCACCATGAGTCCAATTGATTGACCCACGAAGAATATGGACTTTGATTGTGATTGCTGAGGATCTCCTCGATGTTGCTCAGGACAATCTCGACTCCTAAAACTTCTTCAGCATGTACTTGCCCCACAAAAAGCAAAGCAGGACGTTCCCATTCTCCCTCTACATTATTAGATATCTGCATAGCATAGATGGGTATATGATCCTCTTGCGAATAACCAATCATATGCACTTTAGCAAGCGTTGGATATTGGGCTTCAAGGTCAAACAGAATCGTGGTGATCTCATCATAAGTATGATAGCACTCAGGCAGATCTGCGCTTAATGCCAAAGGCAATAAGCAGATCAGCAGGATAGCAATAAGATATATCCGCATATATTTCTCCATAAATTAATCTTTCACTGCATAACTTTGAAGCAATTTCAATTCCATTTCAGTTAAAAACTCGCTTTGCCAATATCTCTACAGTTTGTAAAGCTCCTCCGCAAAGACTCGCTTCCGTTATCCATAGCTCTGGATTATTCTTCTCTTTAAGACAAAAACCCCGGAGAGATCCCCCGGGGACAATTTTATCTGATTTGTAAGTAGCTTATTTTAGAGCTCACTCATGTATTTAACGAGGTCTGCCACACGGCAGGAATAGCCCCATTCGTTATCATACCAACTCAAGATCTTTGCCATCTTACCTTTGGTATAGGTACAACCTGCGTCAAAGATCGAGGAATAAGAATTCCCTACAATATCAATGGAGACTATAGGGTCTTCTGTATACATCAAAATGCCCTTCAGATATGTATCTGCTGCTTCTTTCATGGCTTGATTGATCTCTTCTTTACTGACCTCGCGTGCCAAATTTACAGAAAGATCAACCAGAGAGCCATCAGGGGTAGGCACTCTCACAGCCATACCGTCCAGCACTCCGTTCAGTTCGGGAATTACCAGTCCAATTGCTTTGGCAGCACCGGTGGTGGTCGGAATCATGCTCATGGCAGCAGCGCGAGCACGACGCAAGTCACTATGCGGTAGATCAAGGATGTTTTGATCATTTGTATATGAATGAATAGTGGTCATAAGTCCGCTTTCAATCCCAAATTTATCATGCAACACCTTGGCCACTGGAGCTAGACAGTTTGTGGTACAGGAGGCGTTGGAAACGATCTGATCAGAGGCTTTGAGAATCTTATGATTTACTCCCATGACAATGGTAGCATCTACGTCGTCTTTTGCTGGAACAGTGAGGATAACTTTTTGAGCACCAGCTTTTAGATGTTTCCCAGCTTTTTCCCTGGTTCTGAAGATGCCGGTAGCTTCGACAACATATTGCACCCCCAAATCCTTCCAGGGTAAAGACTCGGGATCTCTTTGTGCATATATTCTAATTTTTTTGCCGTTGACTATAATGTGATTCTCGTCATGTGCCACTTCTCCAGCGAAGATTTTGTGCACGCTATCATATTTGAAGAGGTGTGCCAAAGTCTTAGCATCAGTGAGATCATTGATCGCCACCACATCGATTTCAGGATGATATTTTATGATAGCTCGAAGCACAAGGCGACCAATGCGCCCAAATCCATTGATTCCTACTTTTGCCATTTGAATCTCCTTTTATAGTAAGATGCTATTATGTGCGCTGCCCGAAACCAGGCAGAAGTCCTTAACCGTTTGCTGCATTTTGTTTTCTGCCTTGATCAGCCATTTGCGGGGATCAAATTTGCTCTTATTGGGCATATAGTCTTTGGGATCTACATCCGGAGGACAGACAATCGCGTATTTCTCTTTTTCCCAATAAGCTTGAATCTCGCGAGCCATATCCATCTGATAGTGGGTGTCTTTATTGATCTTGACCACGCCGTTTTTGATCGCCTCTCGCTGTTGAGCGTCCGTAAGACCGCTGGCACCGTGCAAGACCAACCCGCGCTCTACTCCGTTTTTGATCAAGAGGTCGTCAATTTCTTTTATCAGATCCAATCTCAGCACAATGTTTTCCCCTTTAGTGACTCCGTGATTGGTGCCTACAGAGGCAGCAAAAAGATCCACATTGGTCTTTTTCACAAATTCTAATGCTTCATCAGGATGGGTATAGAGCTCGGTTTCCGATACGATTTCATCTTCTGTCCCTTTGATATGACCAATCTCACCCTCGACCAGGATGCCGTGTTTGTGAGCAACATCCACTACTTCTTTGGTTACACGAATGTTTTCGGCAAGCTTTTCCTTGGAAGCATCAATCATTACCGATGTCACCAGCTTGTTTTCGATGCAATAAACGATGAAATCAAAATAATTGGGAGTGGCGTGATCTATATGCAAACCAATCCCGCATTTGGGGAACTGAGCAGCAAAGGTCTGAACCATGGTCGAGATCATTCTCGCACCAACTTGCATATCCTGACTTTCTCCAGCTGCATATTTGCATGCACCGGAACTCATCTGTAAAAGTCCATCACTGCCTACACTATTGTATCCTTGAATGATAGCCCGAATCTGGGTGTCAAAGACTACATTTGAAGCAATGATGCCAAAACGGTTCTTCTTTGCTTTCTGGAAAACTTCCATGAGCTGCTTTCCGCTTAAAAACATATTCTCCTCCTTGGAGTATAAACTTAATCACTCTATTAATATAATATTGCCGAGCTCCCTGAAGAGTCAAGAGAAATCTTTTATTTGTCCCTCTAAGTTAGAATAGATAAAGGTTGGCTCCGATCTAAGCTATTGATGCAAAAAGGGATAATTTTTCTTTTCTCACGTGTTGAGGGAAGATCGGTTGCTTCTAAAGAAAGTATAGATAAGGTGATTATTTATTAAGCTATTCCCGAACATGGATGGAACCCAGAGAAGCTTGTCGATTTTGTTGGACTGTGAACTCCCGGCATTTAGACAAGAGAACTCATTTCATATGGTTTTTGTTTCTCGTAGCTTCTGCTAGCAATGCGCTTGTGATAGCCAGCAAATTGCTGGAGATAGTAAGCATATATCAAGCATATATCATTAAGAACGAAAATTAATCAAGTCTGCCCTATCCTGGTTTTGCTTAAAATTAGTCTATAGCTAAAATGACAGCTAAAGTGAAGAAAGGGCAAAAACCCTTGCTTGGGAAATATATATCCTCAAAGCTTCAGATCCCAAACAGGGGATCACAAAGAAAAGCATAAAGTATTAATCAGTTAGCAAAAAACACGAAAAATCCTTGGCTATTTCTGTTTTCTGCGGAATAAGATAAAGGAATATAATACTGGAACAAGTATTACGCCTATAATGCACCAAATGCAAATCATCATCAGATTGGTTGGCAGAGGAAGGATCCCCAGCATCATCATGAGAATGCCACCAATCATATAAAGCCAAGCTCCCAAGCGATGAGTCTGAGACCAATTATCTTCGTCTGAGATAGTCCAAGGAGTACGAATACCCACAAAGAAATTAAGGGGTAGTTTGGGGAGGAGATTCCCGAGTAGGACAAAGAGCAAACCTAACATCAGAAAAATTGGGTTGCCTGGAAGTTTCTGTGACCCCAATGGCCAAGACAAGCCGTAGATATTGATCAACCCCATAATAATTAAAAGAATATTTGTAAGTCTGGGCATGACGATGTCAAATCCTTTTTGATTTTGCCGATACTTAGGAGAATACCATGGCATTAGATACAAAAGCAAAAAAAGAAAGAGATTGATCCCCAAAGCAAAACTCACGGCAGTGCTTTTGGATGCCCAATTATCGATGACTCCTTCGGCATTCCAATGAGTTGGAATGCGAGCCTCAGAGTCAATGACCAAAGCTAAACTAATCACGATGGCGATGTAAATTATCAAAATGATTATGCTGCTACGAAACAACTTTATGCGTTCCATTATTTTTCCTCTATTTTCTGATAAAGTCCCAAACACTAAGCAAGCATCTCCTCAAAAACTCCGGTATTGAGACGATACTGGATGTATATTGACCTTTTTTCTTGGCATAGATGATCTCGCTGAAACGCAAGAACTTGAAGTGCGTGTTCAGACTGGCTTTGCTATTCTCAAAGTGCTCAGCCAGCTCAACGCCAGTGAGACTCACATTTCGCTTGAGTAGCATAAATATCTTTCTCCGATTTTTATCAGCGACAGCTTTGATGGTTTTTCCTAATATATCTACTTTTAACTATTGTATCTGACGCTCCGATTCGCGTCAAGCTTTTTCTCATTCAAAACGTTTTGGTCACAATTATTCCCAAGCACACTATAAAGAGTCACTGAAATCTG
>DJGX01000031.1:17138-43619 GCA_002432865.1 Cloacimonetes bacterium UBA5835
GCAGATTTCAGTGACTCTTTTCAACCACTTTCCCCCGATTTGCAATTTTCAGTGATCCGATTTGCAATTTTCGGTGACTCTTTATATAGTTGTAAATCGAGCGATGAAATATACCAATTTTTTTCTTGACAAGCGTCCCTCCCTAGTAATATATGAACATATATTCATAAAGGAGCTGAAATGAAAACGCTAACTTGTTTATGCAAAAGCATTTCCGAAGAAGAAATGGACGATATCAAAAAACATATCCCCAAAGATAATACTATCCAAAATATGGCCGAATTTTTTAAGGTTTTTGGGGATAGTACTCGCCTGAAGATTTTATATTACCTTTCGCGTCATGAATTATGTGTTGCCGATTTAGCGTTACTTGTAAATATGCAACAATCCGCTATTTCGCATCAGCTGAAACTTCTCCGTTTAAACCGTTTGGTGAAATATCGTAAAGAGGGCACTACTAATTATTATTCTCTTGATGATGAACATATCAACAGTATTTTCAAAGTTGCACTGGAACATTTACAGGAGCTTTAAATGATAATCGAAGAATATGATGTTCATAATTTGGATTGTCCTGATTGCGGTTCCCAAATAGAAAAGGAAATAAACGAATTGAAAGAAGTGGAAAGAGCCAATCTTGATTTTGTGAATAAGCGTCTTACCATAGAGTACATAGAGCAAGTGAATAATCCTCTAAAACGATTGAATGCCATAGCCAGTAAGATTGATCCCGATGTACAATTTACTTTAGCAGGGTTGGAGCTGGAGCAAACGGAAAAAAAGCCCTGGTTTTTAATCTTGGCGATATTAATTCTTACAATCAGCTTATTTTTCAGTAAACCCATCTCCACTATCCTTGGTTTTGTTGCTTATCTAATTGCTGGTCATAAAGTTATTTATAAAGCATTCAGAGAAATCTGCTCTCGCAGAATTTTTACTGAACACTTTCTGATGACCTTGGCAACATTGGGAGCATTATATTTAGGGGAATTCCTGGAAGCAGCAGCTGTTATGATTCTGTATGAAATAGGTAATTATTTGGAAAGTGGAGCGATAGCCAAAAGCCGTAGAAATTTAAAATCTCTTCTTTCTCTAAAACCAGAAACAGCACACTTAAAAACCGAAAATGGCATAAATGAGCTTAAGCTTAACGAAATTAAAAAAGGGCAAGTGATACTTGTTTATCCAGGGGAGCGAATTCCTTTGGATGGAGTTGTTATAAAAGGAGAATCCACTGTTGATACTTCTTCCATAACGGGAGAAGCAATTCCTGTGTTTGTAGAAAGCAAGTCCAAGGTTTTTTCTGGATTTCTAAATGGTGAAGGAATGCTGGAGATAAAAGTTCAGAATACAGAAGCGGAAAGTATGGTTACTCGCATTATAAAGCTCATTGAAAACGCCAGCAGTGAAAAATCTGAAACAGAAAAGTTTATGACCCGTTTTGCCCGATATTACACTCCGGCAGTTGTATTGGCTGCAGTATTTGTTTTTTTAATTCCCACTATATTAGGTTTTAATTACACTGTATGGCTACGGCGCGCTTTAATTTTTCTGGTAGTTTCCTGCCCTTGTGCTTTAGTAATATCCATACCTCTAACTTATTATATTGGAATAGGTAAAGCAGCAAAAAAAGGTATCATTTTTAAGGGTAGCGTGTATCTTGATCTACTTAGTAAAGTAAAAACCCTGATATTTGATAAAACCGGAACTCTTACAACCGGTGAATTGCGTATTGCAGAAATTGAAGCAGCCCCGAATATTGATCCAGAAGAACTTAAACGCAGCACATGGCTTTGTGAATATACTTCTTCTCATCCTTTTGCAAAAGCGATAAAAAATGCTTTTAGTTACAATTTTGTTCCTTCTGCCGTTGAAGCTTTTTCTGAATATCCAGGCAAGGGAGTGCTTCTGGTTTATAACAAAGACCGTTATCTTTGTGGAAGTGAGAATTTTTTACAGCAATTTGGATTTGTTAGTTTACTCGATTTGGGTGATAATAGCGTTGTACATACCGTTAAAAATGATATGTATCTGGGTTGTATCAGTTTCGTGGACGAGCTGAAACCAGGAATGAAAGAAGTTCTGCAATCGCTTAAACAAAAAGGTATTAAACATTTAAGTGTTCTTTCTGGAGACCGATATCCTAAAGTAGAAAGAGTGGCAAATGAACTTGGTTTAGATAGTTACTATGCTGAATTAATTCCGGAAAGTAAACTGGAAAAGATGGAAGAATTTTTAAAAAACAGCATAGATAAAGTTGCCTATTGCGGAGATGGTTTAAATGATGCTCCTGTTTTGGCAAGAGCTGATGTAGGAATTGCAATGGGAAAAATTGGAGCGCAAGCATCAATCGAAACAGCAGATATTGTTTTATTGAACGATAAACCCGAACAACTGGAGAGCGCTTTCAGCATTTCTAGGGAAACTAATAGGATGGTTTGGCAGAATATAGTTCTAGCTTTAACCATCAAATTACTGGTTATGACTTTAGGAGTTGCCGGACTGGCCAAACTCTGGGAAGCGATAATTGCCGATGTTGGAGTAACTTTACTGGTTATCTTCAATTCACTTAGAATGATGAAAAAGCCGAAGTGCTAATACTCTTATATATCTTTTAAGGTAGTTTCTATTATCCTGGATTTAAAATCATTCTCGGCTTGACAGAATAATATTTATAGAAAAATAGGTTATTTTTTTAAAAGAATATTGAAATGGAGTTATAAATGATAAAAGTAACTTTACCTGATGGTAGTATCCGAGAATATGAAAAACCTGTAAAAGCTTTACAAATTGCTCAAGATTTTGATCCCGAGCTTGCTGAAAAATCACTATGTGCAGAAGTGAATGATAAGTTGGTAGATATTACATACACAATAGATGAAGATGCTAAAATAAACTTCCCCACTTTTGAAACCGACGAAGGTAAAGAAGTATATTGGCATAGTACTGCTCATTTGATGGCACAGGCAGTAAAGCAATTGTTCCCTTCAACAAAACTTGCGATTGGACCAGCTATTGAACAGGGTTTTTATTATGATTTTGATAGAGAGGAATCTTTTACAGATGAAGATTTGCAAAAGATTGAAATGAAAATGAAAGAACTTATTGCCCAATCCCTTCCCTATCATAGGACAGAATTATCTAAAGCCGAAGCAATAGAAATTTTTAGCGAAATGAATGAAACATATAAATTGGAACTTTTAGAAGATATCCCCGAAGATGAAATTATCAGTTCTTATAAACAAGGTGATTTTATTGATCTTTGCCGTGGACCACATCTTACCGATACGGGCAGAATTAAAGCCATAAAGTTACTAAGAACTTCAGGTGCCTACTGGCGTGGTGATGAAAAAAACAAAATGCTGAAACGAATTTACGGAATCAGTTTTCCTACAGAAAAAGAACTTGCTGATTATCTGCAATTTTTGAATGAAGCTATGCAGCGCGATCATAGAAAATTGGGAAAAGACCTTGATCTATTTTCGATTAACGATGAAGTTGGCCCCGGACTTGTATTATGGCATCCTAAAGGAGCAATGGTTCGTCATTTAATTGAAGCATATTGGAAAGAACAGCATCTAAAAAAAGGTTATCAATTAGTGTATACTCCGCATATTGGAAGAGCGAGTTTATGGGAAACCAGTGGTCATCTTGGTTTCTATAAAGAAAATATGTATAGTAAAATGGATATTGAAGGTCAAGATTATTATATCAAACCGATGAATTGTCCGTTTCATATCAGTATCTACAATTCTTCTTTACACAGCTATCGGGAATTACCTATTCGCCTTGCAGAATTAGGAACAGTTTACAGATACGAACGAAGTGGTGTTTTACACGGTTTAATGAGGGTTCGTGGTTTCACTCAAGATGATGCACATATAATTTGTACTCCAGAACAGATGGATAGTGAAGTGGAAAAATTGATTGTCTTTTCTTTGGAGATGTTAAAAGCTTTTGGCTTTAAGGAATTCCTAATTTATCTATCTACTCAACCTGAGGATTGTGTTGGTAAAAAAGAAGACTGGGATAAAGCTACTGCTTCTTTGGCTGCTTCTTTGGAAAAGCTTGGTTTAGAATATAAAGTAGATGAAGGTGGCGGCGCTTTTTATGGTCCCAAAATTGATATTAAGATAAAAGATGCTTTGGGTAGAGCTTGGCAATGCACTACTATTCAATTTGATTTTAATGAACCAGAAAGATTTGATATGACATATATCGGTGCAGATAATACTGCCCATAGACCTTATATGATTCATAGAGCTGTTTTAGGTTCTGTGGAAAGATTTTTTGCTACTCTGCTGGAATATCACAGTGGGAATTTACCCCTTTGGCTTGCTCCCGTACAAATAATACTAATTCCTATAACCGATGCTCAAATAGAATATACCCGTAAAATTGAAGAACAATTACTGGAACAAGGTTTCCGTTGTGAATTTGACGCTCGCAGCGAAAAAATGGGATACAAAATTCGCGCCGCGGAAAAGAGTAAAATCCCCTTTATGTGTATTATCGGTAAAAATGAAGAAGCCAATAATCAAGTTACTTTACGTCAACATACAGTCGGTGATCTTGGTGCTATGAATTTAGAAGAGGCAATCTCTATTTTGAGACAGAAACTATGAATATTTATGAAACAGTTCAGGAAGAATTAGCCAAAGAGGCATTCGCTATACAAATAGTGGCAAAACAGCTTAGTAAAGAATCTCTGGAAAAAGCCTTTGAAGTGCTTTGCAATTGCCAAGGAAAAGTTGTTTTAACCGGAATGGGAAAAACAGGGATTATTGCCAGAAAAATAAGTGCTACCTTGGCTTCTACAGGAACCACTTCTATTTTCTTACATTCTGCGGAAGGTATTCATGGCGATTTAGGAATGATAGAATCTGATGATGTGGTTATTGCTGTTTCCAATAGCGGAAACACACAAGAACTTATTAATCTCATTCCCTTTCTGAAATTTAATCGGGTTCCAATTATAGCTATTACAGGTGAACCAAATTCACAATTGGCAAAAAATTCTGATGTAGTCCTCAATTGTAATGTCCCCAAAGAACTCGAACCCTTAGGTTTGGTTCCAACTTCTTCTACTACCGTAGCTTTGGCAGTGGGAGATGCTTTGGCTATTGCTTTACTAAAACATAAGAACTTCCAGTTACAAGATTTTGCCCGGTTTCATCCAGGTGGGACAATTGGTAAAAAATTGCTTTTACGAGTGATCAATTTAATGCATAGTGGTGATGAGCTTCCCGTGATTAAAGATAATGCTACGATGTCTGAAGTAATAATTGAAATGACTTCTAAAAAACTTGGTTGTACAGCTGTAACTGATAAAAATGGAAAACTGATTGGAATGATAACCGATGGTGATTTAAGACGGCAACTGCATAATAAAGGTAATTCTCTTTTAGACTATTCAGCTAAAGATTGTATGACGGATAACCCCAAAACGCTAAAACCGGAAGTTTTAGCTATTGAAGCCTTAAATTTGATGGAAACATATAAGATAACAATGATCCCTGTTGTGGATGGTAGTAACCAGCCGGTCGGTATGTTACATATGCACGATTTGATAGCAGCTGGCGTTATTTAGAATACCTCGTTTTCCTCTACTGCTTCTTCTTGGTTGTCCTGATTATTGAGTTCTTTAATATAATTATGGTTATAGATAAAATTGTGGCTTCCTGCCTTCACTAAGTTTTTCAATTTATCAGCAATTTCCTCTGCCTCATCAAGATAATCAATAGTGTTCAATCCTCCTTCAGCATCACATACTGCATTTTGAATTTTGGAAAGAATCTCTTCCCGTAAACGATAGTGACTTTCATTGATGCGTCCTTCCATCTCGATTATCTTATATATATAATCCTCTTTCAGATCTACAAGATAGTCTATGGATAAATCCAACATATAAAGTAATTTGGAATGTAAATCATCTATCATAGCCGTAAACTCAAGAGGAAGCTGGTGTTTTTGAGTGATTATCTGTTCGTTCAGAATATTATTCATCTCTTCAGTAAAGTCACCTATTTTTTCAATATCGTTTACTGTGTGCAATAAAGCAGGTATTTTATGAATAATATCTGGCGCATTAGTTTTTTCATTAACAGCTACCAGATATAGCGTAATTTCCTTTTGCAAATTATCAATTGCTTTCTCAATTCGGGAGACTCGCATATGCTTCTTGTAGTCCTTTTCTTTGAATGCTTGATAAGTAACCAAAAGCTCCATTCTCACTAAACGCAGCATTTCCCGCATTTCTTTTATGGACTGATTTATTGCCAAGTAGGAATTGTTTATAATTGTGTAATTTAAATGTTTGGGCTCGCCTAAAGAGATAGTCTCCACTTTATCATCAGGGATAATTTTAGTTGCAATTTTTGCCAGCTGCCCCGCGAAAGGTATAAATAAAATAGTATTAACTATATTAAACATAGTATGGCCATTAGCAATATGACGAGCAATATTTTGCCCTGCATACACATTGCCTGGTGTAATCCAATTCACAAATAAGGGATATAATCCCAGATAAGTTAATAATCCAAAAATGATTGTTCCAAACACATTGAATAAGGTGTGAACCATTGCTACTCGTTTTGCTGTATTACTACTGCCTATTGCTGCCAACCAAGCAGTTATTGTGGTTCCAATATTATCTCCAAAAACTAAATATAAAGCACCTTCAAAAGGGATTAAACCCGTAGAGGCTAAAACCATCACTATTCCGATCGAGGCAGCAGAACTCTGAATTAACATTGTAAATCCAGTTCCTACCAATATACTCATAATAGGATTTGAAGCTAATTTAATCATTAAATTACGGGCTACAACAGAATTCTGTAGAGGTACAACTGATTCCGCCATAACATTCAAACCTAAAAACAATAAGCCAAAACCAAAGATAATTTGACTCCAATGTTCCATAGCTCTACTTTTGCGAATGAAAATTAAAGTAACCCCTAAGATTATAAACACAAAAGCATATTGACCAAGATCAAAAGCGATTAATTGAGCAGTTATGGTGGTTCCAATATTAGCTCCCATAACTACACCCACTGCCTGTTGTAAGGTCATAATTCCAGTATTAACTAAACCAATCATCATAACAGTGGTAGCTGAGCTACTTTGAATTAATGCTGTTACACCTATTCCTACTAAAACTCCTTTTAAGGGAGTATTAATAAGAACTTTTAATATCCTACGCATTTCGGAACCAGCAACAGCCTGTAAGCTATCGCTCATTTTATTGATTCCGAAAATAAATAGTGCTAATCCACCCACTAAGTTTATGATTTGCAGTAAGTTCATCTAGTCCAGAAGTTCCTTTTTTATATGTTAAGTTCTTACTTTTTTTCCTCCCACGATATGGTCAAGGTATTTTTGGTTGACAAGAGGTCAAATTATACCTTCCTGTAAAAATAAAGAAAACGAATCCTTGACAAATTCAAGCAGTTAATTTATGCAGAACAAATAATCTAAAGGTTTGATATATGCCTACTTGGGAAATTTATGTGAATGGTAGAGTTCAAGGAGTTGGTTTCCGATATTTTGTTTGGAAAGCTGCTACCGAACTTGGCATTAAAGGTTATGTTCAAAACCAATGGGATGGAAAGGTCAAAATAGTCGCCCAGGCAGAAGAACATACTTTGCATACTTTTCAGATTATAGTAGCCCAAGGCAATAGATATGCTTTTGTAAAAGAGCTAAAAATTAATAAATTGGATAGTGCAGAAAAATATAATGATTTCGAAATTAGATAAATATCTTTGGCTGATGCTGATGCAGATAATGTTTATTCTGCCCTTAGGGTTATCAGCTGTAGATCAAATTCATACCGTTAAAAAAGGCGATACGCTATACTCGCTTAGCAAGCGATATGGCACAACTATCGATGAACTTAAGAAACTGAATAGCATTTCTGGTAATAACCTTTCTATTGGCCAAAAGCTGATAATTAAAAAAGATGTTCCAAAACCTAAGCCTGTTACTCCTGCTCCAGCTATAAAACCTATTCCCACAGAAATTCCAGAAGGCTCTTCCCCACCTCCAATTTCTGGTTCTTCAACAACCGAAAACATTTCCCTGCCAACAATTCCTATAACCATCCCCTCTGAATATTATTATACTGTTAAAGCAGGTGATAATCTGTATAGGATAGCTGTGAACAATAATATCACTTTGAAGGAACTGCTAGACTGGAATAACTTTGCTAATAGTTCAGTGCGGATTTATCCTGGGGATAAACTACTAATTAAGAATCCAAGTGAAGTTAGCGAGACAAAAATTGCACCAGTTGAAGCAGTAAAAGATCCTGTAGCATCCATTAATCCTACCCCTACAGAGGAAGATACAATTCTGATTGAACGAGTATATATAGTTCAAAAAAAGGATACTTTATATAGGATTGCCACAAATAACGGGATGACGGTTGAAGAATTAATGCAACTGAATAATTTAACCTCAACCAATTTATATGTGGGACAGAAATTATATCTTTCAGGGAAACCTCGTCTTGTGCCTTCTACGCCTCCCGAAATTCTTACAGAAGAAGAATTGATGAAAAGAGATAAGATCCGCACCGATCTAATTATGCCGATTGAGGGACATATTATTTCCGAATATGGTTTGCGAAATGGACGCCCCCATAAAGGTATAGATATAGGTGCAAAAACAGGTACTCCTGTTTATGCAGTTTTAGACGGAACAGTTGTCTATTCAGGAGTTCAGGGTTCTTATGGAAATGTAGTAGTAATTGAACATCCCGATTTTGTAATGACGGTTTATGCTCATAACGAAAGAAATTTAGTAAGCGTAAATGATGTAGTGAAACAGGGGCAGCAAATTGCTACGGTTGGTTCAACCGGTAATGCTCAAGGCAGTCATTTACATTTTGAATACCGTTTGAAAGGAAAGGCCATCAATCCCCGTAAGGTTTTGCCTTTAAAATAAGGAATAAGAAGAGTGAGCCGTAAAGATAGTGTTTTTGCAGATAAAGCCCTACAGAATTATCTGAACGAAATATCCAAGTTTAAAACACTATCGCGCGAGGAAGAACGAGAACTTGCTATAAGAGCCAAAAATGGAGATGTGGAAGCAATGAATCGTCTAATTCAGGCGAATCTGAAGTTTGTGGTAAAAATTGCAGCTCGTTATCAAAATCGGGGATTATCCCTTTCGGAACTTATCAGTGAAGGCAATATTGGACTGATTAAAGCTATTGAAAAGTTCGATCCAGATAAGGATGTAAAGCTTATCTCTTATGCTATCTGGTGGATTAAACAAAGAATTACCTTGGCTGTAAGTGAAAAAAGTTCTCTGATAAGAGTTCCTATGGGAAAAACAAGTGCAGCTCACAGAGTAAAAGCTACTCAAGATAGATATTTCACTGAAACCGGAGAAATGGCTTCCACGGATGAACTTAGCGAAAAACTTAATATCGCTGAAAAAACTATCGATCAATTGCAAAACCAATTGCCAGAAACAAGTTCTTTTGACGATATTATCACTACACTCGATAGTCAGGATTTTACTACCAAAGACCTCATTGAAGATAAAGAAACAGTTGATCCGCAAAAATTATATTATAAGGAACGAATGCAAGAAAGAATTCAGAGAGCTATAAATAAACTTGATCAGCGTGAAGCTGATGTAATTCGTAGTTATTTTGGTTTGAATGAATCTCACGAATCGCGAAATTTTGCCCAAATAGCCGAATCAATGGGTTTATCAAGAGAAAGAGTAAGGCAAATTCAAAAGGAAGCATTAAAGAAAATAATGCGTGAGATTAAACCTGAGGAAGATGAATTTGTAGATAGATTTCTGGAAAAATATCACTATTGAACAATAATGATCCGTGAGAAATTAAATTTCTATTTTATATACATTATAAATAAGGAGTGAAATATGTTCCATAATTTCGATGAAATGCTGAGCTATGTAAAACAAAACTGCAAAGGAATAGCTATCATTGCTGGAGCACAAATTGAATCAGCTCTTGAAGCTGCAATAATGGCAAAAAAAGGTAATTTGTGCAATAGTATTCTGGTTGGTGATCAAGCTGAAATAAACCGTCTATTGCAAGAAATAGCTCCAGAGCTTATGGATAGCTTTGAGATTATTGATACCGGCAGTAATTTGATAAAAGCTGCAGAAACAGCTGTTGCCTTAGCCCGAGAAGGAAGAGGAGACCTTATTTTGAAGGGCAAAATGGAATCGTCTGTAATTTTGAAAGCTGCCTTAGATAAAGATAAAGGATTAAAAGTAAGCGATGTGATTTCTGATGTTTTTGTCTATGAGCATCCAGAAGGATTAAAAATCCAAACTGATGGCGGAATCAATATTCTTCCTGAACTGAAAGACAAAATAGCAATGGTTAAAAATGCGGTCCAAGTTGCTCATTCCTTAGGAAATCCTAATCCGAATGTGGCTATGGTGTGTGCCATAGAAACAGTTAATCCTAAAATGCCTGCTACTATTGATGCAGCATTGATTGCTAAAATGAATGAACGCGGTCAGATTACCAGGTGTAAAATCGAAGGCCCTTTGGCTTTTGATAATGCTGTAGATAAGGAAGCAGCTCGCATAAAAGGTATCACTTCTGAAGTTGCAGGTGCAGCAGATATTTTAATATTCCCCAATATCGAAACAGGCAATGTTCATGGTAAAATGCTTACTTACTATTGTCATTACAGAATAGCTCATGTTACTATAGGTACCAAAGTTCCTATATTGATTCCTTCACGCGCTGACAGTGGAGAAACTAAAATGTTGTGTATGGCTCTTGCCTTAGCTACAATGGCAAAATCAAAAAAGTGAAACTAACTCTTTTACAAACAGGCAAAACTAAGGATAAATGGTTACTGGAAGGAATAGCTGAATACCAAAAGAGGATCTCTGCTTATTCCAAATTTCAAATAATTGATTTACCTGATGAAAGTATTAAAAATTCCGGTAATGCTAATATTGTTAAGGCAAAAGAAGCTAATACTATCTTAAAAGCAATCAAACCTGATGATTATGTTATTCTTTTAGACGAAAAAGGAGAGCCAATCAGCTCTCTTGCTTTTGCAGATTTTTTAGTTAATATATCTGATAAGAATGTAGTTTTTGTGATAGGTGGAGTTTTTGGTGTAGATGAAAATATCCGGAAAAGAGCAAATAAGATTTTGTCCTTATCACATTTTACTTTTACGCACCGCCTAGCACGATTGGTTTTATGTGAACAGATTTATCGGGCTTTGATGATAATCAATAATCGTAATTATCATAATTAATTAGAAGGGGAAACAATGCTAACTATAATCGCTACTGTTCTGGATAATGTAAAATTATCCTTGGGATTAATGGTCCAAGGAATGCTTGGAATATTCATCTTTATGGCCATATTTTATTTGCTTATTTATGCTTTAGAGCGTTTTATTAAGCCCAAGGAGAAATAATGCGGCGATTATTATTATTTACCTCGCTTATTTTTACTATTACTTTTTTGAATGCTAAGTTAACAATCATCGAAAAAAGTGAGACAGAATTTCTACTGGAATTTAAGCTTGAGCCCTGGGAGTTGGTTGCCGAGGGTAATTATAGCCGTATTGTGGCTGAAAATATGGATTACAATAATAACACCGGCGCACCGCTAATCCCTTATGATGAATTTAAAGTGGGAATTCCTCCTTCTGGAAACATAAATTACTCATTACTTAACAGCAATACGACCTCTATCACTTTACCTTCAAAACTCTTGCCTGTTCCGGAAATAAAAAAAGTAGACGGAATAAGCAGCTACGAATATAAAATCTCACCAGAAGAATATCAGCTGAGCAGAACTGAATTTATAACCGAGCTTCCTGTTTCCAACTTCAGAGGATACAATTTTATTCCGTTTATTATCTATCCCTTCGCTTACGATGGGAATAAAACCCTTACATTAACAACTCAGGCAAGCATCATAATAAATATTTCAGGACAAACTAACTTCCGCAGTTTAGAGCCAAGCGATAAAGCTGCAGATGTTTTTTTGGCACAATTAATAAATGAACAACAAACAAGAAATTGGCGTAATAATCCTCGTCCTGCTATACATTATGCTCCGTTTGCAAATAGTGACTGGTGGGTTAGAATTGAAACTAATCGCGAGGGTATGTATAGAATTAATCGTTCAGACCTTAGTGGCTTACCTCTAAATGATATAGATCCGACAACTATTCGCATTTTCACTACAACTGGAAAGGTTTTGGGGAATAATATAGATGATATTGGAGCTGAATTTAAAGAAATCCCCATAATTATTTCTGGAGAAGCGGATCATAAATTTGATCCGGAAGATTATATCCTATTTTATGGTAGCTCTCGCGATGGATATGAAATGAATGCTAATGTGCAGGATAACCAATACTATAATCCCTATTCCCAAAATCAGGTTTTTTGGTTAAGTTTTGGAGGCAGTTTCAACGGTAACCCTATAAGAATTCAAACAATAACTCCTCCAAGCAGTTATGATGTTTCTGTTACTTCTACTCCTGCAGTAAAACATATAGAAAATGAAATCTACCGGAGAGAAGAAACTGGTTTTGATTGGTATAGTCAAACCCTGTTTGGCAATAGTACTGCAGAATATAACTTTACTACAGATCTTACGGATATTGATCTTTCCGGTGAACAAATCGTTCAGCTCCGTTTGCGTCAGGAAGATACAGGAGAAGGAACTAATCACAGGATTCAAGTTTATGTAAATGGTTGGCCAATTATATACAGTAGTGATCCAGATGTATATGATTTTACCTGGAGTGGAACTTGGCCTTTTACAATCAAACGCAAAACTACTCATCTAAGAAATGGAAGCAATACAATTACTATAAAAGTAAGTCGCACAACTACAGATAATCTCTATTTGGATTATATCCACTTAGCTTATCAGCAAAACCTGAATAAGAGCAATATTCAAAAGCAATTTTCCCATACAACTTCCCTATACCCTATTCCCTGTAAATTTAATTTAAGTGGAGACCTTAGTAACATTCTTGTCTTCCGCAGTAATGGAATCTACAGTGTGGATAAAATTCCACTAACTGATAGCTATTTTATTTCTGAAGGTACAAGCTCTACAAGCTATTTTATACTGAAACTAAATGAAACATACAATCCTGCATTAATAAGGGTTATGCACCCAACAGATTTAACTGCTAATATCAGCCAAGTAGATAATATCATTGTTTCACCTTCAGAATTTATTTCTCATGCACAAGTGCTTGCCGATAAATATTGGGATTATTATCAAGTACGCAGCAAAGTCATCTTAGTAGATGATATCTATAATCAGTTCAATGGAGGGCACATAGACCCGGCAGCAATCCGTTTGGCATTAAAATATTTCTATTCCAATTTTACTGCACCCAGAATTTCCTCTCTTACTCTTTTGGGTTTAGGGACAATTGACTGGCGTAATTTTTCTGGGAGCGCAGCAACCAAAAATAAAATGATTGTCTGGCAAAATGGTTTTCTTACTTCCGATGACTATTTTGGGATGATAAACACAGATTACTACCCGGAATTAGCCATTGGCAGGTATCCGGTAAAAAATACCGCTGAAATGAATATTATGCTGCAAAATTTCAGTAATTATACGAGTAATCCATCTAACGGCTGGTGGCGTAATTCTATGATATTTTTAGCAGATGATCTTACTAATGGTCCTTCTAACTATGAATATATTCACACTCAAGACATTGAAGATATCGGTAGTGTTCTAAATCCCAGCATATTAGCTGATAAAATATTCGCTATGGAATATGAATATGATGAATTCCAAAATAAACCTCGTGCCAGGGATGATATGTTTAAAGCTATAAACGAAGGACGACTTGTTTTTCTTTATGCTGGTCATGGATCTTTTGATAAGCTGGGGGCAGAAGATTATTTAAACGGAGCTACAGATATGGGTAGATTTGCTAATCCGGATAAGCTGACTCTATTTATTGCTGCTTCCTGTGATGTATCTCAATTTGATTATTGGGGTTTTGAGAGTTTAGGACAAAAAGTAGTACTGATGAATAATTTGGGAGCTATTGCCTCTTATGCCGCTACCCGTAAAAGTTATGCAGAGAATAATAGACCGATGATGAAATATTTAATGGAAAGTTTGGCTGATAATCGCAATCCGTTGGGTTATAGTATTATGGATGCCAAAATTCGTTATACTGGAAGTAATTCTAATGATGCTGTTTATGTTCTTTTAGGAGATCCTCTTATCAGGGTTATCCCTCCAGAACGAGATAGCACTATGCAGGTAAATTTATTAGAAGATAATGTAGTTCTACATTCCAGGGAAACGGCTATCATTAATGGTTCTTTTAGCACACCAGGCCTTTCGGGAGAGGCAGAAGTAAGAATTTTTGATCCAATAAGGAAATATTCACTTGGTCCGAATACAAATGTATCGAAAAAGGGAAATCAGCTCTTTCGAGGTAGAAGTGAAGTTACTGCTTCCCAGTATAATTCTGCTTTTATTGTACCGGATGATATTATCAGTGGGAATAAAGGACTTTGTGTTTCCTATATATGGGATGAAGCCACAAAAAAGGATTATACAAATTATTATTTCCCTTTGGGATTTAGTGATCAAGCAGTGGATGTTGATAATCCTGATACTCCTCAAATTAATATTTATCTTGGTCATAAAGATTTTCGGCCTGGTGATACAGTCGGGACGAATACTACCTTATACGCCGATTTCTATGATTCCAATGGTATCAACATAACGGGATCTTCGGGGCATAATATCCTTTTAGTAATTGATAATTCATTGCAGCCATTAGCAATTACGGATTATTTTAACTATGATAGAAATTCTTGTACTAACGGCAATATAACCTATCCACTTTCTAATTTGAGCGAAGGGATACATACGATTCAAGTAATTGCTTTTGATAATTTTAATATGCCTGCTGTGGCCACTACTCACTTTGTAGCAAAGAAGCAAACTGAATTAGATATTGAGCAACTACTAATTTATCCGAATCCCCTATCCAAGGATGCCTATATCACTTTTATACTTACTTCTGATGCACAGGTAAACATTGGAATTTATACCTTGCGAGGTAAACGCATACACAATCTTAAGGTATATGGTAAGCAGGGCTTTAATAAAATCTATTTTAGTGGAAAGGACGACCAAGGTGATACATTATCCAATAATACATACTTTTTAAAAGTTCAGGCGACTTCCGCAGATGGCAAAAAAGTAGAAAAGACTGAAAAAATGGTCATTTATAAATAGGATAAAAAGATATGTTACTGTATAATACGCAAACCCGAAAAAAAGAAAAGTTCATACCCATAACTCCAGGAAAAGTAGGAATTTATGCCTGTGGTCCTACTGTTTATAACTATTTTCATATCGGCAATGCCAGGGCTTTCATCTTTTTTGATGTAGTCCGCCGTTATTTTGAATATCAGGGTTATGAAGTTACTTATGTACAAAATATTACCGATATAGACGATAAAATTATAGCACAAGCAAATGAAGAAAATACTAGTTTTCATATGGTAGCTGATAAATACACTCGCGCTTTTCTGGAAGATACTGCTGCCCTGGGAATTAACAAACCTACTTTTCAACCCAAAGCTACAGAAGTTATGAATGATATAATTGCTTTCATAGCTGCTTTGGAGCAGAAGGGCTTTGCATATTCTGTGGAAGGAGATGTATATTTTGCTACAGAGAAATTGCCTTCCTATGGCTGTCTTTCTGGTAAAAAAATGGAAGAGCAGCTTGCTGGAGCCAGAGTAGTAGAAAACCCTAATAAACATCATCCTGCCGATTTTACTCTTTGGAAGAAAGGTAAACCAGGTGAACCTGTTTGGGATAGTCCCTGGGGTAAAGGACGTCCTGGTTGGCATACTGAATGCGTAGTTATGAGCAAAAAATACCTGGGTGATATATTTGATATTCATTGCGGCGGAATAGATCTCATTTTCCCTCATCATGAAAACGAGCTGGCTCAGGCAATGGCTTTCAGTGATAAACCCTTATCCAATTATTGGATGCATAATGGCTTTTTGAATGTAGACGGAGAAAAAATGAGCAAGAGCTTGAAGAATTTCTTCACTGCTCGTGATATTTTGGCACACTACAACGCCGAGGCAATTCGTTTCTTCTTTCTATCAAAGCATTATCGCAGTCCGATTGATTTTAGCCGGGAACTTATTGAAGAAGCACAACGAGCTGTTGCCAATTTATATAGCTCACTTTCGGAAATTAATTATCTGGATAATGTTCAAAACTCACCTCAAACGATGTGTGGAACAGCAGTAGAGTTACAAAATTTACATAAAGAATATATCACAGCTATGGATGATGATTTTAACACAGCTAAAGCTATTTCGATCCTTTTTGAACTGAACCGTAAAGTTAAAAATACATCTTCAGCTTTTGCAGACCGCCTTGCTGCTGCTCAAAAACTTGTAGAATTAGGTTCTATCCTGGGCTTCTTCCAAAATATGGAAGAACAATTAAGTACATTTATGCCTGATTTGTCTAAAGACCTGATCGAGCTAATCCTTTCCTACCGCCAGGAATCAAGAAGAAATAAACAATGGACTGTTTCTGATAGAATCAGGGATGATCTTGCTCGCCTTGGCATAGAAATTAAAGATACGCCCGAAGGGGTCAAATGGAATTTAAAGGAGAAAAAATGAAGAATAAGACCCTCTACCTTGCTCTTGTTCTGCTAATTGTAGTAGCAATTATTATCGTTGTTTTGCTAATTAGCCGAAAAGCACCTTTAAACGGACCCGAGAGTATTGCCTACGACGATGTTAGTAAACAATTTTTGGTTTCCAATACTTTAAGTAAAAACATCGTTTCTATGAGTTTAAACGGTCAATTTACTCCTTTCTTGAAAAAAGGATTACAAGAACCTCGCGGTATTATTATTTATTCTCATAAGCTATATGTAGCCGATAAGGCCTCTATTAAAGTGATAGATTTGGATAAAGCTGAAATTATTGATACTATAAATATCCCTGGAGCATTGATGCTCAATGACCTAGCTTTTACCAAACAGGGAGTTATTTATACCACAGATACAGCTGGAAATTGTGTTTATGTTATAGATACCCTTAGCAATAAGATCCAAAAGATAGCTAATCCTTTGCTGCAAAAGCCCAACGGTATTATCTATGATATGCCTCGGGATCAAATGTTTGTGGTCTGTTTTCGTGAAAAAAGCCCCATTTTAGCTATCAGTACTTTGGATAATAGCATTAGCATTTTTATGGATAGTATTTATTCCGATTTAGACGGCATAGCTATTGATGATTTAGGCAGAATTTATATTAGCAGTTGGGGTCAAAATATGATTTTTGAGATTCCCCAAGAACAAAATCGCTTTTTAGCCACATTTACGGACATTGAAGATGCTGCTGATATTTTATATTATCTGCCGAATAATGAATTAATTGTTCCTCTGTTCAATAAGAATAAAATCATCCGCTTAAAGCTTGAATAAAAAAGATTCTACCTATCTAATTATTCTGCCTGATTGTGTGATCAAGCATTTTAATGACCCGAAGCACTTTCAGGCAGAACTTTATGCATATCAAGCTGGACTGAGAATGTTGCCTGATCTTTTAGATTTTCAAGTACCGCAATGGATTAAAATTGAAAAAGTAAAGGGCATTCCCTATTTGGATAGACTGGATTACTTTTATCCTGAACTTCTTGCTGAAACTTATGCTAACTTTCATTTAGCTACACTTAAAAACGATAAATGCCTCTGCCACATCGATAATTCACCTAAGAATATCCTGTTCTGTCAAGGAAAATATTATTTTATCGATTTTGCTGATAGTAGATTTGAATATCCAGAAAGGGATATTACTCATCTTTTACTTTTTTGGGCTGCCGATTTTCCTGCTGATTATTTTAAGTATGCGCTTGAGACTTTTTTGAATGGATATCTCTCTTTTGTAACCTTAAATTCTGAACGCTGGAATTCTTACTTAAAAAGTAACATTATTCTTTTTGACCAAAGAAGAAAACTCCACAGCAAAAAAACCGGAAAAGAATCCCCTTCAATCCAGAATTTAAACCGGGAACTTTTAGCCCAAATGAAGCTGTGTTATATGAAAGAGTGAACTTGTTTTATGATTTTCCCCCATATCGGATCGATATTTCGTTTATTTTAAAATAACCTAAGCTTCAGCTTCGAATAGAAAAAACAGGGTAATAATTATATTTTTGCTAAATTAACCTCGTATCAATAGAATCAAGAATTGGCTTTTAACTGAAAAACTACAATAAGAAACTAAATATTCAACGCTCGTTGTTTTTAGAATTGCGAATAGAGATCAGTTCTGCCATAATACTTACAGCAATTTCTTCAGGGGTATTTGAGCCAATAGGTAAACCTATAGGCGAATGGCAACGGAAAAGTTCTTTCTCTGTAAAGCCCTTTTCTTTTAATTTGGCAAAAGTATCAAGCACCTTTTTTTTACTACCCATCATTCCTAAATAACGGAAGTTAGTTCTTAAGCACTGTTCCAAAACTTCTTTATCGTGCAAATGACCTTGAGTCATAATAACAATCCAGCTATCCGAATCAAAATCTATAATCTCTGAAAGGTCTGTATAATTATGAAGAATAGCAGTGTGATAACAATCCTCAAGTAAATTATCAATAATTTCTTTGCGGTTATCGATCAGATAAACATAGAATCCGCAGAGTCGAGCTAATTTACCTAATGCTTTTCCGCAATGTCCTGCTCCAATGATATAGAGTTTATCACTTAAAAATAAGGGTTCTATATATATTTTAACCTGTCCTCCGCAAAGCATAGAAGTGGCAATTCCTGTTTTAGCCCCATCTGTAGATAAGTTAAAGCTGAATATTTGTGCAGTCCTGGGTTTTTCTTTTTTAATCATCTCTATAACAGTGTGTTCTAAATCCCCTCCACCCAGATTGCCAAAAGGTTCTTCATTTAGAGTAACGGCTAATTTCATGCCACATTTGGCTGGAGTTGAACCGTCGCTTTCAATAATGCTTGCCTGCCATACAGTTTTGTGTTCTTTTAGAAAGATAGATATCTTTTCGTAAAAAGTAAGATTATCCATTTGGACCTCCAAAAATAATCTGGTAGAGAGCAATTCCTGTTGCCACTCCAACATTCAAAGAGTTTTTCCATCCCAATTGAGGCAAAGCAATGCATTCATCACAAAGTTCTAAAACTGAAGGTTCTATACCCAGAGCTTCATTACCGATAACAATAGCCAAAGGGAGTTTATAGATGGTTTGAAATATACTACCTGCCTCTTCTACTGTTTCTAAGGCATATATATACATACCAGATTCACGACATATAGTAATTGCATCAATAGATGTTTGTAAATATTGCCATTCAACCAATTTTTCAGTTCCCATAGCTGTTTTTGGCATATTGCTATGCTCTGGAGTTGGAGTTATTCCGCATAACAGAATTTTCCCAATTCCTAAACACTCAGAAGTTCGAAACAAGGAACCCACATTAAAAACCGAACGCAAATTATCACAAATAACGGTTATTTGTTTTGCTTTTTTGCGGAGAAAAGGGTCTGCCGATATTTTTCCATCCCCGATTCTTAGAGACATTGAACCATCTTTTCTTAAAGATCCTTCCAGATAAAAATAGAGTTTATTCATAAGCTGATGTGGACTTAAGCGAGGATTCAGTTCTTTTAAAAAAAAGTGCATTTTCTGTGGTAAAGGTTCGTCTACTAGTTGAGAGAGCTTTAGCAGATGATCAATTATGGAAAGACGCTTTTCAGGATTGCTTAGATTCTGCTCTAAGCACAATATCAGTTTATGTAGCGCTTTTATTTGTTCCTCATATGTAAATGCTTTAAATTTTGTTGCACTGTAACAAGCAGAAAACTTCATAACTTGAAATCCCTAATCAGATTGGCGGCCGTAAGTAAATTTTCGCAAACAAAATTAGGTTTAAGTTCATTCGTCTTTATAATCTCGATAAAATCCTTGTGTCCATTTCCCGTTAACAAGAGAATATTCTTTAGTCCCGCATTTTTCCCAAAGGCAATATCACTATGGCGATCTCCAATCATCCAAGATTGTTCAATATCAAAATGAAAATCGGAATATGCTTTTTTGAACATTCCAATTCCAGGCTTACGATCTTCGTGATCAATATTATATGGTGGAATAATACCATCTTTATAATAGGGAGAATAATATACTCCGTCCAGTTCTATTCCTCCAGCAGAAATTAAAGAACGCATCTTTGCCAATACTCTTTCTAAGTCCTCTATAGAAAAATAACCTCTTGCAATTCCGGACTGATTAGTAACCACAAAAAGCAAAAAATCCAATTCTTTAAATATCCTTAATGCCTCTATAGTATAAGGATAAAGATGATACTGCTCGGGCTCGCTTATATATCCAAAATCATCGGGACTGATAACTCCATCTCGGTCTAAAAAAATGGCACTTTTAATATTTTCTGCTGTCATGGGTCTGAAACCTCAAAGCATCTGGTAATAAGGTGTTAAATAGTGTAATTCTATAATCCCAATAATCATTTCTTAAAGTAATATTAATATCCATTTTCCAGCAATGCAGATCTCTGGAAATAGATAAGGTTTGAGCAAGCATATTGCTGGTTTTTAAATTATAATAATTGGTATATGCTAAACTCCAGTTCTCAGTAATTTTACAGGTTAAGTTCATTCTTAAGTTACTACTTTCAGAATGGAATATGTCCTTATCGGCATAAATATTTTGGCTGATGGAAAAGCTCCAGTCATTGGAACCAGTATCTTCTTGAAAGCTCTTTGGATATGCATTTAACGAATCGTAACTTTCAAATACTTCGAAATTTCTGTTTTTGGGAGCAACAAAATATTTAGTATAAGGTGCTGAACCGCTAATTGATATTCCCTGAGAAAAATACTGATTTCTCAAGTTCATATCGTTCCAGTGAATTTGATAGGGATTCTGAGTAGCGCTAAATTGAGATGAATAACCAACTTTTATGTCTTTAACTTGGTATTTTCCATCATTGATAGAAAGCGTGCCTATTTTATATGTCCCTGGTTTGAAAGTTAAATTATGCGAAATATTAGAAAAGGGCTGATCCTTCTTCTTAAGATTTGCAGATGTACCTATCCTCCAATATAACAAGTCATTGAGCTTTGTTTCTTTACCCTTTGTTCCATACTTAAGCTGCCAATTGTTATCCACACTGAAATTTAGATTAGATGATTCCTTTACACTGCTAACCGCTATGCTGCCAAAATTATATAAATCAGAGTTTTTTCGCGTATCCGGCTGATAGGAATAACCGATATTAGGAGTAATAATATGACGGACAGATGTTACTGGAAAATTACTAAAATTTCTTAATCCATAAAGATTGAATCTGGCATTTACAGATGCAGTCCAGGCATTTCCTCTGGCATATTTATCATTCTGTTTATCTCTATCCATCCAAGCTTCCGAATAGTCAAAACTTTCCCCTAATGTTAACCAACCAAATAATTTGGAATTACGCGAAATCCCTGCATTATGCTTTATACCAAAATGATGCTCATTTAGCATTGTTAGTCCTGTGGTATCTGAAGGATCAACCGTATTATCCCAAAACAAATCGCTTATAGAGTAATTCTTTTCTTTTAAATATCCTGTATGCTCAAGATAAGCATTATACCGGTAGTTGAAATTGCTAAGCCAAGAATCGGATGAAACATTTAAAAGTTCCGATACGGGACGGCTTGCTAAATAAAATGAGGCACTTGGTAAAGATAAAGTAGCTGTATCATTTATTAAATCCTGAGTAAAATTACTACCTGCATTAAAATAAGAAGAACCAATCGGTTTGGAATACGAAACGCTGGAAGTTAATCTTTGAGCTAAGCTTTGGTCAACATTACTGCTACTTTCCCAAATTCTTTTATTACTTACAAAATTGATGTTGGCATCCAAAGATGATTTTTCTGGAAGATCTTGGTGATGTCTACCCTGCAAAGACCAATCATCATAAGTAACATCATCTTTTAAGTTATGTTGATAAGAAGCATTCAAATTACCTGAAAAAGAATAGCGTTTTAGATAACTGGTATCAAAATGACCTTTCCAGCCAGTTTTCTCCATAATATCAAAACCAAAAACAAAATCTGCATAGTCTTTGTATGGATAATAAACAGCAAGATTTCTTATTACAAAGCCATCGACATTATTATAATCTGGCGAAGGAATTAAAAAGCCAGGATACCTTCCCTGTCTGATCGGAATCGTGATAAAAGGGAAAAAAAATACTGGCATATGATTTACATAGCCTATAACTGGTTTACCAACGATTTTATCGCCTTTATACACCCGTAATTGTTTTGCCCAAAACCAGAATGAAGGTTCCTCCAGATCACAATTAGTAAATGTTCCTCCATCAATATCATAAGTATCTTTATCGGTTTTACGGAGTTCTTGTCCGCTATAATAACCACCTTCTATCAAACTTTTGCCATCATCCAAAATACCGGTTTGAGTATTAACATCAAAGCGAATATTGGTACCAAGAAGTAACTGGTCGCCATCTTTCATTCGGGTTGGACCATAGCTATAAGCACATTCGTTTTTAATATCTATTGTGATAGAATCGGCAATAATTTCTGTATCCTGATAATTAATTTGAGGTTTACCATAGAGTTTTATTATTTCTGTTGTATATTCAAAATGGATGCTATCCGCTTTATAAAAAAGAGAATCTGTCTTTACTATGTTAATATCTAGGCTATCCGGAATTTCAGGAAACAGCGTATCAGGCATAGCGGGGCTAATAGCTTCACTTTGAGCACAAATAGGAAGCATTATTAGCATTAGTAAGGAAACCAGAAATAAACGGATTAGGGTATTCTTCATTTTGTAATCAAAAAAAAACAGAGCTATCTATGTGTCAAGCGGGATAATAATTTTTGCCTTTAAGCCAAAGCCAATTAATATATATAAAAAACGCTTTTTTTAAAGGAGATACAAATGCCTTCCTGTAAAGCTACATTATATTCTTTGATAAGTATCCTGATTTTGCTAAGCTTAACTGCCTGTAAAATTGATATGAAACAGGAAATTTGGCTGAAAAAAGATAATTCAGGAAAGGCATCTGTTATAGTACATATGCAGATTCCTTTTGGCCTACAAAATGAAACCCTGGACTTGCAGGAACTTAATTCTTTCAATGCTCTATCTTCACTTGCCGAAGTTGCCAGAAAAACACCTGGTGTATCAGTTACCAGATTAGCTCAAGAAGAAACTCATAATAAGAAAGAAATGAATTTGTCTTATTATCTGGATTTTACCTTTAAAGATGTAGAAGGGTTGAGCACAGTTTTGAGCGCGGAAGGGAGAAATGCTATATTCCTTACAAAATCAGGCAAGCATAAAGTGCTATGCATAAAAGCAGAAGAACTTGCCCTCATCGAAGATGATGATTCTGACGAATTTGATTTTCTTAGCTTTATCGAAATAAATTTGCGAAATAAGGTTAATCTGCCGGCAAGGGTAAAGAAAATAGATAACACAGGTTATGGGAAATATAAGGGTAAAACTGCTACTTGGGATATTGAGTTAGATGACGATTGGCTTAGTTGTACCAGCCATCTATTATATGTTCATTTTTAAGGGGGATTTTTGAAATTAACACTCTGGTCTTGGAATGTAAATGGATTGCGAGCTGCCTTAAATAAAGGTTTTATTAAAATCATTCAAAACGAACAACCGGATATCTTAGGAATACAGGAAACAAAACTTCAGGAACATCAAATTCCTGAAGAACTAAATACTTTAGCGAACTATCTTATTTATTGGTCTCATAGTATCCGAAAAGGATATTCCGGCACAGGATTATTTACAAAGATATTACCGATTAGCTTTTCCACTAGTTTTGGCAATCCGGAATTTGACAGCGAAGGTAGAATAAACATTGCCGAATACGATAAATTTATCTATTTCAATATCTATTTCCCAAACGGACAAAAGGATGATGAACGGCTAAATTATAAACTGCGTTTCTATGATCGCTGTCTGGAAATGATGGAAGAAAAAAGAACAACGGGCAAGATTATTTTAGTGGGTGGAGATTTTAATACTGCTCACAAACCCATAGACCTAGCCAATCCGAAAGAAAATGAAAAAACTAGTGGATTTCTACCTATTGAACGTGCCTGGCTGGATAAAATCGAAACTATGGGCTGGGTAGATACTTTCCGTCATTTTGATAAAAGTCCGGAACAATACAGTTGGTGGAGCTATAGAACAAAGGCCAGACCAAGAAATGTAGGATGGCGTCTCGATTATTTTTGGGTGAATCAAGAAGGTCTGAAACATATTATAAACGCAGGGATCAGACAGGATATTGAGGGTTCAGACCATTGTCCCGTATTTGTAGAACTGGAAATATAAGCTGTATATTTAAACTGTGCTTATCTACTTTACTTTTAATTTAATACCATCTGCAAAATAGGAACGGTTAAAACCAAAACATAGATTGTAATCACCCTTCCCTGCAGGAAAATCTATTATTACTTCAAATTGTTTATCGGTTATCCAGTGGATTGGAATAGGTTTCAATCCCAAGGTATAATACTGATCATCTATATTATACTTGAAATTAGATTCAGGAAAGTTTAGTATTGCCTCTAATTCATTTACCGGTTCGAGAGACATAAATTCAAACTGTAGCTGATATTTATTTTTCACTTCAAGCTGTTCAGGAATCTGCGAAAGCAACTTAGCTATAGGTGTTCCAAAATTCTGAGTAGCATACAAAACACTCCCTTGGGTAAACACACCAACTCCTAAATGAGTGAAAGAGCCATTTAAGATATTTTCTCTATGTTCAGTAGAATTCATCCAACCCTCTACTATTTCTTCTGGAGTAAAGATTTTTGCTCCGCTCACGATTTTAGCTAAATTTTCGCCAATAGAGGCAACTATTAATTGCGGATAGTATCTTCTTTTACGATCATCAACAAGATAGCCAAGATGGTCTTTATGTGCAAAGAAATCATATTTAAACATATTACTACTGTGCATACGGGCCAAATCTGCCAAACCCTCATCATATAAAAGAGGAGAAAGATTATGTGCTATTCGTTCCTGATTAGTCAGCTCCCATATTCTTTGTTCAAATTGAGAAATACTAATGGTTTTGGACGATTGAGTGCAGCTCAAAAGTAATAATATAAGAAGTAATAGAAATTTTCTCATCTATCCTCGATCAAGCTAAAATTCATATTCTAAAAGAAGAATATCTTTCTCAAAACGAAGATGTACTTTTTCCTTATCAGAATTAAAATTTGATAGATGTGCATCTATATATGCATCGAGAGTGGAAAAAGCCATAGTTAACCCCATCAACCAAATATCACGCGTGCGTTTTTCTTTATAGTTTTTTTGTTTGCTTTTGTAACTTTCGATTAGTATAGGATCAGTAGTAATGCTGATTTTATCCTTATAATCGTTAACCTTATCATTATTATGAATGGCAGTAGCCAGCAAATAACTTTGAAATCCAATTACAGCTCCAGCTTTTATGTATGCTTCATTGTAAATCTGACCCCCTCCGGGAAATAGAGAATATATAACAGCTTTGGTAGGATCCTTATTAACCGGTTGAGCTAACAAGCAACCGCTTATGGTTAATGTGATTAACGCTAATATTCTTCGTTTCAAGATAACTCCCCTTTAGCTTTTTTGGCTTTTTCTTCTTATTCCACTATTTTGTCAATAACAATATGCTGGAGAATAAAAAAGTGCAACCAAAGGGATTCTTTCACTCCATAAAAAAAAGGAGCTGTTAAAGCTCCTAATATAAAAAATGGTGCAGAAGGCGGGACTCGAACCCGCACACCCATTACAGGCACAAGATCCTTAGTCTTGCGTGTCTGCCAGTTCCACCACTTCTGCTTATTTATTTAGTAGGTACTTGTTTAGGAATTGGATTAGCCGCAGGAGCTTGCTGTTCCGTATCTTTAATCTTTTTTTGGCGTTCTTGAATTCCTGTAAGAGCACTGCTGTTTATATCTCTAACCAAAAAAGCAAGCAGCACACAGGAAGCAGCAAAAACAACAGCAAGTATCTGAGTCCACTTTTTTAGAAATTTAGAGGCACCACTGCCCCCAAAAACATTCATTGCGGCTCCACCTAAATTGGAATCCAACCCGCCCTTGGAAGTTTGGGCTAAAATCACCAATACTAGGGCAATACAAATTATCACATGGATAATTAAGGCAATCGAGTATAAAACCATTATTTAGTCCTTATTAACCTTATAATCTCTTTAGAATTTTACAAAAAATTGTATGTCCTCTTTCTGTCAATCAAAATAATCGGTAGCATAGAAATTGAAACTTGCTTGAGTGCTCATTTATAGTTATTATATACATTATTACCATATGGAAAAGCGATAAATAGAAATAGACATATTTTTCAAGGCATTCCCACAAAA
>DJGX01000003.1 GCA_002432865.1 Cloacimonetes bacterium UBA5835
ATTCGCAGATAATGAGGCAGACAGCATCGCTGCATATTCCATTGAATAGAAATCTACAGGATCAAATGCTGTTATAGATTCAGTGTTTACGATTGATGTAACAGCAATTCCTGACACTATGACTTATAAGTTTGAAGGAAATGACATACCTATACCCGATGCACAAACTGGAGATGGTATTGACAATTCTCAGATAATTCGTTTTGATACCTCATTATTGATAGTTGTATAATTGTTAATGCAACAATAATATACGAGGTGTTCATACTAAGTAGTATTTTATGCTATTTTTTTTGTCTCTCACTCACTTGGGCTCCTGAGAAAGATTTGTTGCTTAAATGGAAAAATGGTAAAACGAGTTGAAAAACAAATGTGAACGCATATAAATCTGCATAATATGTGTGAGAAAGCGAAATCTGTGTGGAACAAATCTAAACAGTGTATCCTTTTTTATTTGACACAATTCCACCTTCAAAATAAACTGACAAAAAAGGGACTAATGCATTAACCTTGGCTTGCAGAGCTATTTGTAAACCGAGTAACAAGGAAACAAAATGTTAGAGAAAGTACTAAAAAAGATATTTGGCGATAAAAACATTCAAGACCTGAAACACTATGAACCCGTTGTTCGGGAGATAAATGAGATATATTCAGGCCTTGAACAATATGAAGATGAACAGCTTATCAATCGCATTCAAGAGATCAAACAGGAAATAGCTGATAAATTAAATCCCCTGCGTAATAAGCTCTCCGATCTGGAAAAGGAGTATCGTGAAACAAGGGAAGATAATGAACGCAACCGATTAGACAATTCTATAGATACGACAAAAAAGGAACTGAAGCTTGTAACAAAAAATACAGTGGATGATTACCTGCCAGAGGTTTTTGCTATTGTAAAAGATACTTGTCGTCGTATGCTTGGGCAAAAATTTGAAGTTCGCGGCCATGAAGTTGAATGGAATATGGTGCCTTTTGATGTACAGCTTATAGGTGCGATGGCCTTGCATGATGGGAAAATTGCTGAGATGGCAACCGGGGAAGGTAAAACCCTCGTGGCTACTATGCCCTTATTTTTGAATGCCTTAGTTGGACGCGGTGTCCATTTAGTTACAGTAAATGATTATTTAGCAAGTCGTGATGCTGAATGGATGAGCCCTATTTTTAATTTTCACGGTCTTTCTGTAGGTTGTATAACTACTGGAATGGATTTTGATAGCCGTAAAGAGGCCTATAATTGTGATGTAACTTACGGGATGAACAGTGAATTTGGTTTTGATTATTTGCGTGATAATATGGCTGTTTCTCCTGAACAGTTGGTTCAGCGTGATTTTTATTATGCTATTGTGGACGAAGTGGATAGCATTTTAATTGATGAAGCCAGAACACCTTTGATAATTAGTGGTCCTATTGCTCAGGATAAGAATTTTTATAGAGAATTACGTCCTTTAATTGCTCAAGTGGTTCAAACGCAAAATGCTTTAGTGCAAAGGTATTTAAGCGAAATTAATGAAGATCTAAATGATAATAATCCTAATGCTGACAACAATCGCTTAGCAAAAAACCTTCTTTTATTGAAACGAGCAGCTCCTCGAAATAAAGCATTTATGAAATTGATGCAGGATGGTGAGCTGAAAAAAATGGTGAATGACATAGAGGGCATCTATCTTAGGGATAAAAAGATGAATGAATTGGACGATAATCTTTTCTTTGTGGTGGAAGAAAGACATAACAGCGTTGACCTGTGTGAAAAAGGGCGCGAAATGCTTTCCAAAAAAGATAAAGACCTCTTCGTGGTCCAATCCCTCGATGAAATTCTGGCTGAGATAGATAACAATGAAGCCCTTTCTGAAGAAGAAAAACAACAGCAGAAAGCAATTCAAACCAATCGCTTTATGGATAAAAGTGAGAAATTGCATAATATCAATCAGCTGCTAAGAGCTTTTACCCTCTTTGAAAATAACCAGGAATATGTGGTTATTGATAACAAGGTAATAATAGTAGATGAATTTACTGGTAGACAAATGCCGGGACGTCGTTTTTCCGATGGCTTGCATCAAGCTCTGGAAGCAAAAGAAAATGTGGAAATTGAGGCTGGCACGCAAACCTTTGCTACTATTACTTTACAAAACTACTTTAGAATGTATGATAAATTATCCGGAATGACGGGAACTGCTGTTACCGAAGAATCAGAGTTTATGGAAATTTACAATCTGCCAGTGATGGTGATTCCAACCAATGTACCTATTACGCGAATCGACCATGATGATCTGATTTACCTAAGCAAAAATGACAAATATCAGGCAATTATCAATGAAATAATCTATTGGCATGAAAAGCAAAAGCCTGTCTTGGTCGGAACGGTGAGCGTAGAGGTCTCCGAAATTATTTCCCGGTTGCTGAAACGGAAAGGAATAACTCATAATGTACTAAATGCTCGTCAACATCAAAGAGAAGCAGAAATAATTACAGAAGCAGGTCAACCTGGAGCTGTAACTATCGCTACTAATATGGCTGGTCGAGGTACTGATATAAAGCTTGGCAAAGGAGTTGTGGAAGGTCCATATGAAAGCTATGTGGGTTTACCGAAAACCTTAACGGAGGAATATCCCTATGGCCTACCCTTGGATGGACTTCATGTAATTGGTAGTGAAAGACATGAAAGTAGACGTATTGATAGACAACTTCGAGGAAGAGCTGGCCGGCAAGGTGATCCTGGAACTTCCCGATTTTATCTTTCTCTGGAAGATGATTTAATGCGTCTTTTTGGTTCTGATAGGATAGCTCCGATGATGGTGAAAATGGGTTTAAAATCTGGAGATGTAATTCGTCATCCGTGGATGACTAAAGCAGTGGAAAAAGCTCAAAAAAGAGTGGAAGAACATAACTTTGAAATCCGGAGAGAACTGCTTAAATATGACGAAGTAATGAATCAGCAACGCGAAGTTATTTATTCTTATCGTCGTAGTGTGTTGAAGGGTTATGACCTGAAAAATGAAATTTTGGAAATGATCACAGATACTATCGTAAATATGCTAGACGAATATATTCCACCTCATAGTTATCCTGAGGATTGGAATCTGGAACGCATCTGTCAGTGGTTTCAGCGAAATTTAAATCTGGGTCTTAATGTTAAAGATATATTTAGCGACCACTTAAATAGAGAGCTGCTGGAAAATACCCTTTTGGAATATGCGCTTTCCGCTTATGAAAATAAGGAAAGACAGATTGGATCAGAACAACTTAGAAATATTGAAAGACGAGCTCTTTTGGAAGTTGTAGATGATGAATGGCGCGATCATTTACATGAAATGGACCTTCTGAAAGATGGTGTATATTTACGGGCCTACGCAAATAAGGATCCATTAATCGAATATAAAAAAGAGAGTTATGACCTGTTTCAAGGTTTAATTGCCCGCATCCAGGAAAATGTTTCCCGAAAAGTATTTACTACTTATGTGTTATCTCGAGAACAAATGGAAAACTTTTTGAAGAATGCGAACTTAACTCATCAAGACTTGAATGCTTTTTTAAAAGCACAGCAAGAACAGCAGATGAATCAAAATATGACTGCCCCCCCTCAATATAATAATCCGGGTGGCGAAATAGAAAAAGTCCGCCCTGTTAAAGTAGCTCCCAAAGTTGGAAGAAATGATCCCTGCCCTTGTGGAAGCGGAAAAAAATATAAGAAATGCTGCGGAATGTATGATACAGAATAAGTGAGATAGTAAGCGTTAATTGGTAAAAAGGAAAGATATGAGCAAAGGACTAATTATAGTAGAATCTCCTGCAAAAGCAGGAACAATCAGCAAATTTCTGAAGAATAAATATAATGTAAAAGCATCGATGGGACACATCCGTGATCTGCCAAAGCATGAATTGGGAGTGAGTGTTTCGCAGAATTTTAAACCTGATTATATAATGGATAAATCCAAGAGCAAAGTTATCTCTGAATTAAAAGAGGCAACTTTGGCTGCGGATAGTGTTTTTCTGGCAAGTGATAATGATCGTGAAGGTGAAGCTATAGCTTGGCATTTAACAGAAGCACTAAAGAAAGAACTGCAAAATAAACCTGTTTATCGGATTGTGTTTAATGAAATAACTTCACAGGCAATTAATGAAGCAATTAAAAACCCCGGCAAAATAGATATGGCAAAAGTGGAAGCTCAACAGGCAAGAAGAATTTTAGACCGTCTGGTTGGTTATGAAATAAGCCCTCTGCTTTGGAAAGTGATAACTAAAGAGCTTTCTGCTGGAAGAGTTCAATCTGTTGCTTTGCGATTAATCTGCGAAAGGGAAGCCGAGATCAAGGCATTTGTTCCTAAAGAATTTTGGAAAGTTGAAGGGGATTTTTGGAAAGATAATTTGCCACCTTTCAAAGCTGTTTTAGAAAAAATCAATGGTAAAAAAGTGGAAATTCCCGATGAGAAAAGTGCCATAGAAATTGTAGATAGTATCCAAAATGCAGAAACAAAACTAAAGGAAATAAAACGCAGTAACCGTAATATTGATCCTCTTCCTCCTTTTATAACCAGTACTCTACAACAAGAAGCAAGTAAAATACTTGGTTTTCAGGCACAAAAAACGATGAGCATAGCTCAAGTTCTTTATGAAGGTATTGATTTGGGAGGAGAAAGTACTGGTCTGATAACTTATATGCGAACCGATTCTACCAGAATGGCTGAAGAAGCTGTAACTAAGGCTAAAGACCTGATTAAAGAAAGGTTTGGTGCCGATTTAGTTAATCCTAAGGTGCGGGTTTTTAAAAATAAGCAAAGTGCTCAAGATGCTCATGAAGCAATTCGCCCTACTGATCCTTTTAGAACTCCGGAAAGCATTGCCCAGTATTTAACCAAAGAACAACTGAAATTATATACTCTTATCTGGCAGCGTTTTATTGCCACTCAGATGAAACCTGTAAAATTGCTTTCTACCAATGTAAAAATTAGTATGGGCAATGCTGAATTTACTTCTACCGGAGCTCAAATTATTGAAGAAGGTTTTCTGAAAGCATACTCATACATAAATATCCCGTTGGGGGAAAAGATTCATCCTGATTATACCAAAGATGATGAGTTACAGCATAATGCGTTGGAAAAGACTCAACATTTTACTACTCCTCCTTCCAGATTTACAGAAGCATCTTTGATCAAAGAACTGGAAGCAAAAGGGATTGGACGTCCCTCTACTTATGCTTCCATAATTGACACTCTTAGAAAGCGAAAATATGTAAATATGGAGAAAAAGTCATTTATCCCAACTCCCCTGGGGAACGATGTTAATCGTTTTTTGGTAGATAAATTCGATTGCCTCTTCAATGTAAAATTCACCGCTGAAATGGAAACCAAACTGGATGAAGTGGAATACAGTAAAATTGCTTGGAATGATGTAGTGAAGGAATATTATGATCAATTACAAGCATTGATCAATCAGGTAGATATTAAAAAGGAAAAAAACAACTTTATTCAGGATACAGGCATTGCTTGCGATGTTTGTAAACAGGGAACTATGCTAATCAAACATAGTAAAAGGGGAGAATTTCTTGCCTGTAGCCGCTATCCCCAATGCAAAAACAGCAAAAGCTTTACCCGCGATGCAGATGGAAATATAAAAATTGTTGTTCCTACTCCTTTAGAGGAAAAATGCCCTGAATGTGGTTCGCCTTTAATGCTTAGAAACGGGAAATATGGAGAATTTATCGCTTGTTCCAATTATCCTAAGTGTAAATATTCAAGGCCTAAAACTTTGGGAATTAAGTGTCCGGAATGTGGTATTGGAGAATTAACAGCCCACAAATCAAAAAAAGGACGTCCTTTTTATTCCTGTAATCGCTATCCTGAATGTAAATATATAACTAACGATAAACCACTTCCAATCAGCTGTCCTAAGTGTGGAAATCCTTATTTGGTGGAAAAATACAGCCGCGAAAAAGGTAAATATAAAATGTGTCCCAAATGCAAAACCGAGATGGAATAGGCAATGAACATAAAAGATGGCATCAATAGTGCTTTCCAAAGCATTTTCAGCCATAAACTTAGGTCTCTTTTAACTCTTACCGGTATAGTTATTGGTGTGCTTGCCGTCGTAACAATGTTTTCCAGTGTTTATGCCATTAAAGGACTAATTAAAAAAAATATGGAAGGTATGGGCTGGGATAATTCCATCATTATTTACCCAAGTGTAGGCAATAGTGATAAAGAAATAGGGAAAAACCGCAGTCATATAAGGCGACCTAAACAAAGCGTACCCTTTCTAAATTATGATGATTATCTGGCTCTGAAAGAAAACCTGAATTATAAATGTATTTACGGGTCAATTTCCAAACAGAGCTTATACCGGGTTGGGAATAAAGTAAATAACATTATCCTGCGTGCTACGGAAGTAGATTTTTTTAAAAATAAAAGTTATCCTATTGGCAAGGGACGCTATTTTAATGCCTACGAAGCAGAAAACAATATTCCGGTTGCTGTTTTGGGTTATCAATTTGCCGAAGAATATTTTAAAGATAAAGACCCTATTGGACAGGTTTTAGCTCTGGGTTCGCATCGTTTCACAGTTGTGGGTGTTTTAGCTCCTGATGTATTGAATTCAGGCAATGGAATGAATTTTAACCCCTGGGAAAGGCAGTGGGATCTGAAAGCTGTATACATACCTTTGAAATATGGAGCTACTTACATAGAGCCCAATAAGATTATCCACCAGATCTATCTACAATCATATTCCACCGAGGATTATCTCAAATTAAAAAATGAAGCTAGACAGATAATGCTTGCCAGACATAATATGTATCCTAATTTTCAGTTTATGGATATTGGCGATATGATCCTGAAAATCACTTCGGAGATTAATAAATTTATGGATAAGTGGAATATAACTCTTATTGCCATTGCTTCCATTTCTTTAATTGTAGGAGGAATAGGGCTATTTAGCACTTTACTCATCAGCATTCAAGAAAGAATGACTGAAATTGGCATTCGCAAAAGCATTGGAGCTACAGAACAGGATATCTTTTTCTATTTTATTTTTGAAGCACTGGCTTTGGCTTTTACAGGAGCTGTTATAGGAGTTATCCTTGCCTGGATATTGATTACGCTAATAGCAAGCGCTATAAAATTTCCTCTTTATCTGCCTATGCAAGGAGTTGTTGTAGGAATTGGTTTCTCTCTGTTGATAGGTTTTCTATCTGGACTTTATCCTGCTTGGAAAGCAACTGGAATTGATCCTATCCAAGCAATTTACTATCGAGAATAAAAATAGGGAAGAATCAACTTGTCGTTTTTTTCTCCGAACTTATTTTTGGGTAGCCGGAGGAGCTGTTCCTCTGCAAAATATGAAAAATGTGTAGCCGGAGGACGCCGTTCCTCCGCAAATATTAAAAAGGAGAAATCCGAGTGAAAATAATCAACAAAATAACAATGTTCTTGGCAAAAAAGCGATTGCTAATTACCAGAGTTCTCTGCATAGCCGTTATTTTGGAATTCATTCTTAACTTTCACTATCGCATTGAACATATAATAACAAATCCTACCGCAATCATAATCAGTATAATTCTGATTGTTTTGGGTGCTTTTATCCGTTCTTGGTCTGCTGGAATAATTGAAAAAAGAAATCGGCTTGTAATGGAAGGACCTTATGCTTTATGTAGAAATCCTCTCTATGCAGGCAGTTCTTTAATTTTATTGGGAGCTGTTTTATTTGTGAATGATATTTGGGCTTGGTTGCTAGCTGGTCTGTTGATTTTGGTTATCTTTCCGTTTACAATTAAAAAGGAAGAATTAACCTTAAGTACAAATTTCCCTGAGGATTGGAAGAATTATACAGCAACAACTGGAAGATATTTTCCTAAAAAATTAGATTGGCAGCGTTTGAAGCAAAAATGGTCGTTTCAACTGTGGCTTAAAAATAGAGAGTATAATATGTTTCTGTTTTCGCTTCTGCTGATAATCATTATATGCGTTCTTGGTTTCTAAAAAGGAAGTGGGGAAAAGGGAATTTACGCATAATTTTGTAAATAGATAGCTGAGGCAACTTCCTTTTCAGGGGCGAGTTTGTTTCTTACTTAATTTTTATCGAAAGTATACGGTTATGCCTCTCGGCAAAATTCCCCGAGAAGTTACTACATATATACTGTATTTCATTAAGCAACAATTATCCCTGTGTACTATATTATTTATGTAATCTACAAAATTTGGGTGAACTAATCTTCCAGTCCCAAGCTTCGTATTTCTATAATTTGCTCTGGGTGGATTAAGCTTTTAATTTGGTAGAAAGAAATTTAACCAAAAATGCTGGCTGATAAGATAATTTGGCCTGTCTTAAACCTTCCATACCAAGATCTTGCTCTCTATTCAGATATTTATAACGATTTTGTAAATGGCGAGCTGTTTCCCAATTAACAATTTGTGCTGAACCTTTTTTATCCGGGTCAAATTTTTCAAAATGTTCATCTGCCATATCAGGGGTTTGAGGTGAAAATATAGAATAGGCAGCAATTTTATCGTGCAGACAAATAATAATACCTTCGCAGGGTAAAATATCCCACATTGCTAAAGTATTTTCTATAGCCTTAAGTTCCGTCATCAAATAAATACCTTCGGCACTACGCTCTCTTTTCCATTTATAAGTAAAACGCAATAATGCATCCAATTTATCATTGGTTACAGGCAAAACCTGATAGTCAGGATAAGCACGGATAAATTGAGAAATAAGGTTCTTTTTCTTAGCCAGTTTCTTACCGGATAGTTTTACTAAGCTATCTATCTCGTAAACATAATCTGCCCAAGCTCTATCATCGCTCACCTCAAAATAGTTGTCCAATTCTGGAGTTTGAGCATAATACTCTTCCGGAACAATTATCAATTCCGCTTCCGGGTATTCCTGCTTAAAAAGACGAACCAAATTTGCTAACTCCGCAGGCGTAAAATTATCTCCTAAAGGGAAACAGACATTTTGGTATTTGGGATTGAAGATAACTAAATTATCCTGCCAAAGCAGATAGTGATTTCGGTAAATTGTCCCCCAAGCAAGAAGATTGGTAACATTAAAATCACAATTTCTTCTTGGATAGCGGGTTAAAAAATCCTGCAAAAGAGGTATATGCTCTTCTGTAATTAATTGCAAGCCATTCATCTATGTTTCGCTATATAAAAATGGAGTGTAGGAGGCCATCACTTTAAAGCCCAAGCCCTGATAAAAACCCTCATAACCTGGCTCACAAATTAGCCCTATCCATTGCAGTTTATGTTCCTTTAAAAAGCTAACTAAAGTGCGGATTATTGCTTTGCCGATTCCTTGCCCTCTAAATTCCTTTTGAACGGTTACATCTTGAATATAAGCATCACTTATACCATCGCTTAAAGCTCGCCCCATACCGACAATCTGGTCATCTAAAGTAGCAATAACAAAACAAAACGAATTAGCTACAATTTTTGTAATTATCTCCAAATCGGAATCTTTGTCTTCAGTTGACCACCATCCTGCCTGACGATAGAGTGCCAAAATGGCTGTTGCAACTGTTTCTTTAACAATTTTACAGTTTATCTGTGTCATAATTATATGTTTGCCCTATATACATTGTGTAGGGTCTTTCCTTAAAAAAACTATCTGGATGAAGGGGGATTTTTGTCAAGCACGCATTTTAAAGAAGAAATTGTTTCTTGCAGATTACGCAGTTTTCACAGATGTATTTTTTAGCCATCGAAAACACCGAACAAAGAAAGAAATACTTAGCTTTGAGCTCCCAAGCTATATATTTTGCTCTTCAACCCAACCCTCTTCTTTTCAGTTTGAGGTTGACAGAATATATATATTCAGCTATTATTGTATAATGAGAATAAAAAGGATAGCAGCATAATGATAGATGATGAATTGATTTTTGGCAGCGATTTTTTTGATCTGGAAGAAGAGCTTGCTCCTACTTCGGATAAGCTTCACTTACGAGAAGGTGAACTTAGGGAAGTAACTGTACTTTTTGCAGATATACATGGCTTTAGTAGTATATCCAATCTTTTTGATGCCGAAACCATTCACCGCAGAATGGATGAAATTATGAAAATATTTTCACGCTGCATTAGTTTTTATGGTGGTTTTGTAGATAAATATATGGGAGATGGCATAATGGCATTATTTGGTGCCAAAACTGCAACTGAGCAAAATACTGAACGAGCAATTTTAGCAGCGCTGAAGATGCAGGAGCAATTACAACTATATAATAAAAAACTAAAACAGCAGCCAGATTTTGAAAATGTAGATTTGGGGGTTCGGATTGGGATTAATGCTGGTCTTGTATCTGTAGGAAAAGTCGGCGAAGATAGAGAGGGAGATTTTACAGTGTATGGTCCTGAGGTTAATTTAGCTTCAAGGATGGAATCCAATGCTCCAGTGAATAGAATTATGCTTCCGGAGAAGACAATGCTGGCAGTTCAACGCAATTTTGAATTTGAAGATGTAGGTTTAAAAAGTGTAAAAGGTTTTTCTGAACCGCTTCCCTGTTATTTAGTAATAGGCCCCAAATTGGATAGTTCTTTACATCGCAGGAATTTAAGTACTCGTTATATCGGCAGGATAAAAGAAATAGATCTGCTGAAAGAGACCTTTTCTGAAATTGGCAAACAACAGCAGATTTCGGTTGTGGCTATTCAAGGGGAAGCAGGAATAGGGAAAACACGCCTGGTTTATGAATTTGAAAGAACCTGCGCAGATAATACAATTTTCTTACAGGGTGCTTGCAGTGCAATTAGTCCCACTCCTTTAAATTTATTCACTTCGCTATGTGAAACACTTTTTCGGTTGCAGATAAATGAAAAACCTGAAGTTAAGCGAAAAAAACTGGATAATGCCTATAACATATTGTGGGATATAGCTTCAGAGGAAGAAAAGGAATTGCTTTCTGATGGGAAAAACCTGATTGCCTTTTTGCTGGAATTGAAGAGTGAAGATAGCCGTTTAAAACAGAGCGGAGCAGACCTTTTACAGCATCTTTCTTTAGCTATTGAAAATTTGATAATGGCTCAGATTAATTATGCTTTACGCAGTAACCGCAAGTTGGTAATAGTTTTAGATGACTTGCATTGGCTGGATGAGGCTTCTGCAAAAGTTATGGAGAATTTATTGAATAAAATTGCCTCTGCAGGAGCGCTTCCTCCTTTGATGCTAATATTGATGTTCCGTCCAGGATATAATTTGGCTTCCTATTTTCAGGTTCTAACCCAAGTGAAGATTATCGAGCTAAATCCTTTAGCAGCAGAAGAAATTAGGGAATTAATAGCTGCCCAAGCAAAGGATAAACATCTTTTAGAAGATACGGTAGACAAGGTGATTCAACTCTCTCAAGGTAATCCTTTCTTTGTGGAAGAATGGTGTAATTATATTGAAGACTTACCCCTAGATGAATTAAAGGATATCCCGGTTCCCGCTAATTTGTATAATCTTATCTTATCGCGTTTAGATAAACTGCCTGTCTCTTTAAGAATGATGTTACATAAAGCTGCAGTGATAGGTCAGGAATTTTTTGTGGAAATTTTACGCTATATGGAAAAACGCTTGCAGGATAATCTGGATGTAGATGCCACTTTAAAATCTCTGGAAGATCAGTCCTATATTTTACATTCTTTGGGGTTTGACTATTCCACTTACTTCTTTAAGCATATTTTAACCCGCGAAGTTGCCTATCAAACTTTACTGGCAGAAAACCGTAAAGTGCTTCACCGTTTATGTGGAGAAGCAATTGAAACCTTGTATCCAGACCGTTTGGACGAATTTTACTATGCTTTGGCAGAACATTTTCATAAAGCAGAAGTTATAGATAAGGCCATTATTTATATAGAAAAAGCAGCTAATAGTGCAGCTAAGGTATATAACAATCAACAGGCTTTGCGTTTTTATCAACTACTTTTAGATTATCCTGATTTGCAACCAGTGAAGCGTTTGGAAATTACAATGCAAATTGCCGACATTATGTGGCTGACAGGCGATTGGAATAATGCTCTTAAAATAGTTTACGATTTGTTACACGAAGCCCAGAAAATAAATGCTGAAAAAGTATGTTTTGAAGCATATCGTTTTTTAGGGATTGCTGCGTTCTATCAAAATGAAAAAGATGAAGCCCTAAGTTATTTTAAACTTGCTTATGATCTTGCTAAAAAGTTAAATGACCCTGCTCTAATCTCTATTGCCGTAGGGAACTTAGGAAACTGGTATTTTAGAACCGGAGATTTAACTCTCGCTTCCCATTTGCAACAACAGGATCTATCTATATCTATAGATAGACAGGATAGTAAACGCCAGGCAAAAGCATATAGTAATTTGGGGCTTATATGCTTGGAAGAAGATGATTTGGAAAAGGCAGAGGATTACTTTTATAAGTCCCTAAAAATAGCAGTAGATAACCGCTTTCTAAAAGAACAATCTATTGCTTTAGGGAATTTGGGTTACACAAAAATGCTGGCTGAAAACTATGCAGAGGCATTCCCTCTTTTGCAGCAGAAACTAAAAATTGCTACAGAAATGAATGATAAGCTCGAATTGATCAATGTGTTAGGTAATATTGCTATTTACTATATGGAAATCGGAGAAAGAAATATGGCAATGGAGAACTACCATAAAATTGTGGATATTTATCATTATTTGGGAGACGAAAAAGGAGAACAAGAAATTAGAGATTATATTGCTCTGCTAAATTCAGAATTAAAGTAACATATTTTGCGCCAAAAAGTAATAAAACGGTAAGCACTTGCACTGTTTATTTTTATCTTGACATATCTATGCAATATTAATTAAAAGAACCTATATGATAGATGAAGAGTTATCTATGTAAAATTCTGAATCTAAAGGAATTATATTAGATCTACAATACAGGGTAAGGGTTATGAAGTGATCTTAAAACCTTAAGCACAAGGAGGCGGATATGAAATATATAGTAACTGCATTAATGATTGTTATTTGTTTATGCCCTCTGCAAGCTATGCGAAAAGCGTTAGTAATCGGAAATGCTAATTATGCGGAAGGCATTTTACATAATTCCATTAATGATGCAACAGACATCGCTGCTACTTTAAAGGACTTAGGTTTTACCGTATCGTTGCATAAAGATCTTAATCGTGAAGGTTTTTATAAAGCAGTGGGGGATTTTGTTTCGGCACTTGTTTCTTCAGATGAAGCGGTCTTTTTTTATAGTGGCCATGCAGCACAAATTGAGGGCACAAATTATCTTATACCCATAAATGAACATATCGATTCTGCAACGCGCTGTGCCTATCTTTCCTATAATACTTCTATGCTTTTGGAGGAATTAAGCAGAGCTGCTGTTAGTATTGTTATTCTTGATGCCTGCAGAGATAATCCTTTTGAATTTTCCAGGTCTTTACGAAGTGGTTTAGCTCCAATGAAAGCTGCCGCAGGAAGTCAATATGTAATTTTTGCAACCGAGGAAGGTAAAACTGCCGTTGAGGGTGAAAACCGCAACAGTCCTTTTACAGAATCTTTATTAGCCAATATGCGAACACCTGGTTTAAAAATTACAGACTTTGTTCAAATTGTAAGTAACGAAGTTGCTATAAAAACAAGGGAAAGGCAAATTCCCTATAGCACAGGTATTCTCAGGCAGGATTTTTATTTTGCTAAAGCTGAACCAATAACACCTGCCCCCCGAATTTCTGATAATCTCCCTGTAGAAGCCAAAACTTTTACCCCTCACGGTGTTGGCTCAATTATTGTAAAAACCTCTTTAGGAGGCGATATCTATCTTGACGGCAATTTTATCCAGAGTTTATTTGCAGGAAATCAAGCTACCTGGACAGATATTCCTGTTGGGATTCACGAAATTAAATTAGTTAATCCTCGGGAATCCGTTATCCGTAATCTGAAAGTAGAATATAATCAAACTGCGGTACTCGATTTTGATACGAAGGAGATAGCTAAAGACAAAATCGAAGAAAAACCTGTGCTGGGATCTATAAACACAAATTCTTTATCCCCGGAACCGCATTTTGTAAAAGAACCGCCTTTACCAATTGTAAATAACGCAACTAATGGAACAGGAACTTTGATTATTACTGCTGCCTACGAATGCGATGTATATCTTGGGGGACAGTTTATTGGGAAAGTGGAAGCTGGGCAAAAATGTAAATTTGCCAAAGAGAATGCTGGTGTCTATACTTTGGAATTAATGCATCGCAGTTTATTCTGCCGTAGAGAAATTAAAATACATAATAAAGAAACCCTTAATCTTATTCTGACGACATCAGATTATATTCCCTATCCCGATGCTCTACTATATGTTTCTGGAGGAACTTTTCAAATGGGAACCTATTTTATTAACCGAAGTAGTGAAGAACATCCCCGTCACGAAGTTCAGCTTTCTCCATTTTTGATGAGTAAAACAGAAATAGAGCAAAAACTTTGGACTGAAGTAATGGGCTATAACCATTCTGAGATAAAGGGTGGAAATTTCCCTGTAACTAATGTTTCTTTTTATGAAGCGCTGGAATTTTGTAATGAGTTAAGCGTTCGCAATGGCTTAACTCCCTGCTATATAATAGATAAGAAATTACTTGATCCCAATAACCTCTGCGTTTTAGATACTCTTCATTATACTGTAGTTTGCAATTGGAAAGCCAATGGCTATCGTTTACCAACAGAAGCTGAATGGGAATATGTATCTCGTTGTGGAGATAGCTATAACAAAGTGCAATTCTCTGGTAGCAACAATATTTCTAAAGTTTCTTGGTATTCCGACAATAGCGAAGACCGCATTCAGGAAGTGGCAACAAAAGAACCTAACGAATGGGGATTCTATGACTTAAGCGGTAATGTTTTAGAATGGTGTTGGGATTATTTTGATGCCTATAATAAACAAAAACAGGTTAATCCTAAGGGTTCGGAAAAAGGGATTTACCATATTGCCCGCGGCGGAAGTTTTTATAGACCAGCTGATGCAAGTACTTGCACAGCACGTTTTGGTTTTGCTTCCCATCATAAGAGTAATGAATTGGGTTTTAGGATTGTGCGTAATGTGCATTAATTCACTGCTTGTAACCATAATGAGTAAAATTGGAGTTCTTACTTTTTGTTGACAGGAAGTTGCAGTTATATACATAAGTATAAAAGTAAAATTTACTATTGAGGTGAAGACAATGAAAAAGCTGTATCTTATTTTAATTGTGCTGGTTGGCACAACTCTTTTAGCAGCTGAACGCGGCTTAACTGTTAACGAAATTCCAGTTTCCGATGAAGTTACTACTGTTTCTACTCCTGTTCCTGCATTTTTTAATAACGAATCCAAAGCTAACAAGAGCAAATTGGAATTTCCCAAGAGCTGGGATACACTGCAAGAACTGAATTTCAACTATCGTCTTCCCGCTAAACAACAAGTTGGTATGCAATTTATGAATTTAACGCATAATGTTCAGCCCTTTGGTTACCCTTATTCCCTTTCGGAAACGGCTTTTCAGGCAATCAACAAATCCCCTGAATGGCTGCAGGCAGAACTTTCTTCTGTTTTAGCACAACTGGAACCGGAAAAACAGTTGCTCTGGTCAAATTTGATTCTTTCCACGCAAGATCCTTATGTGGATGAAATTGCTTTTTGCATTGCTTATTCTTCACCTCAGTATTTAAATTCTACTTTTGCTCTGCCGGAACTCTTTACGGAAAATGCAACCGCTATTTATTCCCTTGCCACAGAGCTTCCTTATGTGGAAATTATAGATACGGGAAATTCTGCAACAGGTGGAAATTATTATTCCACAACCCGTTACTTTAAAAAGAACACCAATGGAGAAATGCAACAGGTTACGGTCCCTCAAGAGATATATTATTGGTATATTGTTCATCCCAAGCTTACCGATGAAATAGCCGCCTACATCAATCCTACGGTTATAGAAAATAATTCTAACCATAACAATAACATAGCTGCTCCTCCCACAGGCAAATTTTGGAGAACCTATCTCTATAACCTTCAGGAAGGTGACTATCCAGTTCTAAGCGATACCTTAGTTCAATGCCAAACTCTTTTTAATAGGGATGGAACTGGAAACGATGCTATCCGCACAATTCAATGGTGGATAAATCAACAGATGAGTTTCACTTCCAATAACGAAAGACCTCATCAACCAGTTAGAATTATCACCAAGCATTTTGGACGCTGTGGAGAATATGCAGATTTAACTGCTGCGGTAGCTCGTCTTGCCTTGATTCCTTGTACCAGTATAATATCCATATCCACAGATCACACTTGGAACGAATTTTGGGATGAGAATTGGGTTGCCTGGGAACCGGTAAATGGCTATATAGATGATCCTTTGGTTTATGAAAACGGCTGGGGCAAGGTCTTTGGCAGCGTTATCGAAATTCGCTCCGATGGTTTATTTACTCCTGTAACGGATAGATATTCCGAAGGACTTTGCCATATTACCATTCAGGTTGTGGACTCCAATCAGCGCCCTGTGGATGGTGCCAGAGTAGTTCTTGCCATTTTGGATGGCAGCAATGTTTTTGATTGTGACCAATATACCAATAATAACGGCATTGTAACTTTTACAGTAGGTGAAAACAGAAATTATCGAGGCCGCACGGAAACTACTTTTGGCTATTTTCCTGAAGTTGTAGGAACTTATACTCAGTTAGTAGAAAATTCCGTTGCTGGAGAAAACTATCAATTTATCTTTACTGTACCAGCAGTTATGCCTGAACCCTCTTTGGAAGAACTTCCTCCCCCGGAAGACCCAGTTCAGGATTTTCAGTTTGCCGTATCTTTCAGTAGTGACGGCTATTACATTACCGGTTATTCTTTATGGGATGATATTTATTCTTTGGGAAGCCGTCCCTACCATTATAAATTGGTAGAAACACCCGCCGAAGCGAACTTTATGGTTTTGGATATTGATAATTTACTATTTTGGCAGCTGGATTGCTTAGGATCTGGCTATAGTCATTTAGGTCCTGTAACTGAAGCAAACGGAACTTTCAGCATCCCTCTTGGTTCGGATTGGTATGCCATTATGGATAATTCTTATCAGCATCGCAATGCGGTTAAAATAAACGCGTCCTTACTGTTTCAGCATAACGGAACCCAAACTCAGGATGAACTTGCACCGGTTATCTTAACGAATCTTTCTTCTTACCCCAATCCCTTTAAAACAGAAGCTTATTTGTCTTTTGAGTCCTCTAAAAATTGCCTGGCAGAAATAACCGTGTATAACCTGAAAGGACAAACTCTTCGAAGCTGGAAAGATGTATCTCTAAAATCTGGTGCCTGCAATATTTTCTGGGACGGAAAAGATAATAAAGGCCTTTCTGTTCCTGCCGGAGTATATATCTGGAAAGTGCAGAGTGGCAATCAAACCCTTTCCAGTAAAATGCTTTTCCTGAAATAGAGTGTTTGTTTCACTTAACAAGAGATTTTCCCTTGGATAATTAGTTACGGTGGAACTTATTCTCTTGTTCATCTTTCCACCGGGTTAAAATCCGTCGTTAATATGTGTAGCCCTTTGAGTTAAAATCGGTGTTGTTTGTTGTCTGCCAAACAATTTCATCCTTTTCTCTATCTTTGCATAAGGTCACTAATAATCTCATAGAATATGCCG
>DJGX01000062.1 GCA_002432865.1 Cloacimonetes bacterium UBA5835
TTCAATAAAATGGGAGATGCTGGCAACCAATTTTTTCATTGCAACGCATCTTCCAACCGGTGGGAAAAAAACTACACTCTTTTAGTGTTACCGTACAAATGAAGAGTTCATTCGTTAATGTGTTGTTCTGGGAAAGTTGTTGTTTGGTTGGCTGTGTGCATTGTTCTTGTTTTAACTCTCAATTTTGAGGTTGGTAAAATAGCCAAAATGCAGTTGCCAGAGAAATAGTGAGAGGAAACTGGTAATTGGGCTGAAAGTGGCAAAATTGAAAGTCAAAAGCAAGCATCGTGTTACGGAGAAGTCGTTCTTGTTTTAACTCTCAATTTTGAGGTTGGAGAAATGCTTACAATGCGGTTGCAAGAAAAAAAATGAGAGGAAACTGGTAATTGGGCTGGCAGTGGCAAAATTGAAAGTCAAAAAACAAGCATCGTGTTACCGTAAAATGGTCTTGTTATTTTGTCGTCTATCTATTCTGTTTGTTGCAGAACTTTTTTATAGGTCTGGTAATTAATCTCCATAATGGTTTCCAGATCGGGTTCAGAAATAGGTTCTTGATCATCCAATGCTCTTTTTACAATATCGAACATCTTTAAATAAGGTATCTTATTTTGCAGAAAGAGAAAAGATGCCGCTTCCACAGCAGAATTGATAACGGTGGGATAAATTCCTCCAGCATTGGCTACCTCCAACCCTAAATAAAACATAGGATAGCGTTTCGGATCAATTTCTCTAAAAGTTAAAGGCGCAAGAGAGGTTAAATCCGTTTGCACAAGTTGCGAATGAACTCTTTGGGGCCAGGAAAGGGCATATAAAATCGGCAATTTCATATCTGGATTGCTTATCTGAGCTAAAAAAGAGCCATCAATAAATTCCACCAGAGAATGGATAAGGGATTGAGGATGAATAACCGCTTTTATTTTAGAATAGGGCTGATTAAACAGCCAATGAGTTTCCATAACTTCCAATGCCTTATTGAACATAGTTGCCGAATCCAGAGTAACTTTGGCTCCCATTGTCCAGTTTGGATTTTTAAGTGCTTGCTGAGGTGTGATCTTATCAAATTCCTCCAGAGACAGGTCGCGAAAAATACCTCCGGAGGCAGTAAGATGCAAATGCTGAATTTCGTTTGCGGGATGTTTTCCGATTGCTTGAAAAAGAGCGCTAAGTTCGCTATCCACAGGTATAATTGGCTTGTCGGAAAGCATTTTGGTTAAGAGGTGACCTCCCATAACGAGGGATTCTTTATTTGCCAAAGCCAGATATTTATTGCGTTTTAAGATGGCAAAACTATAACGCAATCCTGCCGAACCGGCTATGGCATTTAAAGCAATGTCATAATTTTCATTAGCCAGTGCTTTAATAAGCTCGGTTTCGCCAAAGTATATTTTGTGTTCAGGATTTTCAGCTTTAAGCTTAGTTTGCAATGTAGGATCTTCAATTCCGGTAAAAAAAAGCGAGGGGATATTGTGTTGTTTTGCATATTTTAGCAGTAATAAGTGATTTTTATCTGCCGAAGCCAAAACGATAGGTATATTTTGTTCAGCAGCCACAGCAAAAGTGGAAGTTCCGATTGAACCGGTTGCCCCTAAAAGAGCTAATGACTTATTTACCATTGATATGTAGCGGAAATTCTTTGCGAATAGCCCAAATCATCTTCCGAACCATTACGGAAGGCATAATTTAAGCCAAAACTTTTATATGATACTCCGATTCCGGTAGTGAAACAATCTACATCATATCCAGCAAGTAAACGCAAATTGGGAATTGGTTGAACTGCTAGGCCAGCATGAAAATCAGCACTAAAATCTCCAGTTTCCACTGTTGCTTCTCTATTTTCCAATAAAATTTCGCTACGCACAGCAAGATGGACAGGAATTTTAGCTTTTACAGAAAAAGCATATCCCAATTCCAGATCCAGATTGGGAATCACTGTTTCATTCTCGCCTCCCTCCCAAAGAACTTGAGTGCTGAAAAAATCCCTGAGATTTAATCCTAAACGCGCTCGTTTATTCATCTGCCAAAGCATTCCTATATCCGCTCCAAAAGCATAACCGCTATTTTCAGCCAAAGACCTGTAAGCCAGCTTGGGTGAAATTCCCAAATATAAACTGTTACTAACCTGCCTGGCTAAACCCGCATAAAAAATGAAATCCTGATTGCTAATTGTTTTCCAAACATAAGGGCGATTGTCGCTACTTAAGCTGTCGTCCGGATTTTCCAGCTTGGTAAGTTTTACCTTATCGATGCATAAGTTATTGAGAGTGAGAGAGGTTTTCGTAGTAGAGCCAAGAATTACACTCATTTGATTTTGCTCCATCAAACCCTCAAAATGCTCACTACGCATAAGTTCTATTCCGTTATCAGAAATTAAACCTAAAAGAGCTGGATTCCACCAACCAACTGAAAAGCTGGAATCATAAGTTAGCCCCGTAGAACCCATAGCTGAAGAAAGAACACCTGGACTGATAGCGAAAATCTCTCCTGCATATTTTGTGGCAGCAATTGGTAATGTTATCAATAGCAAGCAGATAACGAGAACTTGAATTTTCATTTAGTTCCTCTCTTCTGTTTTCCCTGTTGAACAGGAATTTATAATGTAAAAAAGGGGGAGAAAAATGGTGGGCCCAGAGGGACTCGAACCCCCGACCAACCGGTTATGAGCCGGTAGCTCTACCAACTGAGCTATAGGCCCCCTAAATTTATTCGACTTAAACACAAAATTCATAAGCCCGAATTTCGTCAAGCCAAAAAATGTGAATGCTTATGATATTTTGTCTTGACAGATACAGCGCAAGCAAAATATGGGTGATTAGTATAAAGGAAGATAGATATATGTGTTACCAAGACAAGAAATTATGCGAGCTTAACAAAAACGAAAATATAATAACAGGAAAGCATTTGCAAAACGCAAATGCTTTTTTTTTCTCTCGGAGGAAGAATGTTTCTCGATGAATTCATTCGTAAGAGCTTGGAAGAAGATATCGGTACAGGTGATATAACGACCAGATATCTTGATTTTGAACCCCAAATTAGTGTTGCTTATATCATCTCCAAAGCTACAGGTGTTATAGCTGGTATTGATATAGCGAAACAAGTATTTAAGATGGTCGATCCTGAACTGAAAATAACTTTATACAGTAAGGATGGAGATTCAGTAAAACCTAACGAAGAAATTATGCGTTTGGAAGGACGCCCTTCCTCTATTCTACAAGGGGAAAGGACAGCTTTAAATTTTATGCAACGTCTTTCGGGGATTGCTACTAAGACCGCTAAATATGTTTCTCTTTTAGAAGGATTGAATGTTAAACTACTGGATACTCGTAAAACAACACCACTACTTCGTTCGCTGGAAAAGTATGCAGTACGAGTTGGAGGCGGTTATAATCATCGTTTTGGGTTATTTGATATGGTTCTAATTAAAGAGAATCATATTCGTGCCTGCGGTTCAATAACTGAAGCCGTAAACCGTATTCGTAAGCATAATATCAGCTATAAAATTGAGGTTGAGGTTACCAATGCGAAGGAAGTTGCAGAAGCCGTAAATGCTGGTGTAGATAGAGTTATGCTGGATAATATGACTCCTGAACAGATCAGGAAAGTAGTAAAGAAATATAAAGATATTTTGGAATTTGAAGTATCGGGTGGAATTACAGAAGAAAATATTCGTACTTATGCCGAAACCGGAGTTCAATTTATTTCCTCTGGAGCTCTCACTCATTCATATAAGTCCCTGGATATTAGTTTGTTATTTAAGGAGTAAGCGATGGAAGAAGAATTAAAGACATTAGCCAAAATGCAAGCCCTGGATGATCAGATTGGCCGTTATCGCATTTTGCAAAAGGAACTACCTAAACAGCTTAACGAGATTATAGAAAGTGTAGAAGAGGCAACTGCCAATCTTCTTGCCGTAGAAACCGAACGCGCTGAAATAAATAAAAAGCAGCGTTCTGTTGAAATGGAGATTAAACAAATGCAGGAACAAAGCAAAAAATATTCTGCGCAGCTTACAGAGATTAAAAACAACAAGGAATATAAGGCATTAAACAGTGAAATCGCTTATATTAAGGATAAAATCTCTGATAATGAATCCTCTCTTTTAGAACTGATGGAATTAGAAAACGAAATCAAGGAAAAAATAGCCACTGCCAAATCTGTTCTGGAAAAAGCAGAAGCTTTGAAGAAAGAAAAAGAAAGTGATTTGAGAGAACAAATTGCTTCCCTGGATACTAAAATTGAGGAAGTCCGCACTCAAAGAAATGATTTAGCACGCACTTTACCAGTTTCACTTGTAAAATACTATGGTAATATGATAAAACACAAACAAAATCAGGCAGTAGCTTATACCCGTGAAGGTTCCTGTGGAGCCTGCGGTTTTGTGATTCGTCAACAAATGCGGATTGAACTTCAATTACGAAGGAAAATTATCTACTGCGAAAATTGCGGACGCATTCTAATGAACCGCTTTGAAGATAAAACTGATGATGCTTCCAGCTAATCTAACCCGAATGAATATGCAGTTTGCTTTATCATAGAATTGCATTATATTATGTATGGGGAAGATTAGATGTTCGCTGTAAAAATGCAGAGGAAAGTCCGGACACCATAGGGCAGGATACTTCCTAACAGGAAGCTGTAGTGATGCAGAGATAGCTCCACAGAAAGTAAACCGCTATTCAGTTTTTTCTGAAGCAGCAAGGGTGAAACGGCGGTGTAAGAGACCACCGGTATCTTTGGTAACAGAGATAGCCAGGAAAGCCTTATCTGGTGCAATGCCAAATAGGAAAGCAATGATGTTGCCCGCATCGCTTTCGGGTAGGCAGCTGGAACTGTTTTGTGAGAAGCAGTCAAGATGAATGAACATCACTTTCAGGAAACTGAAAGCACAGAATCCGGCTTATAATCTTCCCCATAATTATATTTGGAACGACAGTGTTTCATTTTATAACTTGCGCCTGGAATCAAAAGTTAACGATAAATTTAGAACAGCTGATAAGTTTATTAGCTGGGAGTGGACAGGGATTTCAATCATCCAGAAATATATGAGGTATTAATGCTGAAAAAGCTTGTTTTCGTTTTGATTTTGGTTACAGCCATTGCCTTATTTGCTTTGGTCAGCCATCCCCCCAAGGAATATGTTTTACAAACTGACCTTCTAAAAGAAGCGTCTGGTATTGATTTGGGCATTGTAAACAAACAGACGCTTTGGAGCCATAACGATTCTGGTAATAAAGCAGAAATTTATGCTCTGGGAACAGATGGCAAATTACTGGCTACTTTGATAATAAACAACACTAAAAACCGCGATTGGGAAGATATTGCTATTGCCAAAGACCCGCATACTGGGAAAAGCTATATTTATATTGCTGATATTGGTGATAATAACGCTAAATACAATTCTGTGTATATTTACAGGGTTCGAGAACCCTTAATTGCTAATAACGATAAAATTATTCAAAGCAGCCAGGTTGATACTATAGAAATACAGTATGAAGACGGACCTCGCGATGCAGAAGCTATTTTCTTGGAACCTAAAACTGGAGATATTTATTTAATTAGCAAAAGAGAAGAGCAGGTGGGTCTATATCGGATTGCCTATCCTTTCAATTTTCAGAACATAAGCACTGCTGAGAGAATTTGTTCTTTGCCTTTATCTTGGGTTACTGCAGCTGATCTGAGTGATAATGGAAAACTACTAATAATTAAGACTTATACAAGTATATATAGGTATAAAACCAAACGAGACGATAAAAACATCATTACCCTCTCCCAAAATTTTAAATCTCTGCCTTATATAACTGAGCCTCAGGGTGAAGCTATCTGCTGGGATGCGAAAAATAAAGGCTATTTTACTCTTTCCGAATCCGCTACAAGCGTGAAACAGGCATTATATCATTATAAATGATACGGAACTAAGAAAAAAAGAGTAAGATAGTGAAAGTTGAGAAGGATAGATTAGGAAGATGGAAATTTAGGAAAGTGTGATAGCTTTGTTCACAGTGCACGAGTTCAAAGTTTTTGTTTTGGAGGTATCGGTAACTATAATAAATCTACTGTCTCTGAATGGAATAACCGTTCATTCGCTTCTTCAAAATTTGAGCTTGACATAAACAAAGAAGTGAAACAAATGAAATACATTAACTCTTATCAAAAATAAGGAAATAAATATGGAACCAAAACATCCGGAAAAACTATCGGTTTATAGTAATATTGATGGCTTCCTGAATTCTTTAGAGAGTCGATTTGCTCGAAATCGGTTATACTTCTCAATTTGAGAGAGATTACAAGAAATATCGGAATATCCAAAACCTTAAAGTGGTACTAAAATTAATGTCGGGAAAGCCATTACCCGCCAGATATAAAGATTATCAGCTAAAAAGTGGAAAAAGCGAATGCCGAGAATGCTATTTAACTCCTAATATTCTTGTGTTCTATAGAATATAAGATGAGTTCTTAATCCTGATTAGGATTGGCTCGCATTCCAATTTGTTTGATTTAATATTTTCTTAGCCCTTTCTGAAAAGGGAAGAAGAGGTGAATATGGATAATCGAGAAAGAGCAAGCGCTCTGATTGAAGAGCTGGAAACCCTACAACCAGACCTGTATGGCAAGGATTTTTTATTAACCTGGGAGAACTGTTTTGATAATCTAAAAGCAGTGATGTTGACGGCAGAAATACTGCAATGTCTGCATAAGGAAAAGAAACCCTGGCGTATTTTTGATTACGGTTTGGCAATTTCCATCTTCAGAGATAATAGCACGCGCACTCGTTTCAGTTTTGCTTCTGCTGTAAATGGTTTAGGACTTGCCCTGGCAGAATTGGATGAAGTGAAAAGTCAGATAGCACACGGAGAAACTGTTCGCGAAACAGCAAATATGATATCTTTCTTAACGGAAGTAATTGGTATCCGTGATGATATGTATCCCGGAGAGGGACACAGTTATATGCTGGAAGTGGCGCAGGCAGTTTCCGATGGCTACATTCAAGGTGTTTTAGCCCAAAGACCAACTATAGTGAATTTACAGTGTGACTTAGATCATCCTACTCAGGTGCTTTCCGACTTACTGAAACTAAAGGATTATTTTGGTGGCTGGGAAAACTTGAAAGGCAAGAAACTGGCTATGAGCTGGGCATATTCTCCATCTTATGGAAAACCGCTTTCCGTGCCTCAGGGAGTAATAAATCTGATGACTCGCTTCGGAATGAATGTAGTTTTAGCGCATCCTGAGGGTTATAATTTGCTGCCGGAAACCTTAAAAAGTGCTGCCTTTTTTGCGCAGGAAAGTGGAGGTTCTTTTGCTCAGACACACTATATGGAAGAGGCCTTTAAGGATGCTGATGTTGTTTATCCCAAAAGCTGGGCTCCTTTGGCTGTTATGCAGGAAAGAACTGAACTACTTAGAATAGGAAATAAACAAGGTCTGCAGGAACTGGAACAGCTTTGTTTGGCCAATAATGAAAGGTTTATTGACTGGGAATGTGACGAAGAAATGATGAAACTTACTAAAAATGGAGAAGCTCTTTACGAACACTGTCTACCTGCAGATATCAGTGATGTAAGTTGTGAACGGGGAGAGGTTTCCCAAAGCGTATTTGAAAGATACCGCTATCATACTTATCAAGAAGCGGGTTACAAACCCTTCGTGATTGCTGCGATGATATTGAACAGTAAAGTGCAAAACCCTGTTGCCAAGTTGAAGAGTTTTTTGTAAATTCAATATTTCTTTACAAAAAAGCCCAGTTCCTGTTCTTAGTTAATTTATTATTTGCATATTTATATATAGGAGGTATAAATGCCAAAGCTGATTACTAAAATAGACCCCGTTGTTGCTAAAAAGAATGCCAAGCGTTGTAAAGAACGGGGTATAATTCTGCCTACCTTCCACCAACAGATGTTTCCGGATACCATTCCTGAAACAATTAAGGAAAAATTGAAGCCTATCGGACTTTGGGACATTAATCCCTTAAACCTATTTAGGATAAACTGGAAGAATGATATAAATACGGGACTTTTCGGCAAGCCTAACTACTTGGAAATTCCTTCTGAACTAACAGGTGTAAAAGCAAGAATAATAGGTTTGGCGGGAAAATATTTTCCTACAGGAACGCATAAAGTTGGAGCTGCTTATGCTTGTTTAGTTTCGCGTTTAGTATCGGGTACTTTTGATCCTGAAATTCATAAAGCAGTTTGGCCATCCACAGGTAGTTACTGTAGAGGCGGAGCTTTTGATTGTGCTCTATTGGCCTGTACGGCAGTAGCTATTTTACCGGAAGAAATGAGTAAAGAGCGATTTGACTGGCTACGCGAAATTGGAGCTGAAATATATGTAACTCCCGGTTGCGAATCCAATGTTAAAGAGATTTATGATAAATGTGCCGAGTTGCGCAAAGATCCTACTTTTGTTATTTTGAACCATTTTGATGAGTTTGGCAATCCTCTCTGGCACTATCATATTACCGGTAATGCTATCAGCGAGGTCTTTGAAGCAATTAAAAAACCGGGTGATCGGTTAAGTGGATATGTTAGCGCTACAGGAAGTGCTGGAACTATAGCTGCTGGTGATTTTTTAAAAAACCAGTATCCTTCTTGTAAGATAAATGCCACCGAAGCTTTGGAATGCCCAACTCTGCTAATGAACGGTTTTGGTAAACATCGCATTGAAGGAATTGGCGATAAACATATACCTTGGATTCATAATGTGCGTAATACAGATCTGGTTACAGCTATCAGGGATGAAGATTGTATGCGGCTTTTACGCTTATTCAATGAGCCAATTGGAATAAAATATCTGAAGCAAAACGGGATTAATCCCAATTTGGCTGATAAACTTGATCTTTTAGGAATTTCTTCAATCTGTAATCTCCTATCCGCTATTAAAATGGCTAAATATTATGAGTTTAACGAACAGGATATTATCTTTACCAGCTTTACAGACAGTTCTTTAATGTATCATTCCCGTCTGCAAGAACAAACTGCCGCAAAGGGTGAATATTCAGAACTGCAGGCTGCTTTGGATAGAGAAGGAGTCCTAAATGCCCAGAGTTACGATAACCTGCTGGAATTAAGTTATAAAGAGAAAAAGCGGATTCATAACCTTAAGTACTATACCTGGGTGGAGCAACAAGGTAAATCTGAAACAGAACTAATCCAGCAATGGGAACCGGAATATTGGATTGAGACCTTTGAAAACAATCTATCTGAACTGGATAACGCAATTGAGGAATTCAATAATAGCTGAGGGCTGAGAGCAGAGGGATGAAAGTTACTGCAATTATTCTTGCTTCCGGAAAGGGAAAGAGAATAGGTTTACCCAAAGCAGATATCAGCCTAATGGGGATAAGCTTTATAGAACAAATAAGGAAAATTCTAACCGCTGCCGGGGTGGAAGATATTTTTGTAGCAAGGTATGAAAATACTCCTGATATGCTGACTACTTTACGAATGGCGGTTAGCGAACTGAAAAGTAAACAGGAAAATAGCGGTTATCTGGTTTTCCCGGTTGATTTTCCTTTTGTTTTTGCAGATACAGTCCAAAAATTGATAAAAACGCATTGTCAAAATCCTTTGGCTGTTCTCCGCCCCGTTTTTAATCAGCAAAGAGGTCACCCGATTTTAATCCCTTCAGAGCTTAATCTGGATAAAGAAGATAAGAACCAAGGATTACAATATATCATTCATACCTGTAGTTTGCCTGTTGTAGATATCCCCGTAAAGGATTCCGGAATATTAAAAAATGTTAATACTAAAGAGGATTTGGAGCTATGGATGCCAAAGAAATGATTTGGGAAAGACACAGTGTGCGAGATTTTTTACCTACTCCCATTCCTGCAGAAATAATCCAAGAAATATTGGAAGCGGGGCATTTGGCTCCTTCCACGCAAAATCGTCAGCCCTGGCGATATCTGGTTTTTACAGAAAATGCCAAAATTCAAAAACTGGCTTTACACTGTGGATTGATCGGATTATCTAATTTTTTTATCCGACAAGCACCTTGTTTGATTATTGCCTGCGCCGATTTGAAAGATAACATTAAAATAAACGGGAAGGACTATTATCTGGTGGATACAGCCATTTCTTTTCATCAAATGTTATTATATGCACGCAGTTACGGAATTGAAAGTTGCTGGCTGGCTGCATTTTCCGAAAAGAAACTAAAGGCATATTTAAAAATTCCAGAGAACTGGAAAATAGTAGCAATGGCTCCTTTGGGCTATCCGAAAGAAAAAAAAGGTCTTTATACCAAAGCAGTAAGCAATTTTGCAAATAGCAGTGAGAGAAAACCGCTGGAAAGCGTTGTCCGCTTTATGTAAACAGGCAACCGGTTATGTCTTTCAATGTTGATGTAACACGATGCTTGTTTTGACTTTCAATTTTGCCACTGCCATTTCATTATACGGTTGTTACTCATTACTTTTCTTGCAACCGCATTTTGGCTATTTTACCAACTTCAAAATTGAGAGTTAAAACAAGAACAATGCACACAACCACCCAAACAACAACTTCTTCCCGAACTGCACATTAACGAATGAACTCTTAATTTGTACAGTAACAATATTGTGATGTATTTTTTTTTACAGGTTGGAAGATGCTCTGCAATGAAAGATTTGGTTGCCAGCATCTCCCGTTTTATTGAAGTTTTGTTTTAACTCTAAACCGAGCTTCAGCTTTGATAGGAAAAGGCGGGGGACAAAATATCTTGTTGCTA
>DJGX01000025.1 GCA_002432865.1 Cloacimonetes bacterium UBA5835
AAAAAAATATGGGAATGCCAAAAGAATAAATATATTGACAGAAAATACTGAAAATATATATAATGATTTTTGTTCAATGTGATTCCAGAATCTGCTAATAGTGTGATTTTTGGTGAGAGGAAATTTAATTATGCAACATTTCTATATGGATTGAAAATTTACATATTAGTGTGTTGCCCCAAAAGCTAAAATATAAGAGCTAAAAAATGTTCCTTAAAAAGGAGGGAATATGATAATAGCTGTATCTTTGGGTGCAGAGCTTATCTGCAATATTAAATAGAAGAATTTCGTAAACTGGCTTGGTATAAGTGAACTCATAAGTTCGAGAATGAACATCGATCTTTATGTTTAAACTTAAACCTATCATTTTCATTCTAACCTAAAATTAGGAGTAAAAAAAATGAAAAAATCTTTAATTCTACCCCCCCCCCCCATTTAAGTAACAACAGAATGGCGTTTTCTATGAAAAACATTGCCCAGTTAATTATTATAGTTACCATTCTTTCAGTTAGCAGTTTACTTAGTGCTGTTGATCTATATGTAGGTAATCCTGCCGTCCATCCCGGAACAGGAACCATAAATGATCCTTTTGAATCAATTGCTTATGCTCTAACCCAATTAAACCCTGAGGAAGATTACTGCTTGGTTTTTATGCCCGGGTTATATAATAATCAAGATCAACATTATATTAACCGGCAATTAGGACTAAGAAGCTATACTAATAATCCTGAGGATGTTGTAATTGCAGAGACATTTTATATCGCCTCTTTAAGTGAACCGGTATATGAAGTTGATTTTAGTGGAATAACTTTCCGGGGTAATAATAATAATGAGACAATAATCCATTGGAGTGCTCTAACTATTGATAATTGCATCTTTGAGGATTATATTTATGGTACTCCTTTAAATTTTGACATTGATGTAAGTAATGTAAACATTTCCAATTGCACTTTCCGAAATAATCACACTGCTATAAGTGATATGAACGGAAATAGGACACCCGGATTTATCTATAACTGTCTATTCTATGGTAATAATATCGCCATAGAAATTAATGGCGCTAATCTGGAAAACTGTACTATAGCGGATAATGAATTAGCCAATCAGGGTCGTTTTGGAGCAAACACCTATAGAAACTGTATCCTGTGGGGAAATGGAGCACTCAATAATGGCTTACCTTCTGTCTATTACTATTGTGACACGCAGTCAGCAGTAACTGGAGCCAACAATATCTCTGTTGACCCCCGTTTTGAAGACGCTCTTAATCATATTTACACTCTTAAATGGGATGTGAATGGTCCCAGTCCTTGTATTGATGCCGGTGATCCTCATTTAGGATATGATCCTGATGGAACTCCTAATGATATGGGCTATCGCTACTATCCGCATGAAATAGAGACCTACAATTTTGATCGAACTACTCCCGAACGGGGAATTTTCTGGAGATGTTTTCCAGTTGTAGATACGGTCTCTGCCCCTGAGGGACAGCACTGGAATGAACTCGGGTATATGTTTAGTCCTTATATGGAGTTTAATCTTGTCCCTCAATTAAACAAAATATTCTGGAGCTATGTGGATTGGCGTCAGGGTGGCATAATGTCATATAATATATTTGACCGAATCTGGTATAACTCTTTTTATCAGGTAACTGCTCCCAAGGGATTTATTATTAGTTTTGATGCTCATAACCCAGTAGATGTATTAACTGTTAGCGGATTTCGAGCTGATCCACATACGGTTCCGGTTGAATTATTGGTAATGGATGGTGGCTCATATTTCTCTAACTGGGTGGGCTATTTTGTTCCTTATACCCAAAATGTCGTAACAGCTTTATCCAATCTTATTCCCAATGGACAGGGTCATACTTATCTGGATTATATTTACAGTATTAAAACCCAGTCCTGGAGCACTTCCCGCCGGGAAAGAATCTTAGGCAGCCCTTGGATTGTTAATCCTTCCCTTTTTACCTTCTCGGAAGGAACAATGGTTATGCTGGAATTAATTGATCACGCCCCCTCAGAAATGTTCTGGTTCTGTTGGGGAACACCTGTAGATGCCTATATTAGAACTGCTCCCACTCAATTCAGTTATACGGAAAAAATAGATTATATTCCTTTGTATGTGGAACTTGATCCGGAAAATATGCCCGAGGAAATTGGTGTTTTTGCTGATGGTGAGTGTATTGGTGCAGTAGTAGTTGATAATGAAGTTATGGATATTAACCTTTACCCTGAATCTGCCAAAGGCAATGATGAAATTGAGCTCTCTTTTTATTATGGAACCAAAGGTAAAGCCGTAAAACAGGATTACCAGATTTATGATCCTAATAGCTATCGCTTTGTGCCCGGTTCACTTAAATTAAGCGAAATTAAGGATTATGGTTATATCTCCTTAAAGGGTAATTCCGATAGTGAATCTGTAACCAGTATAGTAAAATTAAATCAAAACTATCCCAATCCCTTCAATCCGAGTACTCAAATATCCTTTTATCTTGCACAGGACTTGCCTGTAAAATTGGATATTTTCAATGTTAAAGGACAGAAAGTGAAAACCCTCTGTTCCTCTGAACTTAAAAAAGGAACCTACAGCTATATATGGAACGGTGATGATCAATTAGGGAAAGCTGTCGCTTCGGGGTTATATTTCTACCGCCTTTCAACTCCCGAAGGTGTATTCAGCAATAAGATGCTGTTAATGAAATAAACAAAGAATATTGAACCAAACCGGAACTCGCTTTTATTTAGCGGGCTCCGGATTTAGAAAAGGTAAAGGAGCTGGAAGTGCGTAAGATTATAGTAATAATGGCAATATTAATGTGGGTAGGACAGGTCCATGCATTGATTTTAAGAGTTTCCGGAGATGGAACTCAGGATTTTGAACAAATACAGTCAGCGATTGCTCAAAGTTGTGATGGTGATACAGTCTTAGTTTACCCGGGCAGGTATTATGAAAATCTCAGTATGATGGGAAAAAATATTACCCTTGCCAGTTTGGAACTTACCACCGGAAATCTGGAATATAAATACAACACCATAATAGACGGAGGCAGAAACGAAAGTGTGATTAGCATTAAGAATGGCGAATCGGAACTTACAATAAGAGGGTTCACTATAACCAATGGCTCCGGTCATATGGATTTGACAACAAGATTGTTTAGAGGAGGTGGTATTTTTTTGATAGGACAAGGTAATGTACGCAATTTCTATCTTATTAATAATGTAATAAGAAACAATACTGCTTCTACAGGAGGAGGTCTATTTATTTCTACTTCCAATGTATTCCTTAGTGGTAATTCTATCTACGATAATACTGCAGATGCAGGTGGAGGTATAAGATATCAGGATAATCCATTAAATTTATGGTCTCTTACCTTTGATCCGGTAAACCGCTGTAATATATACAATAACTTAGCAGCCCAGGGTTCTGATATTTCAACTTATTGGGAAAGTTATACGGCTGTAATAGTGGATACATTTACCGTAGCCAATCCCTGGAATTATTATGCCAGTGGAATTGCTTATGATCATAATATAGTAAATCCCTTCACTTTTGATATATTGCATACTACAGGCCATCAAGAAATAAACCAAGACCTCTATGTTGCCCCCTGGGGAAGTGATTCCAATAGCGGAACAAGCCCTCAGGAACCTTTTCAGACCATCTTCAAGGCAATGTATATGCTTGCTTCCGATAGCCAAAATCCTAAAAAGGTCTATCTTGCCGAAGGTGTTTATTCCCCAAGCCAAAATAACCAAAGGTTCCCCTGTCCTGTAAAAACCAATACAAGTATAGTTGGTGTTTCAACTGAGCAAACCATAATAGATGGTGACGGTTATTCAGGTATTTTTGTTGGTGTTCCTCACAGTGAGAATCTATCAATATCAAATGTCTCAGGAAAAAATATATCCGGATTTTTTGCCACTAGCTGTTCTAATACGATATCTTTAAAGAACATAAATATATCTGATATGCTCTATATTTTGTCAGCATTAGGAATATCAATGAGTCTGTCCCAAAACATAGAGATGCAGAATATATCTATAAATAATATAATAGGATTAGATTATGTTACCAGAGGGATAATGATTACCTCATGTAGTGGAACATTAGATATGACTGATATTCATATCAGTCATATTACTGCTGAATCAGAAATGATTGGGCTTGATGTTAGCTTTTGCGGCGAGGCAAATATCAACCGTTTAAGAATAGATAATTGCTATTCTCCCAGTAATCAACACTATGATATGACTACAATAATGCAAATAGTAGCGAATGAAAATGGGCAAAGCTTAAAATTAAACCTAAGTAATTCCATATTCGCCGACAATTATCAAGCATATAGTACAGATATGATGATTTCCATAGTAGCCAAGAATGATAGTTTATCCATCCAGAACTGTACTTTTACCGGAAATAGTGGAGGCAATTATACTATATATATTATAGGGAATGCTTATCTGAAAAACAATATATTCTGGAACCCGGCAATGCCTTATGAAATAAAATTTAAGTACTTTTCAGAAATAGGACCAACTACACTATATTTAGAGAATAACGATATCCGAGGTGGATATGCCGGTATTGTAAATACGAGCCCTTTAAATACTATTATCTGGGGTCCAGGAAATGTCAATACCGATCCCCTGTTTCGGATGCAAACTGAACAACCCTATTCCTTAAGTGAAAATTCACCTTTGATTGATGCTGGAATACTCGATCCCACAGCAATAAATGTAGGGCTATATGATGTTGCTATGAATGAAAGATTTTGGGATGGAGATAATGATGGAATAGCCAGAATTGACATTGGAGCTTATGAATATCAACAAATGTTAAGCCCTTATAATCTTAATTCCGAAGTAAATTATAACACGGTAAATCTCTTCTGGGAAATGCAAGGTTCAAATAGAGCCCTAACTGGCTATCGGATTCACAGAAATGGTTCTGTGATAGCAGAAATAACTGATCCAACTCAATTGTATTATACCGATACAATTACTGCCAATGGGGTTTACCGTTATTATATAACTGCAGCTTACGGTTTGTTAGATTCCGATCCCAGCAATGTTATTAATATGTTAATAGAAGGTTTGGATATAGAGGAGAACCTGCAAACTTCTGCACAAACCGCTTTGCACTTAAGTCCGAATCCCTTTTATTCTACTGCTGATATTCAGTATAAGGTGATTAGAGCAGGTAAAGTTAAGGTTGATGTCTATAATATTAAAGGACAGCACATTAAGAGTATACTGGAGGAAACCAAGTCCTCTGGTAGTTATCAATTAATTTGGGATGGAAAAGATAAAGCCGGTAACAAAGTTGCCCCTGGCATCTATTTTATGCGCCTGGAGGCAGATGGTAAAGCTCTGACAAAGAAAATGCTAAAGCTAAAATAAGAGAAAGTTGTTCTTCTTACCGGAAGGTTGGTGTCCTTTTCTACCTCATAAAATGATAGTAAATTAAATTGTAGTCGGAGCTCGCTGAAGCTCCGCTTTTATTTCTCGTAAAGAAATGGGGCTTACGGCCACTCTATTTTTTCTTGGGCTTTATGCCAAAGATCTGACTTTTAATCCATTGCCAGTTATAGACAATATGAAAAATAGCCAAAATGACGAAGATAAAGCCGCATATTTCATGCAGTTCTTTGAAGCCATAGGCATCATAATTAAAAAAACCTGAAATTTTGTAGGTAAGCATTGCTACAAAAGTAGTAAAGATCGCGATAAACATAATCGGATTCAATATTTTTAGCTTTTTATTATTCATTTCATACTCCTTTTTTTGATATAATAATCGAAATTCCCTTTTAGGCAAATTAACCTTACATTGTAGAATTAGAACATAACGAGAGGATGGAACAACATACGCATTTGCTGTTATTCATACATAGACAAGCCAGCCATTCTTCTTTTGAAGCCGTTATCACTACTCTATTACTTTTAGTTTATTCCAATTTGGCAATAGAAATTGGAGGTAAACCTACACAGCAATTGGGTTCCCAATTTGGATTAAGCAAATCGGAATTTGCCAAATCACTTTTCTTTGACTGTATTATTGGGGTCTTATAACAGCTGAAATTGAGCTGCAGCTGCTATAGCTGCTGTTTCTGCTCTAGTTATAAGAGGGCAAATTGATATTTGGAGAATGTCTTTTTTTATAAAAAAAGCAAATTCCTTTTCACTGTAACCGCCTTCTGGACCGATAATGAAACAGGGTTTAATATTACTGGATAAATTGGATATTCTTTTTGGGGGTTTTTGTTCCGAGCATAAAACAGGATCCCATCTCTCAGAGAGAACCTTATCTATTGTTTCCGTTAGTGGTAAGGGTTCGTTAATCATTGGTAACCAAGGATTGTCACACTGTTTTATAGCTGATACAGCAATTTGTCGAAATCGGTTAACCGTATTTTTTGATGGAATCCGCACACTAAAATCAGTAATCATTGGATAGAAAGTACTAACACCCAATTCAGTACATTTTTCTATCAGGAGTTCATCGTGTTTATTTTTAAGAAGAGCAAATGCAATGGCAAAGTTCTTTTCGGGATAAGGATATTCGACTAACTCGAGTAATTCTATTACTACCGACCTTTTGGTAAGCTCAGATATTTTCCCTTCTGCAATAACTCCAGTGCCACTATTCAGCTTGATTATCTCTCCAATTTTTACCCTTCTAACATTAACCAAATGGTGATATTCCTCACCTGCAATGGTAATAGATCGTTTATCAGGGCTTAATTCCGGAACATAAATAGACGGCATAATATTTATAAGAAGTAACTCCTCAATTTCGAAACAAAACTCTTCCCTGGTTTTAGGTCTCTTTTTTTGTCAAATTCGCGTAAGCGTGTATATAATTCAACTTCGTCCCGAGAGAGTTTAGTTGGAGTTACTACAACTATTTTTACTATTTGATCGCCGCGCGAAGAAGAATTTGGGCTCTGAATTCCCTGTCCTTTTAAACGAAATAATCTCCCACTTTGGGTTCCGGCAGGGACTTTCATTTTTACTGAACCAGTTAAAGTAGGTACAATTATTTCATCTCCCAACACTGCTTGAGATACGCTAATAGGGTATTCTAATACAATATTATATCCATCCCGTTCAAAGAGTTCATCCTGCTTTTCATGAATTAAAACCAGAATATCTCCTCTATTCCCACCTCGCGCTCCAACATTACCCAGTCCCCTTAAACGAACATATTGCCCTTCAGCCACTCCAGGGGGAATTTTAACTTTTATTTCGCGGACATTACCTACTCGTCCTTCTCCGTAGCATTTACTACATTTATTTTTTATATCTTTCCCTTCGCCCTGGCAATTTGGGCATTCGGAAATAGTTTGCATGCGACCAAAAAGTGACTGTCTTATTTGGCGAATCTGCCCTGTTCCCTTACAAGTAGGGCAGGTTTCGGTTTTTCCTTCTGCACTTCCTGTTCCACCACATTTGTCACAAGGCTCTTTAATGCCAATTTTTATGGTCTTTTCAACACCCTTAGCTATTTCCTGAAGTGATAATGAAAGCTCAATTTGAAGGTCTTCTCCTCTATTGTAACCACTTGAACTGCGGTGATTTCTGCTTCCAAAACCTCCTCCAAAAAGAGTATCAAAGATACTGCTAAAACCATCGCCGAAGATATCATTAAGATCACTGCGATGCATAAATTCTTCCCAGGAGAAACCTGCTCCTCCAAATTTATTTTCCAGTCCAGAATGACCGTATTGATCGTATATTTGTCTTTTTTCTTTATCCGACAACACCTCATAAGCTTCACTTGCTTCTTTGAACTTCTCTTCAGCTTCTTTATTATCTGGGTTTTTGTCTGGATGGTATTGCATTGCCAGCTTTCGATATGCCTTTTTTATAGTAGCTTCGTCGGCATTTCTATCAACGCCCAATACCTCATAATAATCTCTTTTTTCCATTAATTAACCTCTCACAGATTTCATTGATTTCATAGCTGAAACTTAATGCTTCTCAGATGATTCCATATTAAGTTTCTCACTCAATTACAAAACTATCCTTCTTTTTTTCGCTATTAATTACCTCAACTTTTATTTATCATTCGGATCAGACGGATTAACACGGAATTCTATTTGTTAGTTTTATTCCGTGTCAATCCGTTAGAATTCGTCTGATCCTGTTTATGAATTATTTATCGTCAACAACCTCAAAATCAGCATCTATAGGACCCTCTTGTTTGGGAGATTCTTCTTCCTGAGGTCCTTGTTGAGTATAATCCTCTGGATTATAACCACTTTCATTAGGGTTATATCCTTCGCCGCTGGCACTTTGTTGTTGTTGCATATGAGCATAGATAACCTCACCTAAATGTTGTGCTTTTTTGGCAAGGTTTTCTTTCACTTCATTTAATTCAGCAGCGTCAGATGCTCTTTCCATTCTTTCTTTAGCATTTTTAATTTCTTCTTCCAGTTCAGTTTTTTCGCTGCTTGACAATTTATCTCCATATTCGCTCAAACTCTTTTCCGTACTGAAGATCAAGGAATCCAGCTCATTTTTCGCCGCTACAAATTCCTGGCGTTTTTTATCTTCTTCCGAATGAAGTTCGGCATCTTTAATCATTCTGTCGATATCTTCTTTACTGATACTTCCGGCACGATCAATTCTGATGGACTGCTCTTTACCTGTTCCCTTATCTTTTGCAGAAACATGCAAAATGCCATTGGCATCGATATCGAAGGTAACTTCAATTTGGGGAATTCCTCTTGGAGCAGCTGGAATTCCAACCAGGTCAAAACGCCCTAAGGATTTATTATCGGCAGCCATTGGACGCTCACCCTGTAGAACATGAATAGTCACTGCAGTTTGGTTATCTGCTGCTGTGGAGAAAACTTCGCTTTTTTTAGTTGGAATCGTAGTATTCCTTTCAATCAATTTTGTCATTACTCCACCCAAAGTTTCAATACCTAAAGATAGGGGAGTTACATCTAATAGTAATACATCGCTAACTTTTTCATCACCAGAGAGAATGGCTCCCTGAATCGAAGCTCCGATAGCTACAACTTCATCCGGATTCAAGCTTCGGTTAGGTGTTTTACCAAAGAATTTCTCTACCGCTTCTTGAACAGCAGGAATACGAGTACTCCCACCCACTAAAAGAACTTCCTGAATCTCTGATGGTTTCAACTTTGCATCATCCATAGCTCTTTTACATGGTCCTAAAGATCTCTCTACCAAATCAGCAGTTAGTCGATTAAACTCTGCTCTGGTCAAATCCAGATTAAGATGCTTGGGACCTGTAGCATCAGCAGTAATAAAAGGCAGATTGATATTGGTGGTCAGTGTTCCAGAAAGCTCAATTTTAGCTTTTTCGGCTGCTTCCCGTAATCTTTGCATAGCCATCGGATCGCGGGATAAATCCATCCCTTCCTGTTTTTTGAACTGTTCCAATATCCAATCAATGACCCGTTTATCAAAATCATCTCCACCTAAGTGAGTATCGCCATTGGTAGAAAGCACTTCCACAACACCCTCAGAAATATCCAGAATGCTGATATCGAAAGTTCCCCCACCCAAGTCATATACGGCTACTTTTTGTTCCTTTTTGTTCTCCATCCCATAAGCCAGAGCTGCAGCAGTCGGTTCATTAATTATTCTCTTTACATCTAACCCAGCAATGCGTCCGGCATCTTTTGTGGCTTGGCGCTGAGCATCATTAAAATAAGCAGGAACAGTGATAACAGCTTCTGTAACTTTTTGCCCCAGATATGCTTCTGCTGTTTCTTTCATTTTGGTAAGGATCATAGCAGAAATTTCTTGAGGAGTATAATCCTTATTTTCCATATCAATATGCACTGCTGCTTGATTCTTTAAGCCACGGATGACTTTAAAAGGGACCTGCTTAATTTCTTCTGTTACTTCATCGTAACCTCTTCCCATAAATCTTTTTATGGAGAAGACAGTATTCTGGGGATTGGTTATTGCCTGGCGTTTTGCTAATTGCCCTACCAGACGTTGACCATCCTTTGTAAAACCAACTACAGAAGGAGTTGTTCTGCTTCCTTCCGCATTGGTAATAACTACTGGTTTGCCGCCTTCAACAACGGCAACGCAGGAGTTTGTTGTTCCGAGATCAATTCCTATTATTTTTCCCATTTTTCCTCCTGGGATTCATTATTTATTTTTTGTTTGCTGTAGAGCTCTGAAAAGCTCCAGCACAGATTTTATTCTTCTTGAGACTCATTATTTATTTTTGAACCGTTGGAAACAGCTACTCGAACTGGACGCAACACCTTATCGTGCATTGTGTATCCATTTTGAATTATGGCTGCAACAGTATTGTTTTCTAAATCACTGGGAATATGAGCCAGAGCATCATGGAACTCTGGATTGAAGGGTTGTCCCAGTGCTTCAATTTTTCTTACTCCTTCTCTTTCAAGAGCTTTACGAAGCTGCTGTTCAATCATCAGAACTCCTTTCCCAAAAGGAGTAGATTTTTCTTCCTCACTACCCTGTAAGATAGCTCTTTCGAAATTATCTAAAACATCGCAGATCTCCAAAGCAAATTTCTGAGTTGCTAATCTGATCCAATCTGCTTTTTCAGCTATAGAACGCTTTCGGAAATTCTCAAATTCAGCCATACAGCGTAGGTATTTATCTTTCCATTCGGCTATTTCCTGTTCCAGTTCTTGAATTTTATCCGTTTTCTGTTCTTCAATAACTTCTTCTACCTGTATATCTTTGTTATTTTCCGGTTCTTTTTGCGTCTTTTTATTCATTATATTTTCTCCTGAGGCACGATCATTCCGCGCCGGGTTGTATTTGTTATTGTTTTAGCCACATCCCTAATAAGGGGAATTAGTTTACGGTATTCAGTTCTAATAGGTGACAAAACTCCTAAATAACCAGGTATTCCAAACATCTCATATTTAGAGTAAATTAAAGCAAAATCTAACCAATTGCTTTTTGTGAAATCATCTCCCAAAACTACATTGGTTTCTTTATTACTCTGATGTTTACGCATCATATTAAGTAGGAAATCCTGGTTTTGTAATAAACTCATAAACTTCAAGATATTCTCTTTAGTATCAAATTCCTTCTGCTCTAAAAAATTGATGCTGCCGTCATAATGAATAAAGAAATCACTTATTTCCATAAAAGCTTTATGCAATTCAACCAAAAACCAGCTAATTACACCATTATCAGAATTTTCCTGCATTTCCACTAGGACTCGATTGGCAATGTCATATATCTGTAATCCAACAAGTTCATCATTCAAATAACGTACAAGTTTCTTCAATTGTGATTCAGTTAATTCATTATCACATTTCATTATAACCGTTTTATCTAAACCAGAATCTAAACTCATAACAAATATTAGCTTGTTTTCCCCAATGGAAAATACCTCCAACTTAGCCAAATAACCATTCGAAACCTCAGGTTCGGCAACAAAAGAAAGCTGGTCTGTTTCCTTAGCTAAATTCTCCATTATATAATGTAAAGCCCTGGGTGTATCTTTATAGTTACGAACCAATAGCTCCCTTAACAAATCCATCCCTTCATATCTGGTCTTTTCTATGTCCGGCTCAATCAGTTTTAAATATTCTCGATAGCCCTTAATTGTAGGAACTCTTCCTGAAGAAGTATGCGGCTGGGATATCAAGTTCATTTTCTCTAACTTCAATAAATCCAGACGTAAAGTGGCCGAGGATACTTTCTGAAGATATTTCTCGTTTAGTATTCTGGATGACACCGGTTCGCAACTGAGAATATATTCATCCACCAGCGACTTTAGTGTTTCGTTTAATCTAAGCTGATTCTTCTTCATTATCTCTGCCTCTTATATTTTCTTAGCAGTCCATAGTATGAACTGCTAATCTAAAGACAATTTAATCAAGATTGGAAAATTGTCAATCGAAAAGTGAGAGTGCTAATAAAAATATTTCCCGTTATCTCTTTTCTTCACTATCCACATTCAAATGAAGAATGAAGAAATGAATGATGAATAATAGCGGTTTGGATCTTCGGCTTGTTGCATGCTTAAGTTTCGCCTTCGCTATTGAACGTTCCGCAGCGGTGAGGGTTCGATACGTCCCCTTCACCCCAAGTCATCTGCCTGATCTGCGTTGTTTATCTGCGTAAATCTGCGTGAAATCCAAGAGAAATCAATTGATAATTCGTGATAATCTGTGTTAATCTGTGGATAGAAAAACCGTACAGGTGGACGCCGTTCCGCCTATATATTGACGGCGATTCAGCGATCGCCGCCACCAAGATCCTTTTTAAGATATATCATATCAATAAGTTGGATATCGCCTACAAATATGGGATGGTCATAATTGTCTATCATAAAATTCTTCAGACGATGCGATCTTTGGAATCCGCAGCCTTCATAAAAGGACAAGCTTGCCGGAGTCTCCCCAGTCCCCACCAGCATCGTTTTGTAGTCTTTCTTGTAATAATCGCAAATATAGCTTACCAGGGTTCTGCCGTAGCCTCTGCCCTGGTATTTTTCGTATGTCGCTATGTTCTTCAATTCACAGGTATCGCTGTCTATCGGTACTACAACGCAAATGCTCTTCAAATCATCATCATACAGGGCAAACATGTCGCCCTTTTCCAGATATCTATCAATCATATCCTCTTGCTCGTCAGCCAATAACAAGAGGTCAAGGAATTGCTTCCTGTTCCTGGTAATCATATCAATCTTTATCATGTAGCGCTTTCTCCTCATCCATTCGTTTTTTATTTTCCATCCTAACTGGGTGGTAAAGGTAAAAAGTATCCAACTTCATTATCCTTTGCAATCAGCTGTATATATTTGTCAACCAAAATAGGAGGGATATTAGGAAGAGGTTTCTTAGTATTCAATTCTGACTGGAAGATTTGTTCAAGATTTTGATTATTTCTACCTCTATTATTTCTAAAGGAATTGAACCAGATTTGGTAAGCGAAGGTTTTAGCCAAGAGATCAATTTCACTATTTGGTTTTTCGGAAAGAAAGAATTCTTCTTCAATAAGGTTATGAAAGGATTCTACATCACTATTCCAAGTAGGTCTGCGATAGGGAATAAGAAAATGAGTTGCTTGATATTTTTCTTTAACTAATTTTTCAAATAGAGTTACTTTTCGGTCAGTAGGATTAGTGAATTCTTTCCCATTATCAGTTTGGATAACAATAGATTGGGGATCTATGCCATAGTATTGAAGAGAAGAAAGTAGATAATCGACAAACAGGGCTGTAGCCATAGAAGATTTTTCTTGGGTATAAGCAAGATAGATAGCACCTGTTTTATAGTCCCTGGCAGAGATAAGATATTTAGGGAAATGATGTTCCCATCTCCAGATTTCGTATTCAGGAATATCGGTTAGATATTTTATATCTATTTGGAACCGGCTAAATACTTTCTTTTGTTTTCGGACTTCCTGCATATCCTTACGTTTCTTATATTTTTTTCTTTTACCATTTTTTTGCTTCGTGATATTTATAATCTCTGATAGGGAGATACTTATACCCTTTACTAGCCAGTGCTAGTGGTGAAACCATTATCGGTGAAGAAGCTGAAGAACTCGTTATAGGCATTATCTATGGAAGTGAGGTCTTCCACCCAGTCGGTCTTTTCAACATATTCGGATACTACAGGACAGATACTGTTATAGAAGTGGAAGACCCTTCCTCTGAAGCGTCCTTGATATCGGGTGGCAGCAGGATTGGGATAAGTATCCTGCGATATCTGTTTAAAGGCAAAAGTAACCTTCTTAGCGTGATTGTAGATACGTGTCCCTAAATGGGTTACAAGAAATATTACGTTAACCTCAACAAGAACATTGGCTAATGTTAAGCTTTGGGATGTTCTGAATGGATAAGTAGTTATCTTCTTATATCAATATATTATAGATGTATATCCCCACTCCCCTTCTCAGATACATCTGTTAAAATAAAAAAAATAGTTTCCAAGTTTATTTTGTTGACATTAAATACTCTAATAGTGCCCCTATAATAGATTTTATTTGTTTCGGTAAACACTATATAGTAAACATTTTTTTTTTGAAAATAGCCCCTGTCCTCAAAAGAAACATACTCATCGTTAATGAATAATTTATGCACTTTGCCATTAAGATATAACAACTTCAATGATTCGATAAGATCATTGATTGGCAACAGATTGGTAGATGGCAGTAATTTGGAAGGATAAAATCCTTTTAATATGAAATGCGTTTTATGTTTGTATAGATAAAACGATATAATATGGTACACAATGATTATCGAAGCTGGTACTAGAAATAACTGTAATACATCCATATTTGGCTCAGAATATAACTATCAGTTAATGATGAGATGCAACCCACGCTACAAAACGTGAATGTAAATATGACCAGCCAACTCCTATGACTATAGAGGTTACTCCACTGGGATCAACCAAACCAATTAGCCCCCCTATAGCATCCATAATGTATGGAGAGTGAGGGCTTGTTATATCATACAAATCCCAATACTCCACACTATGGTCGTAAACGTCTTTAAAAGTTAGAATTTTAATGATTGTGTCTTCATCATACATTCCTAACCCTTCATTCAACTCAGCAACTGCTGCGTTTAATTCGGAACCTGGTCCTTTTTGTTCGTATATATTGATAATTGGGCTCATCTTATCAATTGTACCTTGATCAAGCAACTTATTTGCGATCATGTAATTCCACGTTGACATTGTCATATCATTGTTATTCATATCAGAAAATTGCATATTGTCAATTTCTACAATCATGCCCATACCGTTAATATCTGACAGAGCCATTTGGACTGCCGCATCGCATAAACTGCTGTCGTAACCTAGAGCTACCATATTGTTTCTAATGTCGCTAAAAACGGTTACTAAATCTTGATAACCTATCAAACCATCCGCGTTGATTAAAGGATCTTTTCTTTGGCACAGAGATTCTAGTACTAAATTATGAGCTTCACCAACGCTGTAGTCTAGTGTATTTTGAGTAGTATTCTCAATGCCAGTGGTTTTTTCACATCCGGTAATTATGAAAATAATTACCATTATTGACAGTGCTAAAACAATCTGTGTCTTCATTGTTTTTCTCCTCTTTGATATTTAGTCTTGGCTCTAATATAGAGTAAACTCAAACTCAGCGTTTTCATTGTAAAGTCTAACATCAGGTCTTCTCCTATTATAAACTACGCTGATCTGAAGAAGTACAGCATAAAACCACTTTAATAGAAGTAAAACAGATCATCATTATCTGTCAAGAAATTTCTATTCCAATATCTAAAAAGTTCTTTGGTGAGAATGGCAATAACCATTTGCTGTCCTATTATAAACCCTCACTGAAAACTTCATATTTCATCACCAGAACTTCAAATCGAGGAAATTAGGTCATAGCTGGAATGTTCTATGCTGGTAGTTTTAATCACTATTTCTTCAAACTTTTATCACAGAAAATTCAATTGGAATTCCAAAAATATTTGGGAGACACTAAGTGACGTTCCCATATATCGGAGGGCATTATATGTATAGTGTCTGTAGGCTGTATTCCTTGTGAGCGAGGGCTGTATTTCTGGCAATGAAGATACTTGCAGTTTCCTTATCGTATTGAGTGGAAGGGACTTGACTATCTTTGCGAGGGGTGCATAGTAGCGCTCATAAATCAACAGTCAGGTAACCGAGAAAGAGTTCAAAATGACCAAGCAAAACAAGAATCGCAAAGGACAGACAATACTGGAGGAGGTGGTTCAATCAGGCAGTCAACTTATCCTGATGCATGACGATGGGGTTTCAGCTGCAGAGCTTCGTGTCTAACCAGTTGCTCTTTTATGCGTTCTAACAGCGTGGCTTCCATTGTATCTCCTTACGAGCATTATTGGACTCTCAATCCAGAGCAAGGAAGCCATGACCCTGTATAAACACAAATACAGATGCATAAGGATGAGACAGAAAAAGACAAAAAGTTCTTGACATAGATATGGGCATAGAATAGCATTAAATTGTAGTCATGGTAAGGGAGTTCAATTATTACAAATTGTTCTTTGGTTAGTAATACTCTAGTAATGATGTAGCATCACATAACCTTGAGGCAGTAGTATCACAGAATGGAGGCTCAGATGAAAGTGATAAAGGCGGTAGCATTGGCATTGCTCCAATGTATAACTGTGTTTATGTTATCTGCACAACAGCCTAACGTTGTGATTACTTTAGATAACTCATTTCCAATCCCATACCCTTATGATGAGGTGATCAAACTCCCGAATGGTGATTTGCAATTTTATAAAATAAATACTGATGTCGGTATTATCCAAGTGACTGGTTTTCAATATCATTTGCAGACTAACGCCATTACAGATGTAGTGCAAATTGGCAATGTTACAGGAATCCAGGGGGAATGCCAGTATGGACTCATGACTCAAAGATTTGGGAAATTCTATAGTGTTTATCAGTATCCAGATAGTTACACCCCTCAGGGATTAGTATTGCTCAGACTAGATGCCAATAACTTGTTGTACAGAATCATTGATGATATGGAATTTAGCGATGGAAGTGCGTTGTTTAATACAGAGATTGTAGCTGAAGATACTTTCATTTTTGCCCTGGAAGACAGCCTTGTTTATTACGATTTCACAAACGATACATCTCGTACCCTTCTGGATGGAGATGTCTATCAATGCACTCCAGAACAGGATAAAAGAGTATATGCCATGCCAGATGGTCATTTTATGTATGTTAAGGACTCTAGGATGGGGTACAATACAGTCCCTGAAACATGGATCATATATGACTCTCAAGGGATTTATCAATTTACTGAAACAGTAACAGATCCATGGTTTGGCGAAAGTACTATTGGAGTGTCATTTAATCATGATTTCAACTTTGTAAATGAGAGATTCTATATCCCTAATCCCGGTATAACAGATGATGAAGCATATTTGGAGTGTCATTTTCCTTCACCCGACTCTTTGCATTATTACGTTATTCCAGCCCCAGGGTCACTAAACGAGAGCGATGCCAGATTTGTTAGGTTTGGCGATGATAGAATTCTTAGGTCATATTATGATTATTTTGAAGAACAGACATATCTGTATATGAACTTCAGCCCACTGGAATCTAATCCGGTGTCAAGCGATTGGTCTTGCTTCGGCCATCTAAGGCCTAAGATCAATGGCATAAATGATAAAATCGTAGTAATCTCGGTGAGGTTGGCGGAATCTATTTATCTTAGTGCTTTATGCACACTAGATTTTCCTGTCACACATACATTTACTTTTCCCGCTCCTCATGCGTATATCCCATCAACGAGCATGTCTTTCGCCTATGATGACAAGCTGTATTTCATAGACAATAATAGAATATTTACATTTAATGTAGAGTTGTCAGTTCCAAATGTTGATGAAACCGCAACTCCCCCCGCACTCACTCTATCGGTATATCCCAATCCTGTAAACGTGAAGGATGTTATTAAATTCAAAGCTTCGATAAAACATCCTATGGAATTGGATATTTATAACATTAGAGGCCAGAGAGTGAGTACGGTAAAACTGGACTCTGACGGCTGCGCTCAATGGGACTTACATAATCATAACGGCGAAGCTCTAAGTGCAGGTGTATATATTGCTAAATTTCGCAATCATAAAGGGATTAAACCAGTTAGATTCATAGTAATACACTAAGAAGGAGGTTATCATGAAATACATCATGATATTGATCATGTGCATGCAGGCACTTGTTTTACTTAACGGGGTTTCTGGGGAATTCAGCTCTGGCTCAATAGCAATTGAGTTTCCTAATAGCCTTAACCCCAAAATTCAAGATGGTGTCGTTATTACTGGAAACGCAGCCGTTGATTCCCTTAACACTGTATTAGGTGCAATTTATTACAAGTATTATGATTTATCCCAAATAATGCAGTAGTATCCCAACTCTAAAAGAAAAGTGTTGCATATATTCGCCTTTAGTAATGATTAGAAATCGAAAAAAAACAAACAAGAAAAGGAGAAAAATATGCAACACAAACTATCGAAAAAGAAGCACAAAAAGGATCAAGTAAAAATTGAGTTTAGCCCCAAATTGATAACTTCATGGGGTGGAACTGCGACGATATTCTCGCGATTCTTCGATAAGATAGGATTCAGGGAATTGGTTGAGAAGATATATCCGGTTCAGGAAACTTCCAATAACTTAACTGGCATGTATTCCAAACTCATATCACTATTCATATCCGTTCTAAACGGTGGTACCAAGTTTTCTCAAATCAATTATATGGAGAATGGAAGCAAGATATTTGAGTGCTGTTTTAGGGTAGATCGTTTAGTCAAGTCATCCACTGGTATAACCAGATACTGGAACAAGTACAATTGCAGGTCTCTAACTGAAACTCTTTTGCAAAACATCAACTAGTACTTCTTGCGTCCCGTGCTTGAAGATGCCAGGATTGAAAAGGACACATTGCGTTTTGATTCTACTGTTCTTACCCGTTATGGAAAGCAGGAAGGGGGCTAGAAAAGGATACAATCCCACCAAGCGAGGTCGATTTGATGTTTGGGGTGAGGATTTATAGTGATTGCTGATGGTGTTGCTAACTGCAGATTATTATCGGGGCTATGCCGATTTGATCTACTGTTTGATCAACTTACCACTCTTTGAGTAGTCTTCCCCTTTAATCCTATAAAAATACAGTCCAGTAGGGCAGGATTGGCCCATTGAATCCCGTCCATCCCATATATTGTGGTGGGATTGGTGCACCAATTGTCCTTTCAAGTTGTATATACGCAGTTCGTTGATGGGGGATTTGGTACCAGATACGTGGAATTCACAGCTCTGGGAAAAGGGATTGGGGCTAGTCAGAATACTTACGCAGACCGGAGTATATTCGGAGTCATCCGTAGCAGAACTGTTGTGGAAGACTATGGGGATTTCCAGCCAGGCATTATCGAAGACCAGACGGATAGTGCTTTCAATGATGTCGCGGGTGGGTACCAGATTAGTAATGCTAAAGACTATTGACCCATAGGCTTCGATGGTAGCAATGCCAGGAGCGGGAGATATCTGCCACTCAGCGGCATTCAATTCAGTGCCTACCTGCAGATCGACCAATTGCATGGTCAAGGCGCTGAGGTTCACTACTTCAAGTTGCTGACTGCCTCCGGAGGCGATTTCCAGAGCATCGGGCACACCAATCATAGTGATGGCAGGTTGCAGATCAATCACTGCTCCCTCAACCACGGTAAGATTGTAGGGAACGCCTTCCGGGAGAGAATACCATCCGTTGTATTGGCCGCCCCAACCGAAATTGAGGTGATACATGCCCTCGTTGTAGCCATCTACGACTACATTGTGTCCGGCATCTTCTGCAGGAGTCACCATTGCCAGCAGAAGAGGAATGCCTTCTTCAATGTTCTGGATCATCCTGGTGTATAGTTGGGGATGTTCCGGTCCCAAAAGCTCAACAATGGGGAAACCGAATCTCTGGAAAGCGGCATAAGCCTGATTCACAGAAAGAGTTCCGGAAACCTGGGATGAATAAATCTGCTTACAAGCGGTTCCACAAGCAAAGACCAAGGCAGCCTGAAGCTCTGAAGAGGGAAGCTCATCGTGATTGAAAGCGGTCTGTACTTGATCCAGATAGGCGTTCAATTCCGGGAAAGGGGGAAAATCCATTGTTTCGAAGTCATCATCGATGGTATAGTTCCTTCCGGAAAAAGCGTGGTAATAATCATCACTATCGTCAAAGCGGGTGTTATTCATGCTTTGGAGATGGTTTACTATCTGAGCCATTGCGACAGCGGGACAGCCCGCTACGCTGCGGGAATTGGATATGGGATCAAGCGGGCACATGGCGTTCCAGGGAGCGGTCTGATTCCAATTTGTATTCAGTAAATAGTCGTTTACAAGCATTATGGAACGAGGGCTACTTTCAGCTCGTTGCCATGCATCTGTACAAGAAACATCATTCAATTGCAGGCGTTGGCTAAGGTCAGCTTTCAGGATTGTGCGCAGAGGATTGTCGGTGTTCCGAAAGCCGAAATCGGAATCCACGGAGTATGCAACGAGAGGAGGAAGCGTATCATGGGCGGAGATTACCATGTATCCAGTAGGTTTCAAAGCATATATATAGGCGAGATCAGTCTGTTCCGAACGCAAGACTTCAAGTTCCGAAATACAGTGTGATCCAGATTGCAGGTTCAAGATGGAATTTGCCAATGCCTTTGCTCTGGATTCGCTTATAGTATTTGCACTCAGCAGGAAGGCAGAAAGGGCAATTAGGAGACATAAGAACTTTTTCATAAGGTCCTCTTTATATTATCTTGTTTGGCTCAATGATTTTGCGCAATTCTGTGGGAGAGGGGATATTGTCAAGGATTGATCTATTGGCATTCCCATATTTTTTT
>DJGX01000053.1:0-11268 GCA_002432865.1 Cloacimonetes bacterium UBA5835
TAGAGTTAAAATAAAACATCTACTTCGCCACAGTGTATTTTTTGAATAGTTCGTAATTCAATTGGTTGTGTGCATTTCCTTGTTTTAACTCTCAATTTTGAAATCTTGATACCAGTTCAAAGTAAGATCCCCTAACCTGAAATTTTAGGAAAGTGGTTTCTTAAACGCCTTCGCAAAATTGAAAGTCAAAACAAGCAGGTCTCGTTTGTTTTGACTCTAAACCGATTCTTTCATCTATTGCAACGAGATTCAGATAGCAACAGGTAATTTTGTTCGTATTTCGATCCTGACAAAGCTGAAGCTCGGTTTAGAGTTAAAATGAAACATCATTGCCAAACACAATATTTGATCACATATCCAACTTTCAGAACTTGGAATAGAGTTAAAATGAAACTTCTACTTCGCCACAGTGTATTTTTTGAATAGTTCGTAATTCAATTGATTGTGTGCATTTCCTTGTTTTAACTCACAATTTTGAAATCTTGATACCAGTTCAAAGTAAGATCCCCTAACCTGAAATTTTAGGAAGGTGGTTTCTTAAACGCCTCTGCAAAATTGAAAGTCAAAACAAGCTTTCTGCATCGGTAAAATAGAGAAGTAAGGCCATTTTATACATACTGATTATAGGAATAGCCACAAGAGCAAAAAATAATTTTGGCAAGTGTGGATAAATATCAACAGCTAAAATTAGCTTGAGAGCAAAAATGTCCCCTGTATTTATGCTCTCTAATGTTAAAAATAATTACCTCTGTAGTTTTGTAACTGCCCTCAAATCAAGCTAATAGAAACACCAATAGTAAATATAACAAAAATAAAAGATAAACATCTCTCTATTTCTATTCAACTCTTCTCATAATACTTCTTGATTTGTTAGTTTCAATTACCCTAATTATCCGTTTTTTTACTTGACAGAGTTCTTGCTTTTTACTTAAAGAGAATTAGTATTTATAGGGACATTGAAAATGAACTTCAAGTCCAAATCCTGAACAAGGAAATTTAAGTAAAAAGTATATATATTTCAGGAGGATATAATGAAAAAGAAACTTTTTATCTTATCAGTCATTTTATTGTGGGCTATAGTGTTAGTAGGACAAACATTGACTCTTAATCAAGTAGGTATTAAAGCAGCTGGGGGAGGGCAAACAATTCATTTAGGTGAAAGAGTTATTGTATATTTGAACTATACTACATCTGATTTTACTTCTCAGGGATCAGTTGAATGTTTAGGTTATGCAACAAACGGTTCCAACAATAATCAGCTAAGATTATATTGGTGGAACAATGACACACAAGACAGTTATACTTATGTTAATGTTCGTCCATTAAATAGAATTATTAGTACCAATGGAACTTTTACTGATACTGTCTCCTTTGTTCTTCCAACTCCACCTACTAATCAGAACAAAATTAGAGTTAAATTCAGATTATTTGGAGATTCTGATGGTGATGGTAATACTGTATATTCATTTGTACAGGAATCAGGATATGGCTCCCCATCAGATTATTATACATACTTGGATATCAATAGGAATGTTGTCCCAGTAGCTCAAAATGTTAGAATAGCAAATCCTGCATTTGCTAAAGTAGGACAAACATTAAGTGGTTCATATACATATTATGACGCCGATAACGATACTGAAAGCGGAACCACTTTTCGTTGGTTAATAAGTGACAGTCAATCAGGAACTTATACTGAGATAGATGGAGCAACAAGTAAAACCTATACAGTTGTTCAAGATGATTTAGGAAAATATCTAAAATTTGAGGTTACTCCTAAAGCTGCAACAGGATTAAGTCCAGGCATAACAGTTTTAAGTTCTCCGACAGGTCAAGTTACAGGAGCACCAATTATAGAATTCAATGCCACTTACAAGACAATTACAGAAACATCTGCCAATACTGGCGTCGTAAGTTCGGATGCATATCTTAGGATAGATGCTACAAATACTACTTTTGTTTCTAACATAACAAAAAATAATATTACCGTTCAGAATTTACCAGCTGGACTTGAGGTTAGCGAAGTTCAATGCCTGGAGACATCTAATATCAGAGTTTATCTTTCCGGGAATGCCACTTATCACGAATTTGCAGCCAGTGTAAGTAATGTTAAAATTACAGTTGATAATGCGAAATTGGTTGGGGTCGTAGGAGATAAACAAACAACTAACAGTTGTGCTATTAATTTTAACAACAATCCTCCCAGTGACTTATTGATAGCTGATGTAGGCAATAGCTATGTTAAAATAACTTGGAATAATCCAGCTGGATTACTACCAACAGGTACTGGCTTGCGTTATTTTAATATTCTGCGCAATGAAACCAATATTGGAAGTATCTATCTTGATAAAGGTAAGGGAACTTATAATTATATAGATACCGGTACCGATGTGACCAATGGAAATCAGTATCGATATAAAGTTCAAGCAGTTTATGAGGAAGATGGGAATCCAATAAGCGCAGAGCTAAAAGCTACCCCACTGGCGATTACTGCATTTTCTTTCAGTAATCCTCCTGCAACCGGAACCATTGATCATACCAATAAAACCATCAAAGTAGTTGTTCCGAATGACACTAATGTTACTAACTTAGTAGCTACTTTCACAGCACCAAGGGCTACAGTAAAAGTTGGGGATACAACTCAGGCCAGTGGCACAACTGCGAATGATTTCACTGACCCTGTAATGTATGATTTAACTACCAGTAATGATGCTTCCACTTGTTCTTATGAAGTAACGGTAAAAGAAAAATTGGCTACACCATCTCCTTCTACTATAGAATCAAATACAACTACCTCCAGTTTTAAAATTCAGTGGGGTTCGGTTTCAGGTGCAGAAAGTTATTTACTGGATGTTTCCACTGACGGCGGTTTTTCCAGTTTCCTGAATGGTTATCATAATAAGAGTTTAACCACTACCTCTTGCACTGTCAATGGTCTTAGTGCCAATACAACTTATTATTATCGGGTAAAGGCAATTGCCAGCGATCCGGATTTGAATAGTAATTATTCTATTACTAAAGCAGTTAAAACTAACGATGTTTCTGAAGGCACAGGTAGCACAGAAATCAGCAGCAGTGACGAAACCACAATAAATGTAGGAGCTTATGATTCCGGGCACGAAATTGTTACTCCTACTGTGAAAGTGCATCCTACCGAGTTTGTTTCTTCTGGAAATGATATCATTACTGTTTCTATGAGTTATGGAACACCTCCTGAGGGTTTGCAGTATAACCTTGCCTTTAATAATCGTAGTATCGGCATTGGAACTTATGTTCTTTATTATACGGGTTTGCTTTATGATCCGACTGATGTTCGTTATCGTTTGAATGGTGGTGAATTACAGACTGTTACTTTCATTGTCAATCCAGTAACGGAATCTGGGGATAAATCAATAACAGTGACAATAAATAATTTACCTGAACTAAGCAAAGCAACTTATAATCTGCAAATTGTTCTTAATGATGATAGTGGTCAGACATTGCCTGTAGTTCTTTCCTCTTTTACAGCCACTTTAATGGTTCAGGGTAAAGTGCGTCTGGAATGGGTAACTCAATCGGCATCAGGTTTATCTGGATTTAGAGTATTGCGTAATACTGTAGATGAAATTTCTACAGCTGTAGTAGTAAGTTCTTTAATTGAGGCAAATAATACTTCCACGGCTGTTACCTATCCCTTTATTGATAATGAAATTCCCTGCAACGGCACTTATTATTATTGGCTACAGATTGAAGGACAGGATGGCTCTGTATCTTATTATGGCTCAATTGCTGTGGAAGTGACCAATGGCAATAATCCTGATATTCCGATTCCACAGATTACGGCTTTAAATAATCCTTTCCCCAATCCCTTCAATCCTTCTTTGACCATTCCTTTTGATCTTAGCAAGGATGGTAGGGTAACGATTAAAATTTACAACCTGAAAGGGCAACTGATTAAGAACTTGTTAAATGAAAATAAAAAGGCAGCGAACTATTATATCGTTTGGGACGGAAAAGATAATAACGGGCACATTGTTTCTGCCGGAACTTATATTGTGCGGATGAATGCTCCCGAATATAATTCTTCTCGTAAGATTGTGATGGTTAAATAACACAATAATACATTTCTGCAAGGTGCGTAGTTTTTTTACGCACCTTTTATTTTATCTCTGAAAAATGGAAGATTAGCAATTCATAGTATCGCTAAACAATTAGGTTCCTTGCTATGTTTAGTTACTTCCAATTGAGGAATAGTGCAATTAACTAATATTATCTTGCCTGAGGATAGTTTTGAGGGATGAGTTCTTTAAGTAAATTTCGGGCAAAAATGAAAGAAAAAATGAGCAGCAGTTTTAGCACAACTCTCTAATATCCCTATTTCTTGTAATAAAAAAGAGTAGTTAGACCATTTCAGTGTAAGTAAAGAATAGGGGAGAGCATAAAAAAATAAATTTGCGCTTGACAGTTTTCTGACTATAATAATATTAGCACTCAAATGAATTGACTGCTAAGAAAACGAAAACAAAATAATTAATATTATGGAGGAAAACAAGATGGCAAAACAAATGCAATATGCACATAGTGCTCGCACAAGTTTAAAAAGCGGTGTGGATAAACTGGCTGATGCCGTAAAAGTTACCCTTGGTCCGAAGGGTAGAAATGTTGTATTGGATAGAAAATATGGCTCTCCTACAATTACCAATGACGGAGTGACCATTGCCAAAGAAATTGAGCTGGAAGATGAATTTGAAAACATGGGTGCTCAGCTTTGTAAAGAAGTTGCTGAAAAGACTCATGACACTGCTGGTGATGGAACAACCACAGCTACAATTTTGGCGCAAGCTATTATTGAAGAAGGTTTAAAACATGTAACCGCCGGCGTTAATCCAATGTATTTGAAGCGTGGTTTAGAAAAGGCAACAAAGGTTATAGTGGATAAGATTAAAGAATATAGCAAAGAGATTAAAAGTAGCGAAGAAATTGCTCAGATTGCGGCTATTTCTGCTAATAATGATCCTGAGATTGGAGCTCTTATTGCTGAAGCTATGGATAGTGTTGGTAGAGAAGGAATCATCAATATTGAAGAAGCAAAATCTATTGATACTGGCTTGGAAAAAGTAGAAGGAATGCAATTTGATCGTGGTTATATTTCACCCTATTTTGTCACTAATGCAGAAAAGATGATTGCCGAGTTGGAAGATCCCTTTATTCTGATTTACGATAAAAAGATCAGTGGACTCAAGGAATTGCTGCCTATTTTGCAGGAAGTTTCTCAGAATGGCCGTCCCTTATTGATCATTGCAGAGGATATTGAAGGTGAAGCTCTTGCTACTTTAGTAGTTAATAAACTGCGCGGAATTCTGAATGTGGTAGCGGTTAAAGCTCCTGGTTTTGGAGATCGCAGAAAAGCTATGTTGGAAGATATCGCAGTTCTTACTGGAGCAACTCTTATTTCTGAAGAGATGGGCAGAAAACTTGATAGCGCTACAATGAGTGATTTAGGGCGTGCCAAGAAGATAATTGTGGATAAAGAAAATACCACTATCCGTGAAGGTGCTGGTGATCCTGAAGATGTTCAAGCCAGAATTAAACAAATAAAAGCTCAGATCGAAGAGACTACCTCCGATTACGATAAAGAAAAACTTCAGGAACGTCTTGCCAAGCTTTCCAGTGGAGTAGCCGTTCTTAGAATCGGAGCAGCTACCGAAACTGAAATGAAAGAGAAAAAAGCTCGTGTTGATGATGCTTTACATGCTACCCGGGCTGCAGTTGAAGAAGGAATTGTTCCCGGTGGTGGAGTTACTTTAATTCATGCTGCAAAAGCCCTTAAGCAAATGAAAGGGCTCTCTTTTGAAGAGAAAATGGCAGTGGATATTCTTTCTAAAGCGTTAGAAAAACCCGCATATCAAATTGCTGCTAATGCTGGAGAAGAAGGTGCCGTGGTAGTTGAAAAACTAAAAGGTTTCCGCGATATCCATATGGGATTTAATGCTGCGAACGGTGAATATGAAGACCTCTTCAAAGCCGGAATTATTGATCCTGCCAAGGTTGTGCGTTCTGCTATCCAAAATGCAGCTTCCATAGCTGGTTTGATGTTGACTACTGAATGCACAATTACCGATATCAAAGAACCAGAACCTGCAGTTCCAATGCCCAATCCAGGTATGGGTGATATGTATTAATTTCACAATAAATCATATAACAAGAATGGGCCTCTCAATCCAGGAGAGGCTCTTTTATTTAATAAGCAATTATCAATAAAAAAAAGACTCCTGCAGATTGCGCTGCAAATTATAACATTAGATCTGAAGTGAACAAGATTTGGCTAGTATAGTTAAAAATTATCCCCTCTATAGTTTTTATTCCTATAAGACACATATAAGCATCAATTACAATTGGAAAGATTAAAGTAACAATACAAAAACATCACGATAATTCCCCTCTTGAAACTGCATTATACCAACTGTAACAATCAATTTTGTAATAAAATCCCAATAATTTTGTCTCCTATTATCCTTGCTCGAGGCCATTAATCTATCGTTTAACAGGCCTTAATCAAGCGTTAATAATTAACGCTTGATTAAGGCTAGATTAACACTTGATTAACGCTTTCCATTAAGAGCGAGTAGTTGAAGTCGAAGCCGATAGACAGTTTATCCAAAAGTAATAAATACCTGATGACAGATAGATATATTAGGAAAGTACTTAATATCAATCCATAATTTTAAAGTTCGGGGAAAATGAGCTAACCTGTTCTTGCTTGGCAAATAAACTGAAGTTAATCAGCGGACTTTGAGCTTGCCTGTTTTTAGGATAATTTTATTCAACGATTCAGTTGCTGAAAATGTCTATAAACTATGTGGTTACATTATTGGGATTTTTTGGTTAGCGGGAAATTTCTGATGAATTGTAGAAACAGAATATAACTTTTTTCTTAGGAACTGAACTTAATAAAAAAGGGGGGTACTTTTTTCCTTTACTCGGCAAAGAGATTCTGCACTTTTTTCTTGACAACAAATCTTAATGCAGCATTTGGATTAAAATCTATACATATAAAGCTAGGGAACAACTAATGAAAGAAGGTTTAATACAAAAAAATGACTATCATTCCATATTCTTTTCAGATCGAGCAGAGGAATGTGGAAGTGAGATAAAGGCCTTATTTCTAAATCATCTGGAATATTCATTAATAAAAGATACAACCACTGTTAGAAATTGGGATATATATTATGCTTTGGCTCTCAGTTTACGCGATCTATTAATTGAGAGATGGTTACGCACTCAATATGAATATCGAAAGCAGGATGTGAAGAAAGTCTATTATCTTTCAATGGAATTCTTGCTGGGGCGAATGCTAACCAACAGTTTAATAAATCTGGAAGTGTACAACGAAGTTTACGATATGTTAAAGCAGATGGGTTACCGCTTGGAAGATATAATTGAATTGGAACCGGACATGGGTTTAGGAAATGGAGGTTTAGGACGTTTAGCTGCCTGTTTTATGGATTCTTTAGCCACCCAAGCTTTTCCTGCTTATGGTTATGGAATTCGTTATGATTTTGGCATATTCAAACAGCAAATTGTTCAGGGTTATCAAGTTGAAGAACCAGACCACTGGCGAAAAAATGGTTGCCCATGGGAAATAAATCGTCCGGAACTCACATACCGAGTTCGTTTTGGAGGCAAAGTTATTACGCAGACCCTTCCTGATGGCAGAATTGAATATCATTGGGTTGATACAGAAGATGTTATGGCTGTTGCTTGGGATATTCCTGTTCCTGGTTATGAAGTAGATAATGTAAATAATTTACGTCTTTGGCAAGCAACCAGCAGTGATGAATTTGATTTGGAATATTTTAATAGTGGGGATTATGTAAAAGCGGTGGAGAAGAAAACCATTTCAGAGAACATCAGCAAAGTGCTCTATCCCAATGATAATGTTCATTTAGGTAAGGTGTTGCGTTTGCAGCAGGAGTATTTTTTTGTTTCTGCTACGCTCCAGGATATTTTTTCGCATTGGAAAAGGGATCATAATAGCTTTACGGACCTTCCAGAAAAGATTGCTATTCAGTTAAATGACACTCATCCAGCTCTTGCCATTCCTGAAATGATGCGTATTTTGATTGATGAGGATCGTCTCAGTTTTGATTCTGCCTGGGAGATTACAAAGCGTTGTTTTTCTTTTACAAATCACACAATTTTACCTGAAGCTTTAGAAAAATGGAGTATTTCTCTTTTTGAGGAATTACTGCCGCGTCATCTATTACTTATTTATCAAATAAACAGTGTAGTAATGGAAGAAGTTATTCGCTTATATCCAGGTGATATTGTTAAAATGCGTAATGTCTCTATAATTGAAGAAACTAATGGAAAAGCAATTAGGATGGCTCAGTTAGCAATTCATAGTGCACACAAAGTGAATGGGGTAGCCAAATTACATACCAAAATTCTATGTGAGAGAATTTTCCCCGATCTTGCTGAAATGTATCCTGATAAATTTCATAATATTACGAATGGTATCACTCCTCGGCTTTGGCTGCATACTTGTAATCCTCAATTAGCCAGTTTAATTACAGAATATATAGGAAACGGCTGGATTAGGAATTTGGAAGAAATTAGTAAAATTGAACAGTATATAGATAATTACGACTTTCGTACTTCCTTTGCTGAAGTGAAGCAGATCAACAAAAATCACTTAAGTAAATACATTTACCGAGAAACAGGTATCAGAGTGCAGGATAATTCTCTCTTTTATACTCAGATAAAACGATTGCATGAGTATAAACGTCAATTATTGAATGTGTTAGGAGCGATTGCTCGTTATTTTCAGATAAAAGATAATCCGCAAGGTGATTTTGTTCCGCATACAGTTATTTTTGCCGGAAAAGCGGCTCCTGGATATTATTTAGCTAAACGACTGATAAAATTGATAAATAACATTGGGGAAGTGGTGAATAAAGATCCTGATGTTAAAGACCGTTTGAAAGTAGTCTTCTTGCCAAATTATTCTGTTTCTCTGGCAGAAAAGATTATTCCGGCAACAGATCTTTCCATTCAAATTTCTACTGCAGGTTATGAAGCCAGCGGAACGGGAAATATGAAATTTGCTTTGAACGGAGCTTTAACCCTGGGAACTTTGGATGGAGCCAATATCGAAATGTCTGAAGAAATCGGAATTGAAAATATGTTTATTTTTGGCTTGAATGCAGAGCAGGTAAGACATCTACAACAAAGCGGTTATAACCCCTATAGTTATTATGAAAATGATCCTGAACTGAAGAGAGTAGTTGATTCCTTAATAGATGGCAGCTTTGAGGAAGGCGAAAAAGGTCTCTTTCTGCCTATCTGGAAATCACTTATGGAAGAAGGTGACTTATATCTAAACTTAGTTGATTTTCGTGCTTTTATGGATGCATTTGATAGAGTTGATACACTTTATCAAAACCGCGAACAGTGGATAACAAAAGCTATAATAAATGTATCTAAAATGGGGAGATTCTCCAGCGATAGAGCAATTATGGAATATGCTAATCAAATTTGGAACATTCAACCCTTACCCTTGGTATTGAACAACGGGAACAACAATTCTTCTGTATGAACAGGATAAAAACCTGTCTCCTCTTTCTTTGTGGCTGTCTTTATCTTTTTCCCTTGACTGCTGCCATTGTTATAAATGAGGTTTGTTACGATCCAGTTGGTTCTGATGATGGTTTTGAATGGATAGAACTTTTTAATAACGGCAATAGTTCTGAACAACTGGAAGGGGCAAAAATTGTCTCTGGAGGAGCTTCTTTTACCCTTCAATACACTATTCCATTTTTTGAATTAAGACCAGGTCGTTATTTATTGATAGGGGGTTCCTCGGTTCCTAATGCTCAACTTATCTATAATTTTAGTTTTCAAAATGGTGGTAGTGAAACAGATGGTATCTGTTATATTAGTCCAGATGGAATTTATACTGATACTGTGCTTTACGATTCTCCTAATACAAATCAACTGATAGATGATACTAATTATCCCGGAATTTATTTTGCACCAGATGTTATAGCAGGTAATTCTCTGGCAAGAATTATTGACGGTTTGGATACTAATAATTGTGCAATAGATTTCATTGCAGAAGCAAATCCTACTCCCGGCTTGCCAAACCGGCGCCATTGCGATTATGCTTTTGGCCAATATAATTTTAATTATGATTATGGCTTTGCCGAAATAGATCTGTGGTTGAAAAATCTTAGTTCCATCACTCCTCTAATATCAGCAGAATTATCTGTTATGCAAAATGATGATTTACTGGCTCAGCAGATTATTTCTCCCATTCCTGCATTAGATTCATTGTGGGTTAATTTAGCTTTTTACTGTAACAATTATCCTCTGATTTTAAAGCTAAATTTAACAGACGATCCGGATTCTACCAATAATATATTATTGATTCCTATAAATCCGGATTTGGAACAGGGAATTTATATCAACGAATATTTGGCTAATCCCGAAACCAATAACCAGGAATGGATTGAGCTCTACTGTGGAATTAAACAGCGAGGGGATTATTATATTGAAGATAGTTCCAATTCCAAGATCCGTTTTTCTTTGCCCGAAAACAGTGGCTATTATGTTATCTGCCAATATCCAGAGGAATTACTTATTCGCTATCCGGATTGTCCAATAGGTTCTGTTATTTTAGCTGAGAGTTGGACATTTCTAAATAATTCTGGAGATCTTTTGGTTTTGAAAAATGAATCGACAACTTTGGATTCTATATCTTACACTGGAGAGGAAATATTAAAAGGAATATCCCGTGAAAGAGTTTTGAGCGATTCCACTGTTTTCTGGCAAAATTGTTATAACCAAATAGGAGGGACTCCTGGTTTACCAAATAGTATTTTACCCCAAACAGAACTTCCTGATTTAGGGAAAGTTACGCTATCTGGAAGTCCCTGTAATGCTAAAGCTGGCGAAAAAATCACCCTTGCTTACAATTTTCCTGCTGAAACTAATCGTATTTCCTGCCGTATTTTTGATTTGAGTGGCCGTAAAATTTGTACAATTGCAGATTATTCTTTAGTAAATGCTTCAGGATTTGTTCATTGGAATGGTTGCAAACAGGATGGCACTTTTGCCTCTCGCGGACTTTATATTATTTTATGGGAATCGCAAAATGCGAGTGGGGGGAAAATAATGCGCAAACAATTTACTGCTGTTCTGAAAGGATAATTGCTATTTTCTTCGGTTGACAAGGATTAGAGGGTTTAGAAAGTTAAAAACTCTCAGAGCGACACAATGATAGCGATGGGT
>DJGX01000053.1:11301-11442 GCA_002432865.1 Cloacimonetes bacterium UBA5835
AGCGATGGGTGCGTAAAGCACTCGAAACGAGGATTTTAGGACTGAATTTTAGAAACAAGGATTTAAGGATTTTAGGATTTAGAGGATTGTATTATATAACCAATAAAAGCCCCTCAGGGCGACACAATGATAGCGATGGGT
>DJGX01000053.1:11490-14716 GCA_002432865.1 Cloacimonetes bacterium UBA5835
AGCGATGGGTGCGTAAAGCACTCAAAAAAGATATGTTATATTTCCCCTCTCTTCTTGCATACTATCCCATCAGCTTTTGGTATATATTGTAATTTTCCAGATCAAAACAATAAAAATAGATCTCCATCTCAGGATGCTCTTCTACAAATTCCTGTGCTGTAGAAATAGCTACTTTGGCTGCTTCATCTTTGGGAAAACGATATACACCTGTAGATATATTGGGAAAGGCAATGGATTTGATTCTATGTGAAAATGCCAGTTCGAGGGACTTTTTATAACAAGAAGCCAAAAGTTCCGCTTCCCCTGAGTTGCCTCCTTGCCAAATAGGACCAACTGTATGGATAACAAATTGTGCCTTAAGATTATAACCCCTGGTAATCTTTGCCACACCTGTTTTGCAACCGCCCAATGTTTTACATTCTTCTAAAAGACCTTTTCCAGCAGCTCTATGAATTGCACCATCTACTCCTCCACCACCTAAAAGGGTACTATTGGCTGCATTTACAATTGCTTCGCCCTTAAAATTAGTTATATCACCAAATCTGAGTTCTATCATTCTTTCACCTCCATTTGATAATTGGGCTGGTAAATTCTTTCTCAACTTAGATGTAAATCCATTCTAAAACACTTAATGATTATGCAGAATTCCGTCAATGAAAATAAGCCATTGGCAACAGCAAACATAAATAAAAGATGTTCTAGCAAATTATTTGCACAAACACAAGACCCTAAATGAAAAAATAGCATAACTCCTTATTGCTTAATCGGTTCTAAGGCAACTCCGTAATAATAAAGTAACAATGAAGTAACGCTAAAGTAGTTTCGTTATTAGAGTATTAGAGAATCGTTACCGAAATTCTACAGAGTGAAGCAAGGAATGGAAAAAGCATTATTTTCCTTGACCTTTTCCTCATAACTGCAAATTATGATTACAAATTTAAGAATAGGAGGTAAAATCTGTGATCAACTCTAAAATGAATGCATAACAGCATAGGAAAAAAGAATCTATATTTTTAGTTCTGCTACAAAGCTGTTATGCTTGCCAAACCAGAAAAATGCCAAAAAATAACTATAGGAGCTACAATGCAGGCAATACAGCTGAAAAATATACACTTTACCTATCCCGATCAATATCAAGAAATTCTATCCGGAATTACTCTGGATATTTGTGACGGACAAAAAATAGCCCTTATCGGAAAAAATGGGTGCGGAAAATCAACCTTGCTAAAAATAATAATGCGAGAATTGCAGCCAACTTCCGGTTCTATTTCTTACCCTAATTCAATTCCCAAAATTGGTTATCTGCCTCAGGATCTTATGGTTCGTGGTAGTATAACCGTGCGTGATTATCTATTGCAAGTAGATATTAACAGTTATAATATAATTAATGAAATCAATGCCCTTTCCAGAATAGACAACCTTCAGGAAAAAGATGGCTTGCGTCTTGCTGAATTGTGGCAAGAATATGATCAAAGTAATGTAATAATGTGGGAACAAACGGTGGATGATGTGATAAGAGAAATGGATTTGAATCTCCTTGCCCAACAAAGTTTTAACACTCTTTCCGCAGGAGAAACAACCCGCGTTCAGCTTGCTTCGCTTTTATTACAAAATCCGGATATATTAATTTTGGATGAACCAACAAATCATCTTGACCTAAAAGAACTCGTCTGGTTGGAAAATTGGCTAAATGCCTATCCTAAAGCTATCCTTTATGTTTCCCACGATAGAATTTTCATTGATAACACTGCTTCAAAAATCATTGAACTGGAAAAGGGAAAAGTCCTGATTAGAACAGGCAATTATCAAAGTTTTACTAAAGATAAACAGGAATTGCAAGAACACCAGTTAAAACAATATACCGAGCGCAAAAAAATGATTGGAAAACTGCAAGAAGCAGCCCAAAAAAGACATAACTGGGCAAATAGCTTTCAAAAAGAAACTCGTCCTGAGGGGGGTGGTTTTAAATATGAATCAATTTTTAATGCTGCCCGAACAATGAATCAACAGGCAAAACATATTGAAGAGCGCATAATTATGCTGCAAACTCGCTTTCCAATTGAAAAACCGATCAAAGATAAGACCAGAAAAATAGTGTTTTCTCCTGCCACAGGACAACAAAAAGAACTGCTTTCTCTTAAAGATATTGATTTTGCTTACGGCGAACAACAGGTTTTGCATAACCTCTATTTTTATATCTGGAGCGGTGAAAAAATCTGGCTTGCAGGAGCAAACGGAAAGGGTAAAACTACTCTGCTGCAAATAATTGCTGGCGACCTGAAACCTACAAAAGGGACTGTTTCATATGCTAATTTTTTAAGATTGGGCATATACAATCAGGATTTGCATATACTACCGAAAAATTTAACTATTTTGGAGTATTTGAAACAATTTTCCGCTGAGGAAATTAAGATTCGTAACTTTATGGGATGCTTGGGACTAACAGGAGATATTGCCTATCATAAAATAGCAGTTCTTTCTTGGGGCGAAAAGGCTAAAGTGCAACTAACTGCTTTGTTATGTGGAGAATACAATCTTTTGCTTTTGGATGAGCCAACCAATCATTTGGACATCAAAACCCGCGAAATGCTGGAAAAAGCACTAAAACAATATCCGGGAGCAGTGATATTTGTCTCGCACGACAGAGCTTTTATTCAAAATTTAGCGTCCCGCAAATTTGAACTGAAATAGTGTTTTTTTCGTGTTCTGGTTTTGACTCTAAACCGATTCTTTCGTATATTGAAACGAGATTGGTAAGGCAACAAGATATTTTGTCCCCTGCCTTTTCCTGACAAAGCTGACTCGTTTTGCTTTTGACTCTAAACCGATCCTTTCGTATATTGAAACGAGATTGGTAAGGCAACAGTATATTTTGTCCCTTGCCTTTTCCTGGCAAAGCTGAAGCTCGGTTTAGAGTTAAAACAAAACTTCATTTCATTGGGAGATGCTGGTAACCTATTTTTTCATTGCAGAGCATCCTTTTCATCGGTATAAAAAACTTCACCACAATATAGTTACCGTACAAATTAAGAGTTCATTCGATACAGTGTTGTTCTGGAAAAAGTTGTTGTTTGGGTGGCTGTGTGCATTGTTCTTGTTTTAACTCTCAATTTTGAAGTTGGTAAAATAGCCAAAATGCAGTTGTAAGAAAAAAAATGAGAGAAAACTGGTAATTAAGCTGGCAGTGGCAAAATTGAAAGTCAAAAACAAGCATCCTCTTTTCGTT
>DJGX01000032.1 GCA_002432865.1 Cloacimonetes bacterium UBA5835
AATCCTAAAATCCTTAAATCCTTGTTTCGAAAAATTAATCCTTAAATCCTCGTTTCTAAAGCTCAATCCTTAAATCCTTGTTTCTAAAGCTAAATCTGTGTAATCAGCGTAATCTGCGTGAACTATTTTCGGTGATTTCGGTGGCCTCGGTGGCTAAATATTCTTTTAAAATCCTTCAGGTATATCTTCGCCGGGTTAAAAACCCGTCACTCAAATTTATCAGAACACCTTCAATAATCTATTTTATAAATTAAGGAATGCTTGTTTTGTATTCGAAAAAAGGGGAGGATATATATCCTCCCCATAATTTATATTTTCTTGTTATAGTGTTTATCTTAATCCCTGAGACATTGCTTCGCCCAGATCAAAGATAGGCAGATAGATTACTACAATAATGCTTCCAACGATAACAGCCATTAAGATAATTAGTAGAGGTTCAATTAAAGAAGTTAAACGATCAATAACTGAATCAACTAATTTCTCATAAAATTCTGCAGCTTTGGAAAGTAATTTATCCATATCTCCTGTTTCTTCACCAGTAGCTATCATTTGTAATAAAGTAGGGGGGAACATACCTGTTCTTCTGAAGGCATTTGCTACGCCGTAACCTTCTTTAACCAAGACCCTTGCTTTACGAACGGCACTTTCTATGACTGCATTTTGTACAACATTTTCTGTTAATTCCATTGTATCCATAATGGGAACTCCCGCAGCCATTAATATACTAAAAGTACGGGAAAATTTACTCATTATGGAATTGGTGATAACTTTACCAATTACGGGGATTTTTAGCTTGATGCTGTCAAAAACATAGCGTCCTTTATCGGTTAAGTTAATCAGGAAAAAGGCGAGTATAATTAGCAGTACCACAAGAATAGTTACAAATATATTACTAGTGATGAAATTACTGATATTGATGGCTACAGTCGTAGGAGCAGGAAGATCAGCATGGAAATTTGCATAAACATCAGCAAACATCGGAATGATATAATAGAACATTCCCCAAACGACAAAGCACAAGAAAATGATGATGAATACTGGATATGCTAAAGCACTGTATACTTTGCGACGAGTATCCTCAACCTTTTCCAAGTAATCAGCTAATTCATCTAACACGGTATGGAGAGTACCAGAAACCTCTCCGGCTGTTACTAATGCTATATACAGAGGATTAAAAACTCCCGGGTGCTGTTGCATTGCTTCCGAAAGTGAATATCCTTTACGGATATCGTCGGAAAGTTTACGCAACACCTTGGCAAATTTTTTGTTTTTTTCTTCCTTCTCCAAATCAGATATCGCTTTTTCTATAGTAAGTCCGGCTGAAAACATTGTGGAGAGTTGACGAGTAAAGAACACCAAGGTTTTTAAGCTGACACCGGTTCTCCATTTATAAATAGCGAGCATAACTTTATCGAAAAGGGAGAGTTTTCCTTTAAAAGCACCTTCAGCAGCTGCTTTAACACTGATAATTGTGCTCCCTTCCTTAGAAAGTTTATCAACTGCGATATCGAGAGTATCGGCTTTGATCATTCCCTCGATTCTGGCTCCTTTGGCATCCTTAATAATGTACGCGAAATTTGGCATAGCGGTTCACCTTCCTAAAAATATTTATTCGATTACAGTCATTTTGATGACTTCTCGGATTGTAGTGATCCCGTTCTTCATTTTTGTTAAAGCGGCATCATGCAAAGTACGCATTCCGTTATCTATTGCTGCTTGTCTAATTAAATCTTGATTGCCACCTTCATAAATAATACTGCGGATTTCAGGATTAATAGTTAAGAGCTCAAATATACCTTCTCGTCCAGAATAACCTGTATTATCACAATGCACACAACCAGCCCCAATCTTGAAATTGATTTTGGATGCTTCTTCGGGAGTTAAACCTGCATCCATTATTTCCTGCTCTGTGGGGATGTAGTCCTTTACGCAATATTTGCATATTTTACGAACTAAGCGTTGAGCCATAACCAAAGATAAGGAAGATCCAACTAGATAGGGTTTAATACCAATATCTATCATACGAGTAATTGTGGCAGGAGCATCATTAGCATGTAAGGTTGTAAAAACGAGGTGACCAGTTAACGAAAATTTGATAGCTATATCAGCTGTCTCTTCATCACGAATTTCTCCAATCAAAACAATATCAGGGTCCTGACGTAACACAGAACGAAGTGCAGAACCGAAAGTAAGTCCGATTTGCTCTTTAGTCTCAATTTGAGTAACACCTTCCAAACGGTATTCAACGGGGTCTTCAACTGTAATTATATTAGATTCAATATCTTGTATTTCTTTGAGGGCAGCGTGAAGAGATGTGGATTTTCCACTTCCGGTGGGTCCTGAAACAATAATAATTCCATAAGGTCGTCTGATAACCTTTCTAAAGATATCCATATCTGCAGATTCAAAACCGAGAGTGGTTAGTTTGAATCCAAATTCTCCCTTATCCAAAAGACGCATCACGACTTTTTCACCTAAAACTGTAGGTGTAATAGAAACACGAACATCAACACTTTTTAACGATGTCTTTAAAGCGATATGACCATCCTGAGGTAATCTGCGTTCGGCAATGTTCAATTTACTCATTACTTTTACCAGAGAAATTAAACTGGCATGCATACCGATGGGAGGAGTCATAACTTCTCTTAAAGCTCCATCAACACGAAATCTTATTCGCGAAACTTTAAGTAAGGGCTCAATGTGTATATCGGTGGCTCCAGCTTTAATAGCTTCGTTAATAATAAGATTAATCAATTTTACTACAGGAGCATCTACATCTTCAGTGGCCGCTCCGATAGTGATTTCATTTTCGTCTTCATCTACTGCTACAAATTCAAAACCACCTACTGCATCTTCAACCTCTGTAGTGGTGCGGATGCTTTTATAGTATTTTTCTATTGCATCGTGTAAATTTGAATCAGCAATCAAAACGGGCTTAATATTCTTGCCTATTAGTTTTTTCAAGCTGTCTAAAACATTCAGGTTTTCAGGATCAGCCATAGCTACTACAACGCCATCACCTTCTTCTCTTAAAGCCAAAACTCTATTTTCTACAGCGTATGGCTCTGGAATCAAACTTACTATGTCTATATCAAGATCCATTAGTTCTCGGTCTTGAACTACATCATAGCCAAGTTGTTGATGTAAAGCGGTAATGAGTTCATTTTCGGTTAGATATCCAAGCTTGATAAGCGTCTGACCAAGTTTCAAACCGAAATTACTTTGCTTGACCAATGCCTCCTTTACTTGATCTTCTGTTACATATGCCTCGTGAACTAAGATTTCTCCCAGCCGGGCAAATTGTGGATTATAAACCATTACTATTTCCTTATTTGAAATTATCCATATTGATTTTGGTCAGCAGGTCGGATCATTGAGGCATATAGGCTCTGAAAGATCCAACCCACCAACCAAATCTAGCATTTATTTTTTTACCAAGGTGCTTGACCAGGGAATAAGATTAAGGTAACAGTTACTTCCCGGTTCAGCAACCCATCCATCAATGTTCCTCTAATTCTCATTGGAGTAGGTTGTGGAATTCCTTCGATAGGAGGAATACACTCACCTGCTTTGAAAGCAACCCTTCCCTTTGCAAAACCAGTTTCATCAGTCAATAACATCCACCACTCGTTTGGAGGTGAACTGGGGTCGTATACACCATTTGGATTTTGAATACAATGACCTCCATCCAAAGGTAGCAACATAACCTGGGCATCCTTAACAGGACATCCCTGACCATCTGTTAATGCAAAGTAAGTGTCTGTATATTCATAACTGGTTTGGTTATTATCAAACATCAATACTGCTGGTTGTATTTCCATATAAGCTTCAGGTGCATTCAGTGGTAAAATACAATCAGTATCACCAAAAATTGGAGTACCATAAGGGTCATCACCACAATTAGCTCTGATTGTGATTGTTTGATATGTTAAAGTACCATCATAATTGATATAAGTGTACGCAATACCTTCTGTTGAATCACCATCAGCATTTGTATTACCTACATAAGATTGGGCAATAATTTCGCAGCCAGGATTATTAATGATAGAGAACCAAACAGAAGTTTGATAATCAACAGGGTTGTTATACATATCTTTTACAATTGCACCACATTGTACACGCCATAAACCACCGCCTAAATTATCACCACTATCAAATCCGCTGACAAAGGAAACAATTCCTCCTGGAACTGGAGGACCTGAATGAATAACAATGTTGGTTTTCAAGGCATAGATATAGCGAGTGCAATCACTATTTACCCAAGATGCTTGTATCTTCACAATTCCTGAATCTGTTCCACTATTAATTGAGACTTGTGCCTCTCCTCCATTTGAAATAACCTCCACAGAATCCTGTTGAGGATAACCATTCAAGTTTGCCCCTTGAGGTGCATTCGTATTTGCTATTTTGAAATAGACCTTCTGAGGAACATCGATTAAGTTGCCATTTATATCTCTAAGCTTAACTCGTAATATTGCAGATTGTAATCCACCTGTATTGGCAACATTTAAGTTGATTTGTCCCTGCTGAGTAAAATCCAAGGAATATAATTCACTGGAAGTTACCATAAATATTGTTTGGGCAAATAATGTATCCCCGTTTGCAGATGCTTTAATTGATGCTGCACCTGCAGAAAGACCAGGAGTAAATCTTACAGAAGCAACGCCATCAGTTTGAGTATTCTGAGTTACCGTCTGAGTAGTATTTAAAAATGACCCCAAATCTGTAGTAAATTTTACGGGCTGATAAGAGCATGCATTGTTGTAAATATCAGTCAGGCCTGCTTTCACAAATATCCAATTAGGGCTATTAACCGAACTTGTATCTGCTTCAATTAGTTGATCATTTACCCGTACATATGTCTTCAAATCTATATTAGCAGGACGTCCAGGTTTGATTATTATTTCTTTTGTATCACTTGCATTACCAACCTTTGCTGTAACAAAGGCATTATCAGCTCCTGGCATAGTAGTGGCATCAGTCCAAGAATTGTATCTAACTGTAGCTCTCCCGTTAAAGGTAGCCACAACTACACTGGTTCCTATTTCATTATCTTGGCTATCTACAAAGCGTCCTTTAGTACATTCAAAAGTTACCAAAGTATTATTAGGTACTTGCTGATCATCCTGATTTATTGGAATAGCAATTACATTAATAGTTTGCATTACAGACATAAGATAGGGATCATTTAAACTCGGGAGTTTTATGTTTACTGATTTTATCGGAGGAATGGGTTTGATTTCTACATTTATAGCAGTAGAATCCTGCCAAACTAAAGTATCGCCACTGGCATCGTAATTTCTAACTATTGCCGATATAGTGGCTGTTCCTTGATCACCATCATCCCAAAAGGTTGTTCTGGCTATTCCGCTGCTATCAGTATGGACATCAGTTAAAACTCTGCCTAAATTAGTTTTAAATTTCACCATTTGATTGAATACCCCAAAACCTTCTCCATCTTTCACTTCCACAGAAATGATAGAATAGGTGATATTATAATCAGCATAAATTGTATCAGGATTAGCAGTTATTCTTGTTATATATCTTTCCTGGGAAGAAGATACAGGTACTTGTGTTGGAGGTAACACAGGTGGTGGATTGCGTTTGTCACAGCTTGCACTGAAACCAATTAGGATGATCATTAATAGCGTAAGGATTGACATTAGTGAACTATGATTCTTCATTCTTGTTCCTCCTCTCCCTCTTCTTCATATTGAATAAGAGTGCGGGTTAAACGCTTGTCAACTTTTACTGTCGGACTTGTTTCCTGCATAGAGACAAGCCGGGGAGTGATTTCTATGATCAGGTCAGTATTTTCCACCAGTTCATAACGATGCTGGAATATTTTACCCACTAAGGGAAGATCGCCTAATAATGGTACTTTATTAACTTTTTGAGTTATATTTGAATTCAATAAACCACCAACAATAATCTTATGTTCGTTAGGAACAGTGACAGCAGAAGAAACTCTACGAACTTTTGTTCTTGGTACATATCCACCAACCAATTCCGTTACAGAACTCACTTCGGGATTGATATTCATAGTGATATTGCCATCTTTATTCACTTTGGGGGTAACATTTAAAATAATACCTGTTTCTGAACGTTCCACCTGAAGTTGGTTTTCCTTGTCAGTAACTACGAAGGGAACTACTTCTCCAATATGCATAGTAGCCAGCTCTCCATTTAGGGCTGTAACACGAGTATCGGTAAGTAATTGAGCAGCATTATTTTCTAACAACCAATCGATAGTAACATCAAAAGCAGTTAATTGGCGGCTAAAATGGCCAATATCGTTAAAACCATCAATACGCTGGAAATATTGTTCATCAGGAACAACTCCAATATCAGTTGGATTACCATGTGGTAAGTAACCAGTTGCATCAGAATAGTTATAAGGTAAACCCGTTCCATATTGGTTTACAGGATCCTCTGCCAGAATTGTGGTAAGATGATTCAATTTACTCCAGTCAACTCCAATTTGGCGAGCTTCGTTTAGATGAACTTCAATTAGGCGAACTCTAATTTCTACCTGTTGTTGTTGAGAATCAATAGATTTTACTAACTCTTCAACTTCTCTGAAAGTATCTGTATTGCCGTAGATCATTAAAGCATTCTGACCTTCCAGAGCTGTAATTTTGGCAGTAGTATTTTGAAGAGCATCACTAACTTTCTTAGCGTCCAGATTGTTTAAATAAATTATATTGCTGCGCTCACCCATTTCAGCCATAATATCTTGTTTCTGGCCAACAAGGAAAGTATTATTACTAACTACTCGATAAGAGAGACCAGCAGCACTGGAAACCAAAGAAACAGCTGTTTCAATTGGTACATCTTTAATGTTGATAGTAACCCTCTTTTCTTCTTTCTCTGTAGTTCCTGCTTGATCTACAGCCAGAACAATATTGGTGTTGCTCAATCTCGAAAGAGCTTTAAATACTGATGAAAGGGTGGCATCATCAGCGTTAAAAGTAACTTTTGTATCCAATATGGGGTCTCTTCTTGGTTGTGCATTTAAGAACGATATGCATGCCAGAAAAGACAGCATAAGGATAATCGTATAACGACGTTTGCAATGTCTAATGTGTTTCATATTTACTCCCAGTATCATTTATATTAATTACCAATTCCCGCTTGTTCCGCTACCATAAGTTGTTGTTTCCTCAACTGGTTTAGCTGGACGAGGGGCGAGTTCAGTAGTAGTTATTATTCCATTATGACTGTAGCGGATGCTCTTATCTTGGATATCCAAAATACGGCGTCCTTCAACGATATCACCTACGCGTGCTTCATATAGCTTACCTTGATATTCAATATAGGCAATTTTATTGCCAAACTCATCGCGAGCGGTAGTAGCTAAGCGAAAAGTATTTTTCAGCATTTCTTGGTATTCTTTTTCCCGATCTATTTTGTCCTTAATGATATTTCCTTGTCGCAAGGGGTCTTTGTTAGAATTAAATACAAACATTTTACGATCTTGGATGGAATTTTCAATGGACTTTATTCTGCTTAGAAGAGTATCGGAAACAGATTCTTTTGTATGAACCGATTTATCTGGAATTGCTTCCCAGCTTCGATATAATCCAACCAGTTGAACTGCCATAGCAAATAGTGAGATCACGATTAGAGCTATTGTAAGGTCTTTAATAAATCTCAGTTGCATCTTATGCCTCCCTCTTCACTTTAAACACAGAAAATTCAAGGGTAACTCTGTAACGGTTGGGAGCATTGGCAGCAGTAACTTCTTTATCAGAAGCTTGAAGAGGACTAATATCCAGGGCGTGAATTTTCAGGATGTTATCCATCGATTCCAAATCTGAAATAAACTGCCCAATCTGAACATAGGTAGCTTCTAATTCCAGGTTAAAAGTAGTTTCTACTAAACCTGGGAAGGAGAATTTATTACTATCGGAGAGTTTGTTTATAGTAATTGTTCGTTGATCTGCCATTTGACCAATTTTGGTTTTGAATGCGTTGATTTCGTCAAAACTAAAACTAGCTTCCCTGGTTAATGAATTATCTATTATCAGGGCAAACTGACTGAGTTGTTGATCCATAATGCGGGCGCTGTTTAATTGTTCCTGAGCGGTTTTGATTTTCTGATCCAGTTCTTTAATCTTATTGCGATTGGTGGATACACTATTAATAGTAAACACAAAGAACAGTACTGTAATCAGCAATATGCACAGGACGAAGATCAAATACTTTTCTCTCATTTCACGCCTCCTTCAGCTACTTCCCTACTATAACATTCAATAACAAATTCGAGAATAGCTGTGTCCTTTACAACCTGTCTAGTAATAGATCCGGATTTAATTCGGGGGAAATCATTGCTGATTTCTTCATTAGCTTTCAAACGATCGATGAAAGATTGAATAAGATCTAACTCCCTAATATTCTTATTAACTTCAGTAATACCATTTAGAGTTAAGATTCCATTGGCATAAGAAAATTTACGAACTGCCAATTTTTCATCGATTGCATTACTTAAGGCAACCATTTTCTTTGCCCAGAATATTCTATTATTGAATGTTTCTGCAAGCTTATCGAGATCATTACTGGAAAGATAATCTTTACTGGTTTCATAGCTTGCCAGTTCTCTTTGTAGTTCATTCAAGTATTTTTGGCGGCTTTCAACTCTTGCCTTTGCCATACCATTAATATAAAACCAAGAGGCTAAAATAATAATAAGCCCAACGGCAAAGACAACTATTGAATTTATGAAGACCTTTTTCTCATGTTCTGCCTGCAGGCGCATTTCACCATATTTATTTAGGTTAATTTTGAAGTAAAACATATTTTCCATCAGAAAACTCCTTACCTATTCCAATCTCATTGCTAGGCCGATAGCCAAAGCAAGTTGTGGATCTTTTTTATCCTGGAATTTTTCAGGCATTTCCACATTGATAAAAGGCATAAAGATCTCTGTTGGAATAGCTACTTTCTCTTCGATAAATTCTTTTAAACCTTTCAGTTTGGCGGTTCCGCCCATAAGATATACCTTGCGGAAATCACTGTTTCCTGCTTCTTTTACATAGAAGCGTAAGGAGCGGCGGACTTCTTCAGCAATGGATTCTTCTGTTGATTTCTCAGTAATATCAAGCATACTAACAGTTTGTATGTTTTCCACAGCAGGGTTTTCGCCTAAACCGAATTCCAGTTTATGGTGTTCAGCTTCATTCCATTCCAGTTGACGTTTACGCATAATATCACGAGTAAAATTGTATCCGCCGTATGGAATATCACGAGCAAAGAATTTTGCTTCTGGACCCCAGATAACCATATTTGTTCGGTGAGCACCCAGATTTAGTAATACATAAACTCCATCTTCAACAAAAGTATTTAAGATAAAGCTATTGGCTATTGCTAAAGAATCGATATCTACAATATTAGGCGATAAACCAACAGTCATCAAAACATTGGTATGCTCGTTTAATAGATCTTTGGAGGTAGCAGCCAGCAGTATATTCATATTGTTGGTTTTCTCTTCCAAATTGATAACCTGGTAATCTAAAATCATATCTGATCCGCTGATAGGAATATGTTTTTTGGCTTCAAAAAACAGGGCAGATTCCAGTTCTTCATCAGGAAGGAAGATTGTTTTGATCTGTTTGATACTGGTGTTATCGCCTCCAATGGATGTAACCAGATGCTTAATATGCTTAGGATTTATCTTAAGCGTTTTCAGCATTTCGTTTAGCACGGGACCATAACGCTCTGGACCTAAGTCACTTGGAATATATTCCGTTCCAGTTGGAATCGTAGGACTTATTTCATAGTTTAAAAGCTTAAATCCTTCGTGCAGTTTCTTTAAGTGAACAATTTTAATACTGTGGGTTCCAATATCTATTCCCACAGTTTCTTTAAATCGAACTTGCTTTTTCTTCTTCATTCTTCCTCTTTATTTATCATATTATATCACATAGTATTCTATATTAAAGTGCGAGGTGGTTTCTTCAAATACCAGCTACCCTGTTCTAAGGGAAGACGTTCCCCCTGCTTTTTAAAATAAGGCCAGAAGGGTGGCTTCACTGTATACATCCGTGTATCATAGTTGTAGTTCTTTTTATAACCTACACCCGAGCCTGAAGCTCCAGGATAATGACGACTCTGTAAAGTAACACCAACAGCAGGATTTTGATATAGTTGAATATTAGTAGCTGTAGTGCCACAAGGTCCACCGCATAAATCTGTAGGCGGATTCCAAACACCACTGTTTGATGGGTATTCACTATCATTCATACTTCTATGAACAAAACCACGCCGGCGTTGATTTACTCCTCCCCAAATATTAATTGTTCCTCTTTCAAGGTAGGGACGAGCTTCCGGCCAAATAGGATTATACCAAGGAAAATCTAGCCAAGCAGGCCATGAATGTGCGGCTGATTGAGGCCAATAGTTTCGGTGAATATCAATCCAATCAAATACGATCATCCCTGCATCGGGATCATCAGTCGGAGGATTAAATTTCACGGCTGGAATTGAGCCATGAGGATGTTGATATTCAAAAGTAAATACACCATCTCCATATCGATCATTTACTCCTTTTCCAAGGGCAGCCATAGCGGCATAAATCCATATACCATTATCTAAATCTCCATCCGAACCCATGTTAGTATGAACTCGTAAGGAATCAGAAGGATCACGATAGGCATATTTTATAATAACTGATTGTTCCGAAACCAAGCCAAGCATATCTTTCTTATTCTGTAAAGGTGAAGCACCTAATGCTGTATCCGTATATGTTAAATCTCCAATAAGCCACATAGTATCAGCGGAAGCCCAAGTTTGGAAGCCTTTAAATGTTCCTTTTATCCAGAGTTTGCAATTTGCCCAATAAGCACCCCCATTATGGGCAGTCATACTGAAAGGAGTCCAGAGTGTATCTGTTGTCGGAAAGTAATTAACAGTAGTTGGGGGATCAGTATAAGGATAGCCCATTGGATAATTAGGATATAGTTCCTTGTGTTCTCTTCTTGTTGTAATCTGACCTTGCCAACCTGATACTTGTGTGTCATCTACCGTTACCATTAATATTCTGTCTTCACCGCTTGGCCCTATCTGGGATCCAAAAGCTCGAATTTCATTCATATTAGTTGGAAATTCATATTCATCATAATTTTCGATTAATCCTCCTTGAAAAACATTATCGCGAGGATAGCTTGGCGGAGAAGATATAACTACGCCAGAGGTGGTTACGATAGATAAAAAAGTAGGCCAACCATTATTATTTCCGCCACCCAATTGTTTTATCTGAATATCAGTATTACAATGAACAGGACCGTTGATCACATCATACCCATAGAAATACACATTTGTATCATTAGGTGAGAGCTCACTATCGGTAAAATACATAAATACAGGGCCTGTATCTTGCAATAAAGTTAATTCGCCATATTTACGAGTGAGGGATAAATCTCTTCTGCCATAATAAATATCGCTTGTTCCGGTTCTTCCTTCAACCAATGAACGAACTTGATAAAAGGTAATACTTGCTCCAGTTGGAGTGGCTTGTAATTCACCGCCAACTTCTACATAATCTGCATCAGTTTCCTTATAAATTTTATTTATAAGTGACTGCATAGAATAGAGTTTACGGTAATTACTTCCATTCATCTGAATTTTTCTGGTAGGAGTTCTTACTCCTCCAACAATATCAGGATCTCTTTTTGCTGCTACAGATAGATATGCTTGACCTCTATCTGCTTCTGTTCTCAAAAAGTGAACACTCTGAATGTCTTCCAATTCAGACATAGCAGCTACGCTATTGCGTAGGGCCAAACTGGACATAGTTAATCCACTCATAGCACCTATAACTGCCAAGAGCATTGCGATAGCAATATTGCCGCTTTGACTTTTAAGGATGTTTTTCATAAATCAACCTCCTGAATTTCATGGAGATGGTCTATCCATATTTTTCATTGCCATAATAGTATGAAAATGGACTTTTCTATACTCATCTTTTCTAATTTTAACTTTGGCTTTAAGGTCTACATTAATAACGCACATTTTCTCATCCGGCTTATAGGCAAAAATGGCATTATTCGCATTTGCGTCACTAATTAAGAAGTCCTCAATTATCACTCTGTCCTTAAGGCCGGGTTCTGGAAATATGACCTTTGCAGAAGGGGAATCTGTTCCCCGATGTCTGTAATCCATTTTGATTACTCCATCGTGAAGATAATACCTTACAAAATCATTTGGATATTTATCTGAAATTGGAGGTTTTATTTCGACTCCGTGACTAACACCTGGAACGGAACTCATCCGAATAAGAGTAATTTCTTTTGCACTGGTTATTCCTTCAAATTCTATATCTGAAGAACGAGAACCGATGTGATGGCCATATTTCAGAACATTTAAAAAGGCTACCATATCTTTCTGTAAATCTACATAAGCATTCAGCTCTTGATATTTACGAAAAAAGACACCTATTCCCATAGAGGCTGTTACTATTAATATGGATGAGATCGTAATAACAGCTATGGTTTCAAATAATGTAAATCCCTTTTCATTGAATATGATATGTTTCATGGCTCGTCCTAATCGTAAAAATCTTCGCGCAAACGCACAAAATGTACTTTTTCTGTAACGGGATCAACCCAACGGATTTCTCCAATTACATATTGATAACCATATGTATGAGTCATATAGTTCTCAACTTCCCTTCCCACGGATATAGACATCATTCCAGTGACGGTCAATTCTTCTGTTTTGTCAATTTCTACAGGAACTTCAGTAAACGGTCGGAAAATATTTTCCTTCATATATAGGGTATATTGTTTTTCCAGCTCACCAGTTAGTAGCAAAGTAGCAACGCGCTGTCTATAATCCTGAGTGATCTTTTTTTCGGCAAACTCTATACCTATATATACAGTAAGGACCATCACCGCCAAAACAATGGCGACTACGAGAACTTCAGCCAAACTATACCCTCCCTGAGAACCAAGAACGCTAAAATTAAAGCTTCTTTCATTTGGCGAATTGTTCTCAGGTAGGGTATGAATATTTTTCTTCATTCCTAAAAACCTGCTCCTGTAGCAAATTGTTTAGGATTATCTGCAAATTGTTCCGCTATTGTTCTTTCTATCAGATTATTCATCACCAAGTTATACAAAGATTGATCCCTGGTTTGCATACCTTCTTTTGTACTTGCTTGAATAACAGAAGGTATCTGATAGGTCTTTTCTTCACGAATGAGATTTCGAACAGCTGCATTAGCTATCATAATCTCAACGGAAGGAACACGACCCTTTCCATCCTTTGTCGGCAAAAGGGTTTGAGCAATAACTGCTTCCAGTGATTCGGAAAGCATTGAACGAATCTGTTGTTGTTGCTCTTTAGGGAACATATCAATGATACGGTCAATCGATTTTGTACAACTTCCAGTATGCAAAGTTGCAAACACCAAGTGACCAGTTTCTGCAGCTGTCAACGCTAAGGACACTGTTTCCAGATCGCGCATTTCACCAACCAGAATAACATCAGGATCTTCACGCAGGGCACTACGCAAGGCAGCAGTAAAGCTCCAAGTATCATGACCAAGCTCACGTTGGTTGATTAAGCTATTTTTACTGCGATGTACAAATTCGATAGGGTCTTCAACTGTAATAATATGACAGTTACGACCTTCGTTTATGCTATCAATCATTGTAGCTAAAGTAGTAGATTTTCCGCTACCTGTAGGTCCTGTAACCAGGATAAGTCCTTTTTCTTTGGTAGTTAAATGTCTTAAAATATCTGGAAGGTGTAATTCCTCATAACTTTTAATTTCATTGGGGATTACACGAAAGGCACAAGATACACCATTTATCTGGTGAAATGCATTTACTCTGAATCGGACATCGTTACTCAGCTTAGTTGAGAAGTCAATCTCCAAATTCTTTTTAAATAGTGCCTGTTGAGATTCATTCATAACTCCGAAAACAAGGGTTTCTACTTCTTCCGGACTTAGAATTGGTAAATTTAGTTTTTTCATACGACCATTTACGCGCACCATAGGATGAGCGCCAGCAGCTATATGAAGGTCAGAAGCTCCAGCTTCTGCAGTAAAGCGTAATAATTCATGGATTGTCAAGTTACTATCCTCCTCGGGGTTAATCGGTTTCCATTCCTCCAGTTTCAGGATTGGTCCAAGTATCTATTCCGTAACCATGGAATTGGGCATCTGTAACATCATACCAAACTTGTTTTCCTTCGCCACCGGCAAAATCTTGAGTAGAAGTTGCAATGTATTTTTTAGGTGGGTTACCGACAACTTCAAATTTCCAATTTTTAACGGTGCTTTCACCGAGGTTGGCTTCTTTAAGGGCTTGTTCAACGCTAAAGCCATCTGTTGAACCATTAGTTTGCATATAGATATCATAAGTCTTACGAATGGTGTTTATTGCAGTTTGGGCTTCTGTACTACGAGATTTTTCTACATAACGAAGATAACGGGGAACGGCTAAGGCCGCCAGAATGGCTACAATAATAACCACCACTAAGATTTCGATTAGGGTAAAACCCTTTTGGTTTTTCAGTTTCCTGAGCATTTTTTTATCCTCCTACAGGAATGTTTTTTTACTTTTATATATATGCACAATGCGTGCCAAATCCCAATTAAAAATTTAAATAATTGAAAATAGGGAGAGTGTAAACAGCTATAGCACAAGAAAAAGCGTTGTTTGGTTATATAGTTCGGCGAATGTTGAAAACCGAGATAAGCAAATTATGGGCAACCTGAAAAAGTAAAAAAGAATCGCAGATATTTAAACTATAAATGCTTTTTCAAAATCGTATATACCTTATAGTATAAAACAACACTTGACTTCTTTTACTATCTTACAACTTTGTCTCACAGACAAAAATAATTTATTAAGGAGCATACGATGTCCCGATCTTTAAGTTTCTACCTTGGGTTGCTCTTACTGTGTATCAATATTACTTTTTTAGGAGCAGATAATACCCCTAAACCTGTTAGCAATGATAAGCGAATAAATGAAACGGATATTTTAGCGGAATTTGATGGCGGAGTAATAACCCGTAAAGATGTTGAAGCTAAAATTTCCAAACTTCCTGTTCAATACCAAGCGCGTTATAAAACAGTTGAAGGTCAGACGGAAGTTTTAAATGCTATGGCTATGGAAGAAGTTTTTTATAAAAAAGCTCAACAAATGGGACTGGAAAATGATCCTATTGTTTTGGAGCGAATAGCCAATATTGAAAAGCGTTTTTACATCCAGGAATATTATAAAAGGAATGTAAGTGATTTAGTAGTTATTACAGAAGACGATCTACAATCCTATTATAATCAAAATATGTCCCAATTTTATCTTAATCCCTATATTGAAATAGATTATCTTCAAGCTGCTGATGAGAATGAAGCAAAAAAAGCATTGGAAGAATTAAAAAAAGGTGTTTCATTTGCTGAGGTCTCCGATAAATATAACCAAAATACTTATGCCAAGGGTTTGAAAGGTAGAATAAAAAACATTCGTTTAAATGGAAATATTCCAGGTATTGGCAACGATTACGAGTTAGAAAATCTTATTCGTACTTCTAAAGTAGATTCTCTATCTTTTATTGGACCAGTGAACACTTCTTACGGATGGCATATTTTCCGTACTGTTAATTGGGTAGACGGGCGTCAAAAAGATTTTTCTGAAGTAAAGCAAGAAATCGAACAGCGGCTGCGTCCTCTGAAAGAAAGAGAATTATTGGATTCTATCATAGAGAATTCTAAGATCAAGTATGCAGTTGTTATCGATAGCTCTTTAGTAAACACAATCACTCTTGATGTTAATAAACGGAATAATAATAACCCTATTCTGGATAATGTAGTTCTTAGTTCCAGTGATCCAGATTTACGATTCACCGTGAGGCAGTTATTACAAATTTACGATAAGCTATCACCTCAGGAACAACAATTCGTTATCAAGGGTGGTGGAATTAACCTGTTAATAAATCAAGAGCTCACTCAATATTTGATGTATCTGGAAGCTAAGGCAGCTGGCTATGATAAATATATTGCTGATAATGAAGATTACTTGCAAGCAAAACGTGCCTATATCTTACGCAGAGCTTATGAAAAACTTATTACCGAGAATATTGAAATCAGCGATGAAGAAATTGCTCAACGCTATGAACGGGATAGAGAACAGTTTTCCTCTCCCGAATATCGCACTATTGAAGTCCTCTTCTTTAAAGATAAAAAAACAGCTGAAAAAGCACTGAAAAAATACAGCAAAGCCTATAAGAAAAATAACGAAAAAGCAATGCAAGATGTAATTAAGAAATATTCAATCAAACCGAATAACGCTATTATGGATTATCAATATAGAAATGGAATCATAACTGGTCTGGGCGATGATGCAAAATTTTCTAATATGATTTGGGATAATCCCGTTGGATATTTGAGCCCCGTTTTTACTACTGCAAAAGGGGATATTGTTTTCTTCAGGACAATTAAAGAAACTCCCAAAGTTTATAAGAGTAAATTGGAAGTAGAACCTCGCATCTATGGAATGCTGAAAGCCGAAAAAGAAAAAGCAAAGCAAGCAGAAGTTACTGAAAACCTCTATGTGGAATTTAATATGAAAAAATATCCTGAACGTATCACTCTTACTATGACAGCCGAAGAACTTTTTACCCAAGCAGATAATGCTGCTAGACAACGAAACTATAGAGACGCTATTGTTTATTACGACCAAATTATTAATCACTATAAAAATAATGTTGATGACTATAAAGCATCTTTTATGAAAGCATTCCTGGTTGCTGAAGAAATGAAACAAACAGATCTGGCTTTACAACTTTTCCGTGAATTCTTGCAAAAATATCCTACAGGCGATCTAAATGAATCTGCTCAATTTATGATTGATTCCTTGGAAGGAAAAATTCCGGAACACTTTGAACCTGTGGAAGATTAATAATATATGTACATAAAACGCTGGCTTTAAAATTCTAAGCTGGCGAGAATAAAATAAGCAGCTATATATATAAGGAAGAATGGAATACCGTCATTCTTCCTTTTTCTATTCAACAATCCTAATAATGCTGCCCACAGCCCTAAACATAAATATAGTCTATAAATCGCTATTCCTTCTTTATTACTTGCGCTGTAGTTGTAGTGCTGATGTTGGGAATTTTGCCCAGTATCAGCACGGCAGCCCTACCGTAGATACTAAGGAAGAGATAAGCTGGAATTATAAGTAAAAGAATGATTGCAGAAATAACTAACAGATGGTAATCAGGATCCAATAACAGTTTTTACAGCTTCTTTTTTTAAGCGCCCCAGTTGGCCATTAGGTAAATGAACCAGATAATGGTTATTTTCGCTTTGCACTATTTTAACGATCAATCCCGAATGGACTGTTTGGATAACATTATTACTTGTGGGGGAGAGAAGGTTAGTTTGATTTAAAATCACAACAGCATTAGGATTATGTTTTTGGTGGTGCAGTTTTATTCCCAGAGTTATTGAAGAAGCTATGCAGATAATTAAACACAGAGCTAAAACTAAGATTGGCAGAGCTCTTTCCTTTTCTGGATCATAAAAAAGCAGCCAACATAGGGCTAAGGCAGATAGAAACAGAAAGATAAGAACAAAGATAGCAAGCCTGTTAACGGAAAAAAAATCCAGAACTTTATAAAGAACCTGCACCAAAAAAAGGTGTTCAGGATATAAATCTGCATCTGGACTATAGCGGATGGATAGGTTTAAGTTGTTTTTTGCCTGAGAATGGGCAGAATTGATGTTCAATGCTTTTAAGAAGTATAAATTAGCCATTCCGATATCTCCCCTGGCAAAGAAATCTACTCCCAGATTATAAAAGAGATCAGCATTCTTTTTGTGTTCTGCTTCTCGGATTGCTTTATCCAGGGAATCCGGTAATTGAGTAAGCTCGCCGGAATTTATATATTGCGATGTTTTTAATGAATCTGTTTGAGCAAAGAGAGCTTCTCCTAAAATAAAGCAGAAGATACATAAGAAAATTAAACGCCACTTCATTTTGTGCTCCTGTTATGTTTATTTTTACCCAAACGAGTAAAGCCGTTAAATATCTTACGGATGCGGTTTAGATCTTCGTCCAAATTTACGGCTCTTTCCGATTCTGGCATAAATCTGGCTGCTTGGCTATGGTTTAAAAATAGCTGTATTTCTTCCAGAAGCCAATCTGGGATATTTTCTTGGCTAAGCGCCTGCAATTTTTCTTTTGTGGATAGACGGTTGGAGAGCTTATATTTGGAAGCAAGATATTCAAACAGAGCTTTTTCTGCCAAAGGATAGAATTCCAGCGACAAATTTTTGGCAGCTAAAGTGGCTGGTTTCAAATAACGAAGCAAAACTTTTTCAGCTTTCAAAGAAGCATAGCGTTCTGGATTATCTCTTTTCATTTTACTATCCAGAGCAAAAAATGCAACAAATAATGAAAAAGCAAAGATAAGTAACACCAAAATCCAATACCAGGGCTGTTGGACATAAGGAACATAAGGTGGAAAATGCTTTTTCACTACTTTGGGCAGCATCGCTTTGGGTGTTTTAGATTGTCTTAAACGGTTAAAGTAACTTAATACATTTGCCGAGGAAACCTTTATCATTTCTTTTGGGCTGCGGTAGGTTTTGTAGCTACCGCTATAGTTATCAAACCAAGTAAAACTAAGTTCTGGAAGTTCATAACTTCCTTTATCCTGAGGAATTAGGGTATAATAATAGGTACGCTCTCCTTCAATTCCTGCCTTGAGATTGTCTATAACCATTGGAGTAGATACCTGAAATCCTTTCCCAGAAGCAAATTCAGGAGCAGAAAATTGATTGAAATTACCTCTGCCCTTAATTTTTAGGGTGAAAGTGATAGTTTCCCCCAAAGAAAGCTCTTTACGGGAAAGAGAATAGCTAATTTTAAAATCTCCTACTGCTCCCCCAAAAGAAGCTGGAACATTGTTTTTGGGCAAGGGCAGAACATTTATAATACCCCCTTCACTGCGTAGGGTTTTATTGGAATAACTGAAACGGTATAAACGAGCATAACCTTCTAAAATAGGAGCTTGCAACCTTCCTTCTTTATTGGGAATAATTGCCAATCTTTTAATTAGAGCCCGCTTATACTGCTTTCCGTTCAAATTTACATTCTCATAATTCAAAACAGAGGGTTGCTCATAAGTGCTTTTTCCATAGCCATCGGAATCAATCTCATTTTCCAAATTGAATGAGCGAACCATTTCATCCGTATAGAGATAGTAAGAAACAATAGTGGGAAAACCACGATAAATTGTTTGTTCTTGTGGAATTGCTAAAAGAAAAGAATCTCCTATCCACTGTTCTCTATCATCCCAAGAATCTGGTTCATCAAAACCGAAAGCTCCAAAATTGGGATATGAAGGTGCACTTTGACTTGGTGCTTTTGATGTTCCCTTAACTACTTCAATATTGATTTCTCGAGTAGAATAAAAGCGTCCATTCACTTTCACTTGAAAAGAAGGAATAGTGGTTTTTCCAGTTTTTAAGGGAAAATAAAAAAAACGAAAGGTTTCTGAAAACTCGGAAACCAGCTTTGTTCCTTCAAAAACTACAGAACTACTGGAGCCACTTGTCATATTTCGAAAACTAAATAGAGGAATAGAAGGAGGAGTTGGTTCAACAACTTTAATTCTATCGCTGTCTGTAATCTTTAAGGTTACTTCCAGTTGATCATTTGTACTGATCACATATTTATTTACTGATAAATCTATCTTCAAAGCAGATAGCATAAGCGGGAAAAGCATAATCAACAATATAGTTTTTTTCATTTCACCACCATTTATCGGTTTTGAAACTTTGTTTGGGCTTTTGCTGCTGACGGTCTGTGCTTTCTTTATTATCCAATCCTTTTAGAATATTAAGGATATCTTCATCTTTATGCTTATCTTCATTCTGTTGCATCAATGGCTGAGGATTTGGCTGTTTTTGTAATTTGCGTAAAGTCAATTCATAATTTGCCCGTAGATCATCATCATTAGGATTCAAAAGTAAAGCTTCCTTATAGTCCTTTAGTGCTTTTTGATAATCCTTTTGTAGATAGGCAATATTGCCTCTATCGTAGAGAATATCTTTTTTATCCTGGGCATTGTTCAAAGCTATGGATATGGCAGAATCGGCTTCGGCAAAACGGTTTTGCTTATATAAACTCTTGGCTAAATTGGCATAAGCTGCAGCGTCATTATTTGTAGTGTTTTTACGGAACAGGTTTTCTGCTTTGTTATATTTTTTGGCTTGGTAAAAAGAATCAGCAAAGCTCTGCCGAATCACTTTTGGCCTTAATAGTAATTCCAGAATAAGCATCAAAATTATAATTACTATCACTAATAAAATTATCCGCTTTGCTTTAATGCTCATCACTATGCTCCGCAGCCATCAAACCCCTTTTTCTTTTTCTGGGATCAAGGAGGGATTCTATAATAAGTAAAAGCAAAGCCAAAATGCCAAAGAGGTAATATTGCTCTTTCAATATAGTAACTTTCTTTCCTCGGCGGGTGCTTTCGCTCTCATATATTCTTTTTAATATCAGCTGGATTTCTTCTCCTCCAGGAGTTACCCGAAAATACTCTCCATTCGTAAGTTCAGCAATTTCCTGAAGGGTTGTCTCATCCAGAAAAGTTTTTACCTCTTCTCCCGTTTCAGGATGACGGATTATTGTTCCTTTCGGACTTCCCACTCCCATAGTGTATACTCTAATTCCTTTGGCCTTAAGTTCTTTGGCTTTACGCAGCACAGAATTTTCAAGATCTTCTCCATCCGAAATTAAGATTAAAGTATTAGCTTTAGAATCTGTCGGAAATGCCTCTGCAGCCAAAGCAAGAGCTTTTCCGATATTGGTTCCTGGAATTTCTACACTATTACTGTTCAAACCGTTTAAAACAATTCTTACTGCTTCGTAATCATCAGTTAAGGGACATTGTAAAGTAGCTGTTCCCGCAAAAGCAATAATGCCAATTCGGTCTGTTTTTACCTGATCTAAAAAACTACCAATCTGTAAAATAGCACGCAACAATCTACTGGGCATCATATCTGTGGCATCCATACTTTTAGAAACATCTATAGCAAATATAATGTCCATTCCGCTACTTTGCAAATCCTTTTTTTCATAATCCCATTGTGGTCTGGTGAGAGCTATGATTATACATCCCAAAGCAAGAATGCAGATAAATAATTTAAAACCTATCCAGAAAGGTGATTGAGAATGATAATAATGCTCTTTTAAATGCAGCTCTGCGTATTTTTGAAAGCGACGCCGTAATCTGTTTTCCCTTCTGAAAAGTAAAATAAGAAAGATAAGGCAAAATGCCAAAAGTGCTAAATAATATGGATTTGCAATATTCATAGCTGGTCTGGTAAAATAGGTAAGATAACCGTTTTCAGTAACAGTTCAATAGCCAGAAAGATGAAAGCAAGCCATAAAAAAGGCATAAACTGCTCACTGTAGTTATATCTGAATTGGGTGGTGAATTGGGTTTTTTCCAAGCGGTCTATTTTATTCATAATATCCGCTAGACTTTTTGCATCAGTTGCTAAAGCTGCTTTTCCAGTTCCTGTTGTTGTTGCTATTTTATTCAGGGTCTCCATATCCAAATCTATTAGTGTATTAATATAGCGAGTTCCAAAAACAGGATCAGAATAGGGGAAAGGAACTAATCCTTTACTTCCAACTCCTATGGGATAAACTTTTATGCCAAGTTCCTTAGCCATTTCCGCTGCAGTTAAAGGGTCTATTTCTCCAGTGTTATTAACACCATCTGTAATAAGAATGATCACTCTACTTTTGGCTGTGCTATTTTTTAAACGGGCAACTGCTTTTGCCAAACCCATTCCTAAGGCAGTTGCAGAAGCTTCTTCATTAACTTTTAGCTTTTCTAAAGAATTTAACATAGCAAGATGATCAAAAGTAAGAGGAACCTGAGTTAATGCATATTCGGAAAAAGCTACTAAGCCAAATCTGTCGTTGGGACGCTTTTTTACAAAGTCCTTAGCTACACTAACTGCAGCACTTAATCTATTTTGAGGGGCAAAATCCATAGCTAACATAGAACCACTGATATCAATTGCCATTATAATATCCACACCCTTATTACTTAAATCTCGGGAACGAGTTCCCCAACGCGGTTCAGCTATAGCGATACAAAGAAAAAATATTATTAAGGCACGTAAAACAGGGAAAAGATAACGATAAAGATATTGGTTGTGAGATAAAAATCGCAACTGCTTTACTCTGGAATGAGGTAGATAATTCCTTCTTCTATTGTTGAACTTTAACTCCCATACTAAATATAAAGGAATAATCAACAAAAGCAACAACAACCAGGGATGGCCAAATTTAATCAATTCTTTGCCTCTATTGTGTTACCAATAAAACTAATCAAATAGTCCTTCAGCCATAAAGTGTAATTCTCAATCTCTTGTAGCGAGGGTTGGCGTTTGGCAAATTTAACCATATCACAATAGTTTATAAATGCTCTAATTTCCCGATAATTCGGAATATTGCGTTTGTTTAGATAAGTGATGATTTCGTTACCTGTCATTTCCAAGGCGGGAAAATGATAGGTCTCTTCTAAAAAGCCACGCAAAATATTGGATAACCGAAAATGATATAAAACCACCTCTCCTTTGGCAAGTAAATCTTCTTTAATAAGCTCATCTAACGCTTGTATAGATTTTTTCCAAGCAGGTAAAATAGCTTGTTTAGTTTCTGGCTGCGTTATATACTCTCGCTTAGGTTTTTTAGGACGCTTCAACCAAAGATAAATTGCTAAAGCTATTGCGATTAATAATAAAATCAGATACACCCATATTCCTAATTGTAAAGGATACTTTTGCAAAGGTTTAATATCCCTTAAAAGAGTATCCCCTTCGGCTAAAACTGAAAGAACATACACTCTAAAACCATCAGTGTAAACAGGAGTTACAGAGCTGTCAACTGGATTTACTGATATGCGTGGAAAAGATAATGCCCCTATTTTCAGAGGTGCTATTTTAATTTGCCAGCTGCGGGTATTCTTTTCATCCTGTCTGCTTTCCAATATAGCAAAATCCTCTAAAGTATCAGGGATAGAAACACTATGTATTGGGTAATCGGCAGTTATTTTTAAGAGGAAAGGAGTTCCAACTTTTAAGCTGTCTGCTCCTTGAAGTTCTTGATGGAATGCCCAAATTATCAAAGGGAAAAAGATAAGGGAGAAAGCCAAAACGCTGGATTTTTTCATCGTCTTTTTCCTCTTAGAGCAAAGAATTTTCGTAATGAACTTACATAAGAATCTGAAGTTTTGATCATTAGATAATCACAATTACATTCGCGGAAAAATTCCTGCAACTCTTTCTGTTCATTATTTATTACTTCTTGATAGGCCTTACGCAATTTGGGATCGGAACTATTTATCCAAATTTCTTCTCCGGTTTCGGGATCCTTCAAGGATAAAATGCCTGCAGGGGGAAGTTCTAGTTCGCTATCATCTACAACCTGTAAAGCAACAACTTCATTTTTAGCAGCCAGGATTTTTAAGGAGCGTTCATATCCAGAATCGATCCAATCTGATAAAATAAAAATAATACAGCGTTTTTTCAACATTTTATAGGCATATTCACAAGCTGCTTGCAGGGATGTCTTTTTCCCCTTTGGCTCGTAATAGAGAACTTCGCGAAGAATTTCCAAAGCATTATTTCTTCCTTTTCGAGGAGGCAAAAAACGCTCTACTTGGTCAGAAAAAAGGATCAGGCCAGCTAAATCCTGATTGGCCACTGCAGAAAAAGATAAAGCTGCCACTAATTCAGCAATGCGTTCTCTTTTTATCATACTACGGGTGCCAAATTCTTGTGAACTACTTACATCAACCAAGAAAACTACTCTCAATTCTCGGGTCTCACGGTATTTCTTTATGTAAAGCTGACCCAAACGCGCTGAAACATTCCAGTCAATATCTCTGTAATTATCTCCGGGCTGATATTCCCGCACTTCCGAAAATTCCAAACCCTGTCCTTTAAACCGACTGTGATATTCTCCACGAAACATTTCGGCAACGGGATTTCGCGTCCGAATTTCTATCCTGCGAATTTTTTTTAGGATATCGGAAACACTTTGGGTAAACATAAGCAGAGATATATCTTTAAGGGACTTCTATTTCATCCAAAATTCGATTAATTATATCTTCGGTAGTAATTTCTTCAGCTTCTGCTTCATAAGAAAGAATTATCCGATGCCTTAAAACATCTCTGGCAATTGCTTTGATGTCATCTGGAATAACATAAGCCCTACCAGATATATAAGCATTGGCTTTTGCTGCTCTTGCCAGATAAATTGTAGCGCGGGGTGAAGCCCCAAATTCAATTAATCCCTTTAAATCGTTTAAGCGAGGATAACGTTCTGGATGACGAGTAGAATTAATCAAGTGTAAAATATAATCCTTCAGCTTTTCTTCCATATATACCATATACATCACTTCGCGCATACTTTCTATATCAGCTGGACTTAATACTTTTTTCAGAGGAATTGGTTGTTCATTTACCATCCTTTCCAAAATTATTCGTTCTTCATCGTAAGAAGGATATTTGATCTTCAGTTTCATAAAAAATCTATCTACTTGAGCTTCTGGAAGAGGATAAGTTCCTTCCTGTTCAATTGGATTCTGAGTGGCCATCACAAAAAACGGTTTAGGCAGTATAAAAGTGTTATCTCCTAAAGTAACTTGCCTTTCCTGCATTGCTTCTAAAAGTGCAGATTGTACTTTGGAAGGAGCACGATTGATTTCATCAGCCAAGATAAAATTGGCAAAGACGGGACCCTTCTTCACACTGAAATCGCCACTTTTGGGATTGTAAATCATTGTGCCTGTTATATCTGCAGGTAACAAATCAGGTGTAAACTGAATCCTGGAATAAGAGGCATCAAAAACTGAAGCTAAGGAAGATATTATCAGGGTCTTGGCTAAGCCAGGCACACCCTCAATAAGAATATGACCATTGGCAAGAATTCCAATCAGCAGACGGTCTATAATTTCTTGCTGACCAACTATCACTCGGGCAATTTCCAAGCGGACATTTTCAAGGGCTACTGAACTCTGTTCTACTTTGTTCTGAATTGCCTCAATTAACATAAATCCCCCATATTTTATTCACTTACTTTAAGTAAAAAATCGGGAATCTGACCAAACCAAGATTCCCGAAAAATGTTCTTCTATTTTATTGAGTCCAGGAGTAAAAAACCCAAACAGAACGGATTATTGTTAAATTACTTTACGAACTTTATTTGCTTTCAGACAAGAACTACAAACACTTATTCGTTTGGTCCCTTTTTCATCTTCAACACGAACTTTATGCAGATTAGGATAAAATCTGCGCTTAGTGGCATTTAATGCATGGCTGCGATAATTGCCTACCTGAGCTGTTTTTCCACATATATCACAAACTTTAGACATAATTCACTTCCCAATTTGTTTTCTTTTAAACCACAAAAATTATTACTCCATTTTTGACAAGCAATTATTTAGCACTCTGTGGAATACGAATGTCAAAACGGCTGCCATGTGGCTCTATAGGAATATATTCTAAACGACCCTTATGCTCCTGAACCAACTTCTTGCAAATTGCCAATCCTAAACCGGTACCATAATTTTTCCCATCGGATACAAATGGCTGAAAAAGGTCTTCCTGCACTTTTTGTGGTATACCTGGACCATTATCTATAACCGATATTTGTAACCACCCAGAAGAAATACTACTCAAAATCTTAATTTCCCCTTCAACAGGCATTGCTTCAATAGCATTTTTAATAAGATTAATTAGCACTCTACGGATTTTTCCTTCATCAAAATGAACATAATTCGGAACTCTGTTTTCTACAATAAAATCTATTTTTCGGTCTTTAAGATTGGGAAAATACATTTCCTGAAGTTCCCGGAAAAAGACATCTAAATCTACTTGTTGAATCAGTGGAGGTGTTTCTGTTCCTTTAGCAAAATCCAATATTTCGTGAACTAATTGATCAATCAGCTTGGTTTGTTTAATAATATTCTCCGTAAATTCTCTACCCTCTGGAAAAACATTCTCCAAAACCTGCGCAGTTAAAACTATAACCGTTAAGGGAGTTTTGATGTCATGAATGATTTTACTTGCGGCTAAACCAATAGCCATTAAGCGATTCTTCTTGATCATTTCATCCACGAGTTCTACAAAACGTTCATTCGTACTGCGCAACCTCCCTGAAATTGTCCTCACCAGATTCAACATAATTAATGGATAAGCAAAGATCATATTATGAAATGCTTCTCGTGGGATGATCATCAATTCTACATCTTCTAAAGCTACTACACTTGCAGAGCGGGGGCTATCTTCAATAATGCCCATTTCGCCAAAAAAATCGCCAGCTTGTAAAATAGAAAGCTGTGCAAAAGGGGTTTCGGGATTATGTAAACCTTTATTTATTTCTACCTTCCCTTTACAGATGAAAAAAAGGTTATCGCCCCAAGAGTGTTCGGTAATAATTGCTTCACCTTTTTTAAATTGTATTCTTTCTAGATCTTTAGTAAGCTCTTGCAATACATCTTCAGAAAGACCGCTAAAAAAACCCATATTACTACACTTCGTGTTTTTTTGCATTTTTACCTCACATCTGCTATAGTTGTTAAATTACTTCCTAATTATAACCACAATTGTTTTACATCTTAATAAAAAGGACTAACGCTTAGACAAAGAAAGAAATCAGTTCCACCCAGAAAATAAACTTCTTTCGGCAGGGATTTATCTATGGTCTGTTCCATATCCCAATCTGTATCGTAATAAGCATTACCTGCAAGCCAAGAATTAACTTTGTCCTTCATAAACCATCTACCTTCAACTTTGGGCGATTGCCTAACTCCCAAAGCCAAAGCTAAAAACCAATTATTATATATTCTAACTCCTAAACGAGCTGATGCTTCAGCGGAAAAATGTAGATAGGGCTCTGGCTGATTAATTTTCGTTACCCGATATGTATAATTGGCTGCATCATATTCACACTCAATTGATTCCACAAATAAGTGTTCCACCCCTAAGGCAGTAATTTTATCAGCATAGGGAGCATCATAAGTAGCTGCTGTCTTTATTCCTGCATTTAGATATGCATTATAATTCAGCAAGGGATAGGTGTAACTCCCAGATAACGATAAGACATCCATAAAATATGAGTTTTTTAGGTCACCATTAAAAGAACCTTGAATTGCAGCAACATTATCTAAAATCCCAAAAGTAACCATAGGTAAGGGTTTGGGAACAGTTTGAGAGGGAAATTTGGAGTAGGTATAATGTAATATAACTACAGAAGCTGATTCTATATGCTCAAAACCCTCATCCGGATTCAGATACTGATAGTAGTTTCCAGAAGTTAAATATCCTCCTCGCATATACCGGACAAACGACTCTTGAGGTGTAACCGGAACTGTTTGAGGAACAAAAAAATCTATTATCTGAGCCAATTGTGCATTAACGGTTCCGCACAGAGTAAATAATATAACAGGCAGCAGAAAACGAATATGTTTCACGATAAAACTCTCTTTCCTTATTGATTTAATTATTTCAATAATGCCAATATCTGTCAAGAATAATTATTTATTTACTTCATTTGTGAAATGGAGTAAGCTATAAAGTCTCACTGAAAAAAAGCCTGCACAACTATGCGTTCTAATACAATGTTCAATACTCCGGCTGGTTATTGAATGCAGATGGATATGTGTAATCTTCGCGTCTAATATTATGTTAACTTTACCATTGCGGGCGGTTTTCTTCCTTCAATAACGGAAATAGCATTTTCTACAGCCAGAAGAGCCATTTTAGTTCTGGTTTCAATACTGGCTGATCCAATATGAGGGAGTAAAACTACATTATCCAAGGCTAAAAGTTCCGGAGGAATATAAGGTTCTTGTTCATAAACATCCAATCCAGCGGCAAATATTTTTTTTGTGGAAAGTGCCCTAATCAGTTCTTGTTCATCTATAATAGGACCGCGAGAAGTATTTATTAGAACTGCGCTATCTTTCATAATTTCCAATTCATTTTTTCCGATTAGATGATAGGTATTTTCCGTTAAGGGAATATGCAGTGTGAGGATATCTGCTTCTTTTAGTAGAGTGTTAAAATCTACTTCTGTTGCTTCATAGGGCAAATTTTGGTTAAGAGGAATATCATTATGATAAATAATCTGCATATTAAAACCGACAGCGCGTTTAGCAACTGCCTGACCGATTCTACCCATACCTAAAATTCCCAAGGTTTTGTTATTAACATCCTGACCTAACATCAGCATTGGTTCCCAACCCTTAAATTTGCCACTTCGGATAAAGCGTTCACTTTCTGTGATTCTTCTACAGGTTGCCATAATTAGAGCCCAAGTAAGATCAGCAGTTGTTTCTGTTAAAACTCCAGGAGTATTGCAAACCACGATTCCACATTTTATTGCATATTCAACATCGATATTATTGTAGCCGACTGCATAATTGGAAATAACTTTCAATTTAGGAGCTGCGTCTATAATTTCTTTATCTATAATATCGGTTAGTAAGCAGATCAAGGCGTCGGCATCTTTAATGTTTTCCATAATTTCCTGTTTAGTTAAAGAGCGGTTATAGGGATTGATTTTTAAAGTAAAATTATCTTCCAGAAGCTTTATTGCAGGTTCCGGAAGCAAACGAGTTAAAAATAAAAGCGGTTTCATAGATACCTCACAAAATCCTTCACTTGATGTCTTTCGGGAACAGGAAAATGTTCAGCAGGATAACCAATTGGAGTTAAGCAAGCAATATAATCTTGATGCGGAATTCCCAGCAAATCCTTAATTTCATCTTTATCCATATCGGTTACCCAACAGGTTCCCAAATCATAAGCTTTAGCAGCCAGCATTAAATGATAAGCAGCAATACAGGCATCCTGAATCTTCCGATGAGAAATATCTCCTTTAGAGGCAACGGCAATAGCATAAGGAGAAGCTAAAATTGGTTTTCCGGAAGGACCCCTTAAAGAAACAATTTTCTCCAGAATTTCTCGCTGCTTAATTACTATATAATAATAACTTTGCAAATTACAAGCAGTGGGAGAATAGCGGCAAAGTTCAAAAACTTTATTTAAAAGCTCTTCTGGAACCGGTTCAGATTTATATTTACGGATACTGCGTCTGGTTTTCAAACCTTCTTCCAATGTTATATATGGTTCCAATTGATGATCAAAACACTGAAACTCTAAAGATCGACCTTCAGGATCGGCAGCCCAGAAATTATAGATATTATAGGCAAGATTAGGTTTAGGAGCAGTTTTGGCTATTGCTTTTAGCCTCGAATAGATAGCATCAACTTCTTTTCTGTCCTTACAGAAAAAAGTTATTGTTCCAGAGATTTCACTTATATCACATCTACAAAAACCAAGTAATTGATTTCCAGCTCTAAAAATTATGCAAGAATCCTGATTAAGCCACACAGGGAGTGCCAAAACTGAAGTGTAAAAATCCACTATCAAATCTAACTTTTTTGTTTTGAAGAAATTAATAGCATTCATCATAAATCCTTAATAAGTTACTATAGTATAATGTAATCTATTTTACCCAGAAAAGCAAATATAAAGTAGGATGGACACAAGATTTAATGGACTTAGTTTTAGATAACGGACTACAGGATTATAGGATTGAGCGGATTTCTTTTAAACAATAAGAAAAAAAAGAAAAGAGGATTATGTAAATCCGGAGTAATTTGTGCCAAGACAACTACAATATTTGAACTAAGAAATCCCTGCACTTAGAACTTTAAACTTAAATCTTAGCCCTTATTCTTTGTTTAGTATCTTCTGCATTCATAGCCACCCTTATCTGTTCTCCGGTTTGTAAATTTTTCAGATTTATGGTTTTATTAGCAAGTTCGTCTTCTCCGATAATAATGGCATATTTTGCTCCGCTGGCATCAGCCGCTTTAAATTGTGCTTTCATAGAATTTTTATCAGGATCATAATCTACAATAAGTCCCTTAATCCTTAGATCATTTAAGTAAGTTAAAACCTCTAAGCGTACATTTTCTCCTAAACAAACAAGGTAGGCATCCGGTTTCGGCTTTTCTGCATAATTAATCTTTTCTTCTTCCAAAGCTATAAGCAGGCGTTCAAAACCACCAGCAAAACCAATTGCGGGAACACTTTTACCTCCGATTTGTTCAATAAGTCCGTTATATCTTCCTCCCCCGGCCAAGGAATTTTGTGCGCCCAAACCTTCGTAAACTATTTCAAAGGCAGTATTTGTATAATAATCGAGTCCGCGTACAATTCGAGGATTGATTATATATTTTATCTTCATTGCCTGCAGATAGTTACATACAGCCTCAAAATGTTTTTCACAGGGCTCATCCAAATAATTTAATTGAGAAGGAGCATCGTCTCTAAGTTCTATACAGGAAGGCACTTTACAATCAAGTAATCGGCGAGGATTAGTGTTAAAACGATTTTGGCAATCGGGGCAAAGTTTACCTAAAAAAGGTCTATAATATTCCTGCAAAGCTTTATCGTAAAGCACAGCACAATCAGGGCAACCCACACTGTTAATTTCCAACCGTAATTTATTCAATCCCAAGCTATTAAGCCATAGCATAGAAATGGCAATTACTTCTGCATCGTAATAGGGATTGTTACTACCGATAAATTCTATCCCATATTGATAAAATTGACGATATCTACCAGCTTGGGGACGGTCGTAACGAAACATAGGCCCTAAATAAAAAAGTTTTGAGCGCTTGGATAATTTATCCAAATTATTTTCTACATAGCTACGCACCACTGGGGCTGTTCCTTCAGGACGCAATGCAAATTCGCGACCCTTTTTATCGCAGAAACGATACATTTCTTTTTGAACTACATCTGAGCTTTCCCCAGAACTGCGTTCAAAGAGTTCTGAAACTTCAAAAATGGGGGTAGTTATTTCTTGATAGCCAAAACAGATGGCAAATTTACGAAAGCTATCCTGCAGGAATTGCCATTTATAGCTATCTTCAGGCAGAATATCAAAAGTTCCACGAGGGATGTTATATTTCATTAGTATTTCCTCTTAAATTTTTAAATTCCATTTTGTTATTATCTTCTCTTCAGCATATATATTATAGACCTTACCCTTTTAGGGCAAATCGGAAATATCACCATTATTTTCCTGTAATTCGGGAAGGTAAGATTCGTCAAGAAACTTATCCGGATATTTCACATTCATTAAGTAAAGCCCTGAGGCAGGGGCTGTTATCACTAAATTTTGGCGGGGACATTTCTTTTTCAAAATATCCGAAATCGTTTCAGGAGGGAGATTAAAATGGGAAATATTAGCCAGAGTTCCAACCATTCTCCGAACCATATTATGCAGAAAACGGTCTGCTACAAAATCAAAGCTAAAATAGTCTGTTTGCTCGTTAATATCGCATACTTTCAATTCACACATTCTATTGGGTATTTCTGGATTGTTGCGTCCGAAAGAAGAAAAATCATATTTTCCTATAAGATAGGTAGCTGCTGCTTGCATTCTTTCCAGTTTTAAAGTTAAATAGGGTATAAAACCAGTATAATTACGGTTAAAGGGATTTTTTTCCTTAGCTAAAATATAACGATAACTTCTTTCATACGCTTGATAGCGAGCACTTAATGCAGGGCTTACTTTCTTTATTTCCAACACTTTAATATCATCGGGAAGATATCGGTTGAAAGCTAAAAGCAACTGATATTCTTTCATTGAACCCATATAATCAAAATGCGCATATTGGCCTAATGAATGAACTCCGGCATCTGTTCTTCCAGCAGCAATTAAAGAAGTTTTTTCACAGGTAAAGATTTGTAATGCGTTTTCCATTACTTCTTGAATAGCAAGTCCGTTTTTCTGTTTTTGCCAGCCGCAATAAGCTGTGCCATCATAACATATCTTTATTAAGTATCTTGCCATTTTTCCTCTGTATTACAAACTGTGCACTATAACTAATAACGCCAGGAAGAATATTCCCAGATAGTTAGCCCGGTAGTTATGGATTTCTTTTTCGCGCTCAAAACTTAATAAATCAGTAACTGATGTGTTTATTTCAGGCGAAAGGGAAGATACCTTTTTTAGAACATCCCTAATCTGAGCTAAAACCAAGTTTCCACCTTTAACCTGTTTTAGATTTCTATATTCAGCAAAAAATGCTTCGATAAAATAAATGGTAGCAAACAGATAATAAAACAAATAGTTTACCGTTTTCCACCTGCGTAACCTCTTGCTCTCTATGGCAATATCCTTTAGTTTAACATTTCCCAGAACATAAACTGTAACTGCAATCAAATATAGTATTTGTATACTGAAGAACACAGTGGTTAAAAAATCTTGAGCAAAAAGAGTTGCAAAAACCCAATAACCAGCAAAAAAAGGCAATAATCTTTTTAGAGAATTTAAAAATAACCGATATAAAGAAGGTTCAAAACCTAAAATAACCAATATCAAAATCAGCTGAATCAATAGCTGACGAAGCGAAGAATCTACTCCTATTGCCAGACCTGTTAAAAAAACAGCTAACTTCAAATAGAGATGCTGTCCCGAAATTGGATAAGATATGAACTTCATTCAAGGGGTATTTCTTCTTTTTTTTCTGGAACTGACTCTTCTGGAAGAGTCGGAACAGGATTTTCTTCTGGTTCCGGAGTATTTACTTCCGGAGTTTCAGTTTCAAGTGAACTAATATCTTCTTCCTGTTTGTTTTCTACCGGAGGAATAATCTTAGCCAAAGTATCAACTAAAACAGGAATTTCATTATATATTTTTAAACTATCCGACAAGGATTTATGTATCTCTGCTCCCTCCGGAAGAGGTAGTTCTTTCTTGTTTTCGTTAATATTTAAAGAAGTGGAATCTACTACAGTAGAATCAGCAACAGGAATATCAAATTTAGGAGCTCCTCTTAGCAAGAAAATATCACCATTAAAGAATCTTTGTGTGATAGTGGCATATTCGCCAGCCTCAGGTTCTTCTAAAACAGCATTTAAATAAGGTTTAGCCAATAAGGTATCGACCTGTTCAAAACTGTAAAACCATCCCAAACGATAATTAGCGGCCAGCTTAATTTTTGGATAGCGCGAACGGGTAAGTTCTTCAAGACCTACCAAAGCAGAATCTGGAGCAGTGTATATTTGTTCCAGATACAGCTCTAAAAGCTGTTCTTCTCGTTCTTCTAAAGGATCAATTAAACGCACTGGCAGATCATTCTGTAAGGCATATAGCGCTGTTGTAAATTTATTCTCTGGATATTGTTCTTGCATTTGAGTTAAAATTTCTGCATTTTCAGGACTTTCTGGATAGTTGTTATGATAAATAGAGCCTATAGCAAACAAACAAAAAGGAATTATTTCACTATCAAACCGCTCTATAATCTCTTCCAGAGTGTTTATTCTGTCTTGACATAACTCGTTTTCCTGTTCCAATCTGGTAATTTCAGAACGAATTGATACAACTAAAGTATCTATCTGGTTAGAAGAGCTATCCTGTATTGCAATAATGTTATCCTTTAGCAAACTATCTTCAGCAGCTATTTCCGGTTTCGTTATTTTTAAGGAATCAGCAGTGCTTGATAAACTATCTGTAAAAGTGCTAACATCAAGAAGATCATCTAATTGGGTAAGCAATTCAGTTTTATCTACTATACCTATACTATCTTCTTCAGAAATTTCCTGTATCGGTACAATGGCTCTTAACGAATCCAGAATTGCATTATTTTTACTGATAAGAGCTAGTAAAGAATCACATCTGTTTGCCAGAATATCTTTTTGAGCAATAACAATTCTATAGCGTGCTATGGCAGAATCTGGTAAAGCTAATACATTCAAAAAGCTTTCTGCAGCCTGATATTGATAATCCAAAAAATTGCTTAGATTTTTTTCACAATCAAGACCTTGGCGGGGAGAGACCAAACCTAAGGCTGAAGATTTTGCCTGAGCAGATGCTGCAAGAGGAGATGAAGAAAATTCAGTTCGTACTCTATTATAACTAGCAATTGCTTTATGAATATCTCCTTGATTGTAATAATAGTGTTCTGCCAAGTAATAATATCCACCTGCAGAACCTGCTGTGCGAGGATAATTTTTGTTGATAAGTTCAATTTCAGATCTGGCTGCAGTTGTATCCCCCAAAGCAAATTGAGCTCTTGCTTTCAATAAACGGACGAAGGGTAATTTATCAGGACGAGATTCTGCTTTTAACAATCCTTTTGCAGTTTTGAGTGCTTTTTCCGCTTCTCCCAATTCCAATTCATTTAATCCGATATAATAAGTTCCATCCAATTTTTTTGCTTTATCGATCCCACGAGCGTTTTGCATTTTTTTAAATGCTTCCAGGGATTTGGCAAAGTCCTTTTGTTCATAGTAGTTCTTTCCAAAAAGGAAATATGCCTCGCGATATTCTTTTGTTTTAGGAAATTCGTTAATTATCCTTTCCAGATAGTGTTGAGCTTTAATATAATCCTTATCCTGTATAGCAAAATCAGCTAAAACGGATAGAGCCATTGGATGATGTTTACGGTATTTAGGGTTGCGTAAAAATTCATCGAGTAGTTTTTCAGCCTCTTTGGGTTGATTTGTTTCTCTTAAAATTTTGGCTATGTAGATATATGCTTCGGGAACATATTTACTATCGGGAAAGCGAATTACCAGATTTTGGAATTGGTCTTTTGCCTGGAAAGCGCTATTACCTTTATAGTAAAGGGATTTTGCCATCAAATAGTATGCTTCTTCAACCCTTTTGCCTTTTTTATCAGTAGCAATAATTTTCCCGCATTTCTTTATCGCTTTTGTATATTCATCAATTGCTTGAGCATTTGGTCTACCATTACTGTTTAGCGGTTTGGATTGTGCCGATTTAAAATAATTTCTGGCATTATACATAGTATTTACCTCACAGGCAAAAAGCCCGATAAGGCAAAGCAGACAGATAATTATTACTCGGCATTTCATAATTCAATAACCGCGGAATGCTATATTCCTGTCAATTAATTTCAGAGCAAATTTCATCCAAACGCTTAGAACGAACCAGCTCAATCGCTTTATTTACATCCGGATACATTATCCTATCACCATCTAAAGGAGCAACATTTTCTCTTAAGCTTGCCTTAACTTTTTCTAAAACAGGCGAGCTACAAATTTGTCTTTGATCCAGTGCCGAACAGCCAATTAGTAGTTCAATTCCCAAAACAGAAGCCACATTTTGCACTATCTGGCAAAGTTTTATAGCTGAAATTGAACCCATAGACACATGATCTTCTTGATTGGCAGATGTAGGAATAGAATCAACACAGGCAGGATGGGCTAGAACTTTATTTTCCGAAACCAACGCTGCAGCCGTCAATTGCTGAATCATAAAACCAGAATCAATTCCAGGATGCGTTGCTAAAAATGGAGAAAGCCCTCTGGATAGAGAAGAATTTAACATCTGTTCAATTCTGCGTTCAGATATGGAAGCAAGCTCACAAACCGCCATAGCTAAAGTATCTAAAGCAATAGCTAAGGGCTCACCATGAAAATTTCCCCCTGAAATAACTTTCCCCTCATCAGGAAAAATCAACGGATTATCCGTTGCCGAATTTATTTCCACTTCCAAAACACTACGCACATAAGCACAGGCATCTCTAACGGCACCATTAACTTGCGGAGTGCATCGTAAGCTATAAGCATCTTGCACATTCCCACAATTTAAATGGGATTCCCGCAAAGGGCTACCCTGTAAAAGAGTTCTGATATTTTTTGCGGATGTTTTCTGACCGGCATGAGGCCTTACATTATGAATCAGTTCATCAAATGCTTTGGGTGTTCCTTTTAAGGCATCTATGCTAATTGCAGCAATAATATCAGCATAACGACATAAACGTTCTGCTTCCAGAAGATTTAGAACTCCCAAAGCAGCCATAACTTGAGTCCCATTATTTAAGGCCAAACCTTCTTTGGCAGCAAGTTTTACAGGTGTTATACTTGCTTTTTGCATTGCCACACTTCCTGGCAAACGCTCACCTTTATAAATTGCTTCCCCTTCACCAATTAGCACTAAAGCCAAATGTGAAAGAGGAGAAAGATCTCCACTGGCTCCAACTGAACCCCGCATCGGAATTATAGGATGAATTCCTTTATTCAACATCTGTACCAAGGTTTCCAAAGTCTCTAATCGAATGCCAGAATGACCTTTGGCTAAGACAGCAATCCTTAAAAGCATTATTGCCCGCGTTTGCACTTCAGAATATGGTTCTCCCACGCTGGTTGAATGACTGCGAATTAGATTTAATTGCAATTCAGCTATGTTTTCCTTAGGAATAATTACGGTGCTGAATTTACCAAAACCAGTATTCAAACCGTAGACAATTTCACCACTTTCTATTATTTTATCCACATAAGCACGACATTTAATCACTTTTTCCTTGCTGGATTCCGACAGGCGAATCGGAGCATTATAAAGAGCAACCTGCTCCACTGCTTCCAGCGTTAAAGTATTGCCGTCAATAATAATTTCCTGCATTTTATCCTCTATATATAGTAATTCTTATGATGGTAAACCTAAAAAATGATAATTTTACTCCTTTATTTCTATAGATATGATTTTGTCAAGCCAAGAAAGCTCTCACATTGGTTATATTGTATTTTATCCTTTCTGCCTTGCTTGATTCTCTAACCTCAATCCTCATTATCTCCTTCTCCACTCATAGTTCAGGATGGGTTTAGGAGGAGAGAATGAGGAGTTGATGAGGAGTGGTTAACAAGCAAGATGTAAGTAACCACTTGAGAAATAAAGTGGTAGCAAGAAAAAACAATTACACTTAATTGAAGGGATTCTTGCTTTCGCAGAATTACATAAACGATTGCAGAAAGATTTTTACCAAATTGGAAATCGGTAAACTATCTTCAAATTCCCTCTTATCATATTATAAGGTAAAAATCAGCTGCTGCGGACTAACCTAAAGCCAACATACTGATAACCGCGATTCGGATCTCCTTTTTCTCTCCAGAGGATGTTTAAATTTCTGCCTTCTCCATTTAAAACACTTCCCCCGCGGATAACTTTATAGGTTCCGGTATCTGGTCCTGTAGGATTTATAAAAGTAGGCAAAGAACGAATATAATTGGAATCATACCAATCCCAAACCCATTCGGAAACATTTCCGGTCATATCATATAAGCCATAATCATTGGGTTTTTTGGTCCCAGGAGTATGAATTTTGCCACCGCTATTATCTCTATTCCAAGATATCTCATCAGGATCTTCTGAACCACTGTAATTATAAAGTTGATCTGCTTTGGCTGCTAATTCCCATTCTGCTTCGGTTGGTAGACGGTATCCATTAGCTTTAAAATTGCATGTCACAACTCTGGAAGCACCTACTCCTCTTATTTTGTAAGCCGGGGTTAAACCTTCAGCTTCACTTCTACCATTACAATAAATAGCTATATCATACCAACTTACATTATCCACAGGTAAATTATCTCCAAAAGTTGAACAATTTGCCGGTTTCATATAGAGGTTCCATTCTGCTTGAGTTACTTCATATCTGGCCATATAAAAAGAAGATAGAGAAACATTATGATTCAGGTTATCTTTCAATCTTCCCAAACCTAAGGAATTGGATTCAATAAATACCATATTATGTGGAGGTCTTGGTTTTTGAACTACGGGTGAAGGAGTAGAAGGAGTGATATTGGTAACAGGAAGCTGCTTTCTAAAATCTTCTCGAGCAGATTTTGTTCCTGATTTTAATTCACCATAAGATGTTTGCAAAGGTGCATTGCGTTCTAATTCTTTTGCTGATATAGGATTATTTACACTATCCGATTCGGAATTTGGGGCTAGCCAGGCAGAATAAGTTAATTTTTCTCCCTTACCTCCAAAAATAACGCTGAAAATATTGGTGGTAAGCAACATAACAATTATACCAATCATTAGAATAATTAAAACCCAGAAAGTAACCTCAATTTTGGTTTTTGGGATTTCTTTTTTGCTGATGTCGTCCATATCCTCAGGGATTGTTTTTTCCTGTTCTTCCCAGATTTCGCATTTTTCTACTGGAGGTAAATTGATAATGGCATCGAGAAATTCATTCAATCCAATATATCGTTGCATAATATTGCGATGCAAACATTCAGATAAAATTTTATTAAGGGGAACACTCACCCCGTATATGTACTCAAATTTCTGATTAGCTAACCGTTCTTGAGAGTATATTGTGGTATAAAACGGACTTTTAGAAAGTACTTGAGCTAACAAACCAGCTATAGAAAACAGTTCTTCTCTTTCGTCTCTTTCTTCCCAAGTGATTGCAGAAGAAAGAATTACTATCTCATTATTATCTTTTACCAGAACATTAGTCAAGGCTAATTTACTTAAAGTTAACTGATATTGATGAAGTTTTATAGCAGCTTCAACTATCTGAATAGCTATAAGACGAACAAAATCCTCAGTCAATTTTTCCGGATTATGCGTTTTTAGCTTCGCTAAGGAGACCCCGTGAATATATTCAACAATCATATAGGGAGGGTCGTAATGAGAATTTACTTCTACTACTTTGGTAATGTGTTCATCATTCAAGTAATTTAGCTGTTGTAAAAGTTTCTGCAGAGAAAATATTTTGGTTACATTGCTTAAACTTGCTTTGTAGAAGAGCTTTAGTAAATATTCTTTACCATCCTTTTCAGCTATGTATTTTATCCCTTCTGCATCTTTATTTAATAAACGGACTATTTTATAGTCCT
>DJGX01000048.1 GCA_002432865.1 Cloacimonetes bacterium UBA5835
TTTTGTCGCCGGGTTAAAACCCGTCGTTAGTATGTATCGTTCCTAGCGGAACTTGAATTCGAAATCCTCTAAATCCTAAAATCCTAAAATCCTAAAATCCTTGTTTCGAAAACTTAATCCTAGCATCCTCGTTTCGAAAACTTAATCTGCGCAATCAACGCAATCTGCGTGAATTATCTTCGGTGGCTAATAAACCAATCCTCTCTATTTACATTGGACATAAGCTGGTATCTCTTTCACCAAGAGTTTATGAATAGCTTCGGGGCCCAATTCTGGCCAGAGGAATGTTTCACATGAAACAATAAATTGGGATAGATATGCTGAAATACCCCCTGCCATCGTTAAATAGACAGCTTTATATTCTTTAATTGTATTTTGAACTTCACTGGATATTTCTCCTTTGCCAATCATCACTCTTAGTCCTTTTTGAATAAAATACGGAGTGTAGCTATTCATTCGAGAACTGGTAGTTGGTCCTATAGCGCCACAAATATTACCTGGTCTTACAGGACTTGGTCCACAATAAAATAGTGCTATTTCTGATAGTTCGAAGGGGAGCACTTCCCCTTTTTGGATAATCTCCATCATTCTTTTATGGGCAACATCTCTGGCGGTAAACAAATATCCAGTTAATAGCACTTTATCGTTTATCTTCAATTTATCTATTTCAGCAGGGCTAAGCGGCAGGGTAAGATTATGTGTTTTCATCTTTTAGATAATTATTGTAGTATGCCGATGTGAATGGCATTGTAAATTTACAGCTACTGGCAAGGAGGCAATATGACAGGGAGCAGTTAAAATATGGACAGCCAAGGCAGTGTTTTTTCCTCCCATACCTTGCACTCCAATTCCTGTTCTATTCACAGATTTTAGGATATTCTGTTCTAAGGCAGCATATTCCAAAACTGGATTTTTATGGGAAAGGGGAGCGAGTAATGCTTTTTTAGCTAAGATAGCACAAGTTTCGAAGTTACCTCCGATACCCAATCCAATTATTAAGGGAGGGCAGGCATTTCCTTTGGCCACTTGAACTGTGTGTATTACGAAATCAATAATATCTTCGGGGTTAGCGGAAGGAGTAAACATTTTCAGTTGACTCATATTTTCGGCACCTCCTCCTTTTTGAGCAATATGCAATATTAATTTATCACCTTCTACAATAGAGATATGGATAACAGCCGGGGCATTAGTTCCGGTATTTATTCTATGTAAGAGAGGATCTTTTAGGATAGAAGGACGCAGATAGAGTTCTGCAGAGACTTTAATTAAGGTCTCATTAATAATTTGGGATAAGGGTGCATCAGGAATACTGCATTGATTTCCAATTTCCGCAAAAACTATAAAAGAACCGGTATCTTGGCAGAGAGGAATTTCGATTTTTGGGGCTAATTTAATGTTTTCCAGCATACAATTAAGGATATCTTTACTAACATCGTTTGTTTCATCAGCGAGGGCAGATTTTAGCAAGGCAGGCAATTCTGGATCAGGATTGAAGGTTATGTAATTAATTGCCTTAGTGAGTTCCTCCTCAATTGTTTCACGTGAAACATAGCGCATATTCATCGCCTATCCTTTATTTCTTTTAATAAGGTATTTCAGAAGTAGATCTTCAATAGGGGTATAGGTATCTACTGGATTGTATTCAATTTGGTGTTTGTAACATTCCTTCTTTAGGTAATCTGTAAAATAATGGTAATTTTCTTGATATTCCTTGCGGATCTGCCAAGGGGAAACGGTTATTTTTTCACCTGTTTCACTATCGATAAATTGGGCTTCCCTTTTATAATCAAATTTCTCTTCTTTAGGATCTACGATATGAAACACTAAAACTTCATTATTGCGAGCGCGGAAGTGCTTTAAAGACTCCATAATTTTTTCAGGATCATCTAAGAGGTCACTTATTAGGATGATAAGAGAGCGTTTTTTTATCAATTCCGCTATTTGATGTAAAGGGGTTAGCAGGTCTGTTTTATCATCAGCTTTTAGGTTTATAAGGGCAGTAAACAGCTGGCTGGTATAGCTTCTTATTGCTTTGGGCGGATAAGCAGAAGTTATTTTATTGTTGAAGGTATATAGTCCAGCGGCATCTTTTTGGGAAATCATCAGCCAGATTAAAGCACCTGCCAGTTGAGTTGCATATTCTATTTTACTTTCTTTGCCAGAGCTAAAAAACATAGATTTACTATGGTCTAAAAGTACATAGCTGCGCAGGTTGGTTTCTTCTTCGTAACGTTTTATATAATAGCGTTCCGTTTTTGCCAGAATTTTCCAATCCAGGTCTTTTAGAGGTTCACCAGGATTATACTGTCTATGGTCAGAAAATTCAGCGCTAAAGCCATGATAGGGGGATTTATGCAGTCCAACTAAAAAACCCTCAACGATGCTTTTAGCCATCAGCTGAAATTTGTTTAAGCGTGCTAATGTTTCCTCTGATAGTAGTGGCATTTCATTTCTTTTTAGGTTGGTAAAGAAGAGCTAAAGGAATTACTATCGCATAGGCAACAACCAAAAGGATAGGAGAAATGGATATCTCATTGAAGGACATAATAAAGTAGCCAGCGATAAGCAATAAAGCTGCCACCAGCAGAATGATAAAGTTAATCCGACCCAGTGGTAATTTGTCATTATCCTTTTTTTCGGGTTTCATATCTGCTCCTTAAATTATAGCTTTAATATTTCTTGCATAGAGTCAATACTTATAAACCTGCGTTGTTTGTCAACTGAACTTTTCTTGTTGGTAGCATTTTAGAATTTTTTGATATGCATCATCGGATATATCCTGTCTGGTTTTTCCTTCCTGATAGGGTGTAGCCTCTAAGATTTCAACTTCCGCTTCGAGTTTGTGTCCTACTAATTTGAGGTAATGTAACAGGAAATTCATCTTTCCATACCAAGCGATTCTATCCCGGTTTTCATTTTTTATTTTTTTACCATCCAGGGTGAGGTATTTAATGCAAATTGGCAGGACCGGACATTTTGCCTTTATGGCAATTTGAAATAGGGATTTATGAAAAGGTTGTACAGTAATACCATTTGTGCTTGTTCCTTCGGGAAAAAGCATTACCTTAAAACCCTGCAAAAGGGCAGCTGTAAATCTATTTATTTCTTCGGGCAGGGAAACATATTTCTTGCGGTTTGTGTATAAGCAACCGCCATTACGGGTTATTTTTCCTAAAAAGGGGATTCCCCGCATTTCTACAGAAGTGATAAAAATATAGTTTTCTAACGAAGCCAAAATGATGATATCCAGATAGGTTGTGTGATTGGAAACGGCCAAATAGGGTAGCTTATGTAGTTGCTTCAAATTCTCAATGTGTTTTACATTCAGTTTGATATTAAAAGCCTTGAGGAACTTTTTACTGATCCGAGCATTGTTTCTAAGATAGCGTTGCCGGCGTTTTATCTTATTTCGGTTAGTAATTCGAATTATGGCAGCTGTGATAAAAAAATCACTCATCAGCCATATATGCCAGAGTATGCAATGTACTTTTTTTATTATCATAGCTTAGTTTTCCATCTGGTCTGCATCCTATCCTTAGGCATTTTATCTATTTAAGGTTATTTTATTTGTTCATCCTGGGTATTAATGAAACTCTTTATACTCCCAAATCTTAATACTCCAAGCTCTATTTTAGCAGCAGCATTTTTTTGGTAATATTCTGATTGGGGGCAGCTATTTGATAATAATAAACTCCACTGGAACAAGTTCTTCCGTTATTATCTTTTCCATCCCAGGATAAATGGTATTCGCCTTCCTTTAATTCATTATTAATAAGGGTTTTTACCTTTTGTCCTTTAATATTGAAGATAGAAATGGATATTGGTGTTGCTTTTCTCATTTGAAAGTGAAGCTGTGAATTTTGTGATGCCGGATTGGGATAAACGCTTACTGATTGTACTGTTGGACAGATAATCTGTTCGTTATTGCTATCGGGATTACTATTTGTAACATTTAGTTCAGCTAGAATAATCTCCATTAAATCTGGTAAATTATGTTCACCTGGTAGAATACGAGATAATTGAAACGAAGAGGTAATAACCGAGTAATCCTCTGTCGAATTCAAAATGCCAACAATGGAATTATCGGTTTCTCCGTCTCCTGATATGAATATTCCCTGAGCGTTAGGTTGAATAGGTATTAAAGCGTAAACGGTTGAATCGGCATTGCTATAATTCCAGCTAATATTGCTTTCGGGATGGTAAATTGTATTAAGATTAACTGGATTATCCAGTTGAGCGCCCATTTTATTATATAGTTCTCCAAAACTAAAATCTATATAGTTTTCGCAGTATAGTTTACCGCCAGAATCCAGGTAGCTATTTAGATATTCGTATTCATAGGAATCGGGATCGAGGGAAGAACTGGCAACGGAATTAGCTGCCAGATAGATAACAGCTTCAAAATTGTGCAGATAGCTATATTCAGGGATGAGTTTATCGGTGTAAATCACATTGAAATTTCTAATTTCTCTTAGTGCATTAACAACTTCCAATCCTGCATTTCCTTCTGGTTCCCACACCAAAATTTCACCATCCAAATCTGTTTCTTCTAAAGCCCACCCAATCATCGGATCGCCAAAAAGCATATAGGTATATACATTTTGCAATTCGGGATAGATTATCCCTTCGCTATCTATAGGATCACCAAAAAGATAATATTGAGTATGCAGAAGGTTTGCCCAAGAATGTGCAGAACCAAGATCAAGCTTGTTATTACGAAAGTTTTCTACAAAATGATAGTTATAACTGGAAAGTCCGCCCCAGCCAGGATTCAGCCATCCTATTTTATACCATCCGGTTCTGGTGGCAGCTAAAACACCCACAGCTTTTTTTATTAAGGCATATTCGGACAAGCAGGTATCATAATAATCCATATATCCGTTGTAACAGGAAGCGGCAAATATAACGGTTCCATCCTGGTTTTCCAAATCATCGAAACTTTGGCAATCTACCAAGGTCATCCAATTCATTTCATAGGTATCTGGAATGTTGTTGTCATTATAGTCTATCGACCATACTTTTCGGGAAGAATGGATTGCGCTACCGTGTGCGCTCCAATTTATAAAGCCCCAGCTTTCATTATTAAGTGCATTTAGAAGATTGTTATAATTTGCAGGTAAGTCACTGGGAAATGATGGTATTACACCTTCTTGCTCATACATTGTGAAATTGTCTTGTCCAACCAAACAGGTGTTGCGTAGAAATTCCATAAAAAGTCCGCCATCGGTCTGTGGATAAATTATCTCTGGTTCGCCTTGATAGTTTAAGAAGGCAGCAGATAGCAGATTTTTATCTTTCCAAGGCTCGGTAGATTGTTCATATGCAACAATGCGATTGGCAATAGCAGATACCTCTGAAGCATAATTAGTAGAAATTCTCCCTACAAATACTTCGGAAGTAAAATCAATACCATAGTCCTCATTCAAATAACCAGTAGAATATTCCCCCCTCAAACCATCGTTATCGGTATCCCAATTACTGCTGAGGTCTGAATAAAAGAAATCTGTTGCAACAGTTTCCAATCCATTGGGTTCGGGGGTTACATAAGCCGTAGGAATTGTTACATCATCTCCAACTAATAGCAAATAGGAAAAAGGATTCTGATTATAGGTATTTTGCAGATAGTTGCGTAATTTTTCAGCATTATCAGTTCCCGTTCCCGAAGCCAAAGCTGTTGCTATATCACAAAAATTAACATCAATTCCTTGTGTCTGGCGAAATAAAACAAGATCATTCAAAGCAGTATAAAGCGAGGGAGTTGTAATAACTAAAAGACGGTTATTCGGTTCCTTAGAGGCTTCATACCAGTTTATGAGACATTGGGGATTGGCAAAGAAATCCCTTTTTTGGAAAGTGGGTGGAATTTTCCCATTTTGTTTGGCAGAAGCAGAGTAGTTTATATCTATCCGGCAAGAGGAGTTCCACAACCAGTTTGAACCATCATATATACCGGGAATAACATAAAAACTGGCATAATTCAGATCCCCCCATTTTCTTAACCCAAGAAAGTTGTAACGCGAGGGATTGTTTCTCTTAATCGGAGCGCCTAAAATTTCTTCCCCATTAGTAAAAGCGGGATTAAATATTGGGGCTTCTCCCTTGAAGGTTATATCTGGATCAAAAGTAAGCTGCCAATCATTCACTATAGCATCTTTGGGTAATAGAATATTGATCTGTTTAACAGGAAGCTGTAAAGCTCCAGGAGCAATGTAAAAGCCATAACCCTGTTCATATAAAGCTGATGAAGAGAATCCTTCCCTTGGAAAAGGAAATTGAATCTGAACGCTATACGAATTAGCTAAAATTAGCGCAGGAAAGAATAGTAAGGCATATATTAGGTATCGCTTCATTTTTTTTACCTCAACCTTATATAGAGCATTTTTTATTCCTTGTCATTGGAAATGCTGTAACCCAGGCCCTTGCCAGTTACTAAAACATTAAAACGATTGAAAATTTGCCGCAGACGGTAAAGCATAGTTTTATCAGGATTAAGTTCATTAAGCATCTTCGCTATAAAGGCATCCCAATTAACTGTTTCCTGTTTCTGAAAAAAACCTGTGGAGTGCATCACTTGGATGATGTAGTGATGGATTTCATCCAGTTCTTCTTTACTTGCTGCATTATAGTATTTATTTTCACCTTGCTTTTCTTCCAGCGGAAGACTGTAAATTTCCCAAAGAGCAAGAGCAACAGCCTGAGCTAAGTTTATCGAGGGAAAATCGGGATTAGCCATAAAATGACAGCGAAGCGGACAAAGCTCTGCCTCAGAATCTGTTAAGCCATAAGTTTCGCGTCCAAAAACCAGCCCGATTTTAGCATTGGGCACACTGTGAACATATCTTGCCATCTGCCTTGGACTAAGATCTACAGGTTTGTTTTTTCCAATGCGTCGAGAAAAGGCAATAACTCTATCCAGATCTTTAACTGCCTCAGCCAGAGAAGAATAAATGCAGACATTTTCCAATATATGTTCGCTATGCATTGCTAGGTAAAAATCGTTCTTTTCTGGGGTTTTTCCGATTATGCGAAGCTGCGAAAAACAAAAATTATTCATAATTCGAGCAATCGCTCCTACATTCCCGCCGTAGATTGGTTCTACCAAAATTACCACTATCCGAGAGTGATCATAGTTGTAATTCATCGTTACCTGGATGGATGGTTGTTTCCTGAATTAGCCACCTTTTGGTTTTGTTGTGTTTTCTTCCTTTTCTTGTTTATTATCCCCGAAAGCTTTGAACCCATCATAGATACCTTGGGATTGGAATCATTTCGCCAATCCGCAATAGTTTTTTGCGTAACATTCATAAATTCGTTGGTTTTATCGCGGCGACTGCGTTGCGAATAGATATTAGCCAGCTTTTTCATCGTTTGCCAAAGAGTTTTAATCCTTTTTTCATCACCTTCAATAAGCCAGTGGCGAATGTTATTGTAACATTGTACAGGACGTTGCCTGCCTACCTGAGTGAGGATATGGCTAACTTTTTTCTGAACTTCTTCGCTCTCATCATCTAAAAGACGAGAAACAAAAGAAAGCACATACTGCGGATGACGATAAGCAATATTTTCCATTCCGTGCATACTGATCGCGCGTTTCTTTTCGTTATCCGATTCTGCCCAAAGAGGCATATATTCTTGCATTACTTCCGGATCTTTTTTCCAGAGCTCAAAACAGATGGTTTCCGATTCCCAAGGCACAGTTTCAAAGGTTTTATCCAATGTATTAATGATTCGTTCCGGATGCTCTTGATGCTTATAATAGAAATAAAACAACGCCGTAGCACGAACCCCATAGATAAAATTCTCTAAAAGCCGTCCACAGATATCATCCAATTCTCCCTTTCCGGAATATTGAGCTAAGCGTTTCCCTAGTTCTTCCCGCACAAAATAATTTGCCGTATTGCCAATGTCTATAATTTGTTTTTCTGCCAAAGCACTTTTACCTTTATCTAAATTGCGAAATATCTTTTCTACTTCGGCATCGAGGATCTTGTAATCGTCTAGATTTAATCGTCCAACTTCTTTTATCATTTAACCTACTTTGTAACGGCTATTTGGATACCGTCACTATAATTGTTAGTGTGTTTTCTGCCACTTGTAATTTTTAATATTTGACATTAACTAATTGATACCCTTCCCTTGTTTTCCCTATATATAGGATTGGGATTTAATTGGGATTGAAGTGTATCTACATTAAATACCTTTCTATATAAAGATAGCTATCTGTCAAGTAAAATCTGAAAATCGCGGTTTCTTGCCATCGTCATAGTTCTATGCCCTCTGAAGGTTCAAAGTTCTATGTTCTTGTTTTAGCTCACAATTTTGGTTTTTTTTAAACAAGATTCAAACTTAGTTGCTAGATAAATAGTTAGTAGGAAGCTGATATTCCTTAGCTGATTACTCCAAAATTGTAAGACAAAACAAGTATATAGCCATTTATTTTTTTGTTGATTTCGGTGGTCTCGGTGGCTAGAAAAAAATGCGGAGGAACGGCGTCCTCCGTCTACACATCTAAATCCTCTAAATCCTATTCATCCTATGCCTATTATCATTTTCGAGG
>DJGX01000017.1 GCA_002432865.1 Cloacimonetes bacterium UBA5835
CACGTTGAGACGGTCGTATTGATGTCAAGGATTGAGAAGTGAGTATGTGGAAAGGGCTTGAAATAAGGGCTTTCCGGAGTTTGAACGGTAAAATTGGATAAGCAATAATCGTGAAAATATCTTTTCATGGAAACAAGTCAAAAGGCATGATTTTGAACGTGACAGAGCGATTTAGATAACATGGGTTTGTGTGTGGTCGATTTAGATGTTTTGTAAAAAACGGAGGCTATATGAGCTGTTTGAATGTAATACAGGTTTACTATAAATAGTTAAGGAACTGTTTATATCGGGGGTGAAAGTGTAGATGAATATTGAAAACTATATTGAATCTCAGTATAGGGAACTTATTAAAAGTGGACAAATAAATCCGGAATTTGCTGATTTGTATGCAGTAATTGATCATCAAAGATTAAGAGACGATTTTTAAAGAGAGTTTCACAGTTTAATTTAAGCAGGGTGTTGAGTTTGATGTATATGCATGAAATTGGTAGATACCGTCAAGTAGGAGATGAATTCTCTTAGTTGGTGATTTTGGTATCCTTTATTAAACAATTAAATAGTTCTTTATATATTTTCATGAATACTTATTGACAATTTGGTCTATTAGGCATAGACTTATAACACAAAGTCGATATTGTATAGACCAAGGAGGTTATCATGAAGGAATATAAACTTGCAGAAAGTGAAGAAAAGTTTGCAGAGTTAATATGGCAAAGCGAGCCTATTGGTTCTGGCGATCTTGTGAAACTATGTGAACAAAAAATGAATTGGAAAAAATCTACAACATATACAGTACTGAAGAAATTATGTGAAAAGGGCATTTTTCAAAATGAAAATGCTTTAGTTTCATCTCTAGTTACAAAGGATGAATATTATACCAAGCAAAGTATAGGTTTTGTTGAAGATACCTTTGGAGGGTCATTGCCTAAGTTTCTAACAGCTTTTATAGGGGCAAAAAAATTAAGTAAACATCAAGCTGAAGAGTTGAAAAAGCTGATTGATGAGCATGGGGAGGTGTAGCAATGAGTGGACTCTTTATTACTGTTTTAGATATGAGTCTTACGGCAAGCTACGTGATCCTTTTTGTGATAATTGTCAGACTTATACTAAAAAAAGCTCCAAAAGTCATTTCCTATGCCTTATGGGGTGTGGTTGCTTTTCGACTTATAATTCCATTCTCCTTTGAAAGCATGTTTAGTCTTATGCCACGGAATACAAATTCTGTTCCAATCCCCCGTGATATCATTTATCAGCAAAGTCCACAGGTTAATAGTGGGATGGAAGCAGTTGATTCCTTTGTAAGTCAATCACTTCCTGCACCAACAGTTGGAGATATTGTAAATCCTTCACAGATTTTTGTAGAATTAGGGACATACCTCTGGGTTTTTGGAATAATAGCATTGCTTGTTTACAGTTTAGTGTCCGTTTTCCGATTAAAAAGACAACTTTAAAGTGCACGGCTAATAGAGCAGAATATCTATCAATCGGAGAATTTGAAAACACCATTTGTGCTTGGCCTAATAAACCCCAAGATATATTTACCTATTGGATTGAGTAAAGAGGAGCGAAATTATATCCTCCTTCATGAACAGACCCATATCCAGAGAAAAGATCATATCATTAAAATATTAGCTTTTTTAATATTGTCTATACATTGGTTTAATCCTCTTGTATGGATTGCGTTCATGTTAATGAGTACGGATATGGAGCTTTCTTGTGACGAAAGAGTATTAAGAGAAATGGATGAAGAAATTGAAGAAATTAAAAAGCCTTATGCTAAATCATTATTATCCCTTGCTACTGGACGGCATATTTTAAATGGAAGTCCTCTTGCTTTTGGTGAGGGAAATGTGAAAAGGAGGATAATAAACGTGCTAAATTATAAAAAGCCAGTGTTTTGGGTTGTTATTGTGGCAATTATCGCTGTGGTAGCAGTTAGTGTAGGGCTTATGAGTAATCCTCAAGAAAAGCAGTTGTCGATAGAGGATTATGCTAATCAATTTATTGAAAAAACAATTGCAGATTATAACACCGACGATAATTATTTTAAGATTATAGATAGGAAAATTACAAAGCTTGAGAAAATAGTATCCTTTGATGAACTGCTACCTGCAGCTACATTAGAGTTGTGGAGTCTCGAATACCGTCTTAAACCCGAAGATATGAGTAAGATTATGTTGGCAGGAGGTATGAATGAAGTTGACGGTTGGATTACGGAGGAGGCTAGTATGGGTAAACCGATATTGGTCTTTTCCTATGATTACGCTATACCGCAGTTTTTAGGTACCCTTTGGAGTGGTGAAGCAGATCTTTCTACACTGGCAGGACAAGAAACTGCGCTTCGCATTTTTCTCGAAACTAGAGAAATGTTACCAAGGGAAACATACAGTGGGAATCATATTGTTGTAAAATTTCCTTTGTCAACAGGAGAAACCTGCCAACTGTTTTTGTCTCAGCCGATTGTTCAGGGAGAACATGGGATTTGGTGTGTAGAACGCTGGATGGATGGAAACGGTACAGTATATTATGTTACCCCAGAAACAGATATTATGATAGCAGATTATTATAGGAAACTGCAAAATGAAGTTGATAATGGGCATAAACCAGGGCTTAGAGACCCTCTACAGGTTGCCATTGAATTTATAAAAAATGACTTGGAACAATGGCAAGTGTTTATTGATGACCTTGTTCCTCAATATTCGGCAACATTAGAGGATTTTATGGAAACGCCAGAAAGCCATTTTATAGATATCGGGGACTCTACTAAATTTACTGAAGAAGAGATAAATAGGGCAATAGAAATTGTTAAAGATAATTTTGAGTTTCCAGCTTCTACCCTAACAAAAATAATGTACAATGAAGAAAAAGCAGAGAAGTTGACTAAAGTCTATTTAGAAAGTGGTAACGGTTCAATAAATGGAGCTAAATCTGAAAATGTTATTGTATTGTTATCAAATTTTGAGGTTGACGATTCAGGTGATAATCCTGTTTTAAATCCAGGTACAACTTATGAAAATTATCAATGGATATTAATAAGGGATGATAAAAAAACTGATTGGAAAATTGATGACCAAGGTTATTAATGATTGGAAATAATATAATAATAGTTGTTGCGCATCATTTATATTATATGCAGTACCAAAGAGACCTTCAGTGGTCTCGTTTTTTTGTGTTTATTCAAGTTATTTGTGATATAA
>DJGX01000033.1:0-70053 GCA_002432865.1 Cloacimonetes bacterium UBA5835
AAAAAATATGGGAATGCCAATAATTTCAGTTTTTCCTCTTGACAAGCTGAAGGAGGCTTGCAACTTCGCCCAAAATTTATTATGGAGTATGCAATGAAAAACACAATCCTAATCCTCGTATTATCAATCTTGCTAATCTGCCTCTATGCTACAGACAATGCTATGGGGAAAGATGAAGAAATGGAGATAAAGGTTCGCGAAGACAAGTTAGGTGATATGCTCTTGGTGGGCGTGGAAAGCATCGATCCCATGGAAAGCGAAGCTTATATGCAGATGTGGACTAAATTCTTTGAAATTGATGAACATATTGCAGGTATCGTCGGTAACACTTATTATGGCATCAGTTATATGTCCCAAAATGCTAAAGGTGAAGATACCTGGGGCTACATGATTGCAGCTCAGGTGAAAAGCCTAGATAAAATCCCCGAAGGTATGGTCAGTCGTAAGATTCCAGCACGCAATTACCTAGTGTTTGAACACAAAGGGCCAGTAGAGAACATTGCTAAAACTTATGCTTACATCTATGGAACCTACGCGCAAAGTGGAAAACATAAATTTCTCTTTGCAGAATCACTTGAGCGCTATGATCATCGCTATAAAGACGGGTCTGAGGACTCCATAGTGGAGATCTGGGTACCGGTAAAATAGGAGCTCTCTGCTTTATGAGTTGATAGCACTGTCGTATTGCAGAATTCCGATCCTGCGAGGAAACTCCATTCTGGATACAGTTCTTCAGCAACCTAGGTTTTTTTGAAATCTATAACTTTACAACTCATAGAACTTGCCCGCTACTCTAAAAGAGCTAAAAGATATTTGACAGTTTTCCTGCTCCTTCGCAAACATACTCAACCATCCTTTTTTTCATATTGAGGTATTATGTCAAACACTTCTGAAATCAGATTAGGTAGCATTATGGATAGTGAAAATGAAGGCATCAATGAACCCTTACTGATCTTGATTGGTGGAGCTCCAGGAACAGGTAAGAGTTCAGTGGCCTCCCAGCTTTACTGTAGATTGAAAAACAGCGTATGGCTTGATGGTGATGATCTATGGCGGATGAATCCTTTCCTGGTAACTGAGGCTCGTAAGGAAATGATACTAAACAACGCGGCCTTCGTGTTGTCCTCATTTATCAGAGAGTCTTTTTCTTACATTATCTTTTCCTGGGTGATGCATGAACCTGCCATCGTCCAGCGGTTGCTCGAGAAGATATCCATCCGGCAGTACAGGTTGCTGCATTTTAACCTATTGTGCAGTGAGTCAACATTGATGCAGCATATTTCTACCACAGACCGTGATCCCGGATTGTGTCTGGAGCGCTTGAGATCCATCCAAGAAAACTATCCCGATGCTGTAGATATAGACAAAATGAGTGTGGAAGATGTTGTGCAATGCATTCTGAAGTATATCCAGGCAAGCTAGCAAAACTGACGAGTAAGATCATTTGAAAAAACCCCAGCACAATCAGCAAGCCTATCCCCAGAAGGACAAAAAATATCGCGGTAAGTAAAACTAAGAGTATTCAGCGAATTGCGTTTCCCCATACTTCGAAAGCCTCTCAGATCCAGAGCAAAGGCTTATGAACTGCTTTGGATGATGATTTCGGCTACTATGACGATCGAAATGATCTTGTAGATTTCCAGCTTTTCCTTCATAAGCAACCTGGAGATCCTAATATCGGGCAATTTCAGTTCCTTCACCTGAGTGTGGAAGTTCAAGCTTAATTGAGGGATCAAATGTGCCATGTTTGAGATTATGAAACTGAGTTATTCCTACAGGTAGATCTAGGCAAAGGTAGATCTATACAAGGCTATAGCTACTTTGAAAAGTCTGCCTAGCACCATTTTGATTACCGCTTGCAATTGTCCTAGTACAACAGCCATATGATCCTACCTCTATGGATGTTGAGTATACAAATCCTCAGTACTGGTACATAGGAGTAAATGGATGAGCATTACACTGAGAAAAAGGTATAGATGGAGTTGTAGTACAATTATTCGTTTTGCCGGACATCCAGAGCCTTCCTGCTAATCAAAGCCTTATCCTCACTCTCCCCTTTGTCACTACTCACAATTATAGATGTCAGTTTATAATTACAATTAACCTGCTGTTCAATAAAAGGGCTGCGGAAGGCGGATTATTAACGAAATTTCCTGGCCATCAATATCAATATAACGAGATTTGATAACAGTTTTCCCTAAGAAAAGACAAATACAACGATATAGAGGATTGAGAAAGTTTATCAGATTGATACCGATATGGAGGGTGTCTCGGAAAAATTATAAAGTTGCAGGACAGTTCATATCCGCAAATTTATTATGCGATCTTTTTTTGAAGAAATATTTTTGCACATCCATAATCAGGAATAATGGAGTTATTTTCGGTTGTGAAAGGGAAGCAGCACAATGATAGCGAGCTCCCTGAAAAGAAATAATTAACTATCTCTTCTATTAAGGAGATTTTACTGAGATTGGCAGAATGAAAATAATGCTAATTTCGTTTGGACTTACCAAGATTGTTTAACAAGGAATATCTAACACTGTCAAAAAGATAGAGAAACAAAGGGTTAGAATTTTCTCTAACAATTAGGAAACAGCTGGAAAGAAGAAAAGCAGTTTTGTACTTGACAGTTCTCTCTGGTCAAAAATTAATTAAAAAAAGTTGAATAACTCACTAAGTTGTATACATAACTTTTTGGAAAATGATGATTTAGAGATAAGGAGTAAACAATGCGAAAACAAGTCTGGTTAATTATTCCCCTCATTATTCTGATTGTGATAGGCGGTTGTAAAAAGAAAGCTCATACTCTTCCTGACAAAGAAACCGCAAATGCAATAACAGCGTATGCTCCCATACCTTCTTATAAAGAAGTTTTTCGTTTCTTAGATAAATATCAAGCGAAAGAAATATCTGCAGCTATTCCTGACGAACTGTATAAAACAAAACAGGAAGATGTTCGCAATGCATTTTCTTTGGGAGTAATTTCTGTGGATGCAATACTATCTGCTAAAGGTCAAAATAAAAAACGATTAAATCAATACTATTCTCAGATGTTGGATTTAACATCTGTTCTTGGTTTAGATGAGGAAGTAAATCAAATTAGTCCTAATTTGAAAAAACATATTAACGAAGGACAGTGGTTAGAATTGGAAACTGCAATAGATGCTCATAAAAAGAAGGTTGAAGATATATTCTGGGAAAAAGAGATCTTTGATTACTACACTTTACTGCAACTCGGAAGCTGGATCGAAGCAACGAATCGTACAGCTTGGCTAATACAACAAAATTACTCTGTGGAGCATACTAGGGCTTTACACCAAAAAGAAGCTTTTCAAAATATAATTGCCAATATGAATAATATCGACTCAGAAGCTATTGTTAATCAACCTGAATTTCAAGAAGTTATGGGTTTAGTACAACAGCTAAAAGCAATTATCGATGCCGATTATGAAAAGACCTACACTTCTGAACAGCTGGATCAGATTATTTCTCTAACTAATCAGATTAAAGAGACATTTCAAAAGTGAAGATCATGACAATGCTGTTTCATAGTTCAGAACAGATATTTAAACCGTATTTTAGGAACTAAAGGAGCATTATGAAAAAGATTTTATTGGTTTTACTTATGGGGTTGTTGCTGAGCTTTCTATTTGCCAAATCCAGTTTTTTCTGGGTTGAAGATGTTCCCTGGGATGATGGCAAGGCACTGATAATCAAGGCAAATGTTCCTGCTGATACTGTTTATCTGCAAAAAGCTCTTGAGGATGGAAGCTGGCAAACATTATATGCTGGCAAAGGTATAAACCTTGAGTATACAGATAGTGAGCTTAATCCCGATTTAGAATATAGATACCGGTTACTAGTTCCCCGTCCTACTTTTGGTGATAGTATTTCTTTTAAGGCAATAGCGAAACCTATTGAGCAATGGTTCTATTTGCATAAACTCTCCTATCTATTAATTTTGCTGGCTGTTTCTTTCGCTATTGTTTATTATGTGCAAAAAGCCAGGAAAGGAAAGGATTATTATATTCGCCGGATCAACGGCTTAGATAGTATCGATGAATCTATTGGCAGAGCCACAGAAAAGGGTAAACCTATTCTTTTCGTTCCAGGTATTGGCGATTTAGATGATATTCAAACTATTTCCAGTTTAACTATCTTAAGCCATTTAGCCCATAAAGCCGCAGAATATGATACCGAGATTATTGTTCCCTGTAGGTTTTCAATGGTTTTATCTGCCTCTCGAGAAGTAGTAAAAGAAGCATATATAAAAGCTGGGAAACCTGATGCTTACAATCAGGATAGAATTTTTTACTTAACTGATGATCAATTTGGTTATGTGGCAGGAATTGATGGAATTATGGTACGTGAACAACCTGCAGCTAATTTTTTTCTGGGAAGTTTTTATGCTGAATCTTTAATCTTAGCGGAAACCGGATTTAGTACTGGTGCAATTCAGACTGCTGGAACCGCACAGGCCAGTCAATTACCTTTTTTTGTGGTCTCTTGTGATTACACCTTAATTGGAGAAGAACTTTTTGCTGCATCTGCTTATTTATCAAGAGATCCTCAACAACTGGGTTCACTAAAAGGCCACGATTTTGGAAAACTGTTAGTTATCCTTCTTATAGTGGCTGGAGTTATAGCAGAAATGTCTAATTGGCATTGGTTCAAAGCATTTTTTGAGGGGGCACAATGAAGTATAAAGTCCCTCTTATCTTTGCCTTCGTTTGTGGAATTCTGGTAGTTATTTCAGAATTTATCCCTCACCGTCCTTTCAATATGCTGATCACAACTTTACAAGATTGGTTTATGATTATTTCAGGTTTTGCAATTATCTTGGGACAAATAAGTTTGTTTCAAGCAAACATTAAGAAAATCAGAGGGAAAAACCCAGATTGGCCATTTTATCTTGCTGGGCTCATTAGTTTTTCAATTATGTTAATAGTAGGGCTTTTTTGGGGAACTCAAGAGTATAGAGGAATTCTGGGTCATGGAGATAAAATCCAGGCAGCGATTGGAATGAAACCCTTTGATTACCTATTTGCCAATGCCTTTATGCCTCTTTCCTCAACAATGTTTTCTCTTTTAGCTTTTTTTATTGCTTCTGCTGCCTATCGTGCTTTTATTATTCGTAGTTTTGAGTCTAATCTATTAATGATTACAGCTGTAATAGTAATGTTAGGAAGAACAAGTTTTGGTGGGATGCTTACTTCTTGGCTTCCACAAGGGCTCTATTTTTTACATTTACCCAATTTGAGTGATTTCATAATGGAATTTCCCAATTCCGCGGCTCAGAGAGCTATTTTGATAAGTGCCGCTTTAGGGATTATTGGAAGTAGCTTACGCATTATTCTGGGTATTGAAAGATCTTACCTTGGAGGCGATAAATGAGCGCAAACACAAATTCACAAACCGAGCGCAGAATAATCTACTTAGTTTTGTTAATTGCTGTTGCCCTACCTTTGATTTTTCCTATTGGCTGGAAAACCGAGATCTCCGGTTACACAAAATTAGCATGGGAACTGATTCAAAATACCCCAGATTCTTCAGTTGTGGTTTTCTCCTTTGATTATGATCCTTCTACCCTAACAGAAATTCAACCAATGGCAGAAGCGATGCTGGAACATTCATTTTCCCGAAATCAAAAAATTATAGCTATGGCTCTCTGGCCTCAAGGTGTGCAAATGGCAGATCAGGCATTTACAGAAGCGCTGAAAAAATATCCCGATAAAAAGTATGGAGTGGATTATGTTAATCTGGGCTATAAGGTTGCTGGCATTGTTGCTATCCAAGCAATGGGAAAATCAATGCCAGAAGTTTTTCCTTCTGATCAACGCGGAATAAAATATGAAGATATCCCAATGCTGAAAAAGGTTAAGACCTTAAGAGATGTTGCCTTTATTTGTTCTCTTTCCAGTGGAACTCCTGGTATTAAGGAATGGGTTATGGCTGCTCGGGATCCTTTAGGAACTCCTGTTACAGGGGGAACTACAGCTGTCAGTGCCCCTGGCTTATTACCTTATGTAAATAGCCAAAAACAACTTTATGGTCTACTGGGTGGGCTTAAAGCTGCCTCAGAATATGAAACTTTGATCAATAAAATTGGCAGTGCTACTATTAAAATGGATGCTCAATCTATAGCGCATCTTTTAATTCTGGTGTTTATCATCATCGGTAATATAAAAGCTTTCTATAACAGTAAAAGGAGTGAACAATGAGCGGATTTATGGCTACTTTTGGACTCTGGCTTTCAGTTTTTTTCACCTTAAGCATCTTCAGCTTCCTCTATAAAGATAATCCTTTCTATAAACTCTCCGAACAAATTTTTGTTGGACTTTCCGCTGCTTACTGGCTAGTCTATTTATATTACAGTGTTATGGTTCCCAATCTGTTTAATAAACTTTTTACCGATTTCAAGGGAAACCTGATTTTGCTTATTCCTACCGTTTTGGGTTTGATGATGCTACTGCGCTTAATCCCTAAGACACAATGGCTTAGCAGATATCCTATTGCAATAATGATTGGTACTTCTGCTGGAATCAATATGGTGCGCTATGCTAAAACTGATCTATTGGGACAAATTAGCGCTACAATGATCAATCCTTTTGCTGCTGATAATGTTGTAACAGTAATTGGAAACATACTCCTAATCGTGGGAACTATTTGTGGAGTATATTTCTTTTATTTCAGTAAAAAACAAGAAGGCATAAGAGCAGTTCCCTCCAAGCTAGGAATTTGGTTTTTAATGATTAGCTTTGGTGCTTCTTTTGGTTATACAGTTATGGCTCGTATCTCTTTATTAATAGGCCGGTTGGAATTTTTACTGAAGGATTGGTTGCATATAATTAAATAGTGAGATAGTGAGATGGTGAGGTTGCGAGATAGTGAGATGGTGAGTTGGCAAGATGGAATTTGGATATCGGAATAAATGACATCTTGTCATTTCCTGCCTTGGCTTTATGAACGGATCAAGAAGTTTTTGATATATTATGACAAAAGAAACAGGTGAGTTAATGAACGATAATAATTCGGATATGCTCTTCAGCGATGTCTATAATAATGTTTTACCTTTTAGAGACCTGATTCTGCGTATTAGTAAGATCGCTAAAGTTATCCATCAACAAGGATGGGCTGAAGCTAATGCCGGAAATATCTCTATCCGTATATCCAATATGCTAATACCCTTTATCCAGAAAAACGGGTGGGAAAATAACTATCCTTATCAGGACTGGTTTCTTGTTTCCAAAACCGGAAGCCGTTTTCGGGATATGATTGATGAACCGGAGAACTGTTTAATGATAATCGGTGTTGGTAATGAAGAACATTACTTTCCGGAAGATGCAAAACCTACTTCCGAATGGCTCTGTCACCGTAAAATGCAAGAAATGAACAAACATACTAATTTGTCTTGTATTCTTCATACCCATCCCACCGAAGTTATTGCTCTTTCTAATACCTCTTTTTTTATAGATAATAAGAAATATCCCAAATGCCTGAATGAACACTTTTATGAGGCACTTCCAGAAATACGATTTTTCCTTCCCCAAGGAATTGCTATAGCTGATTATGCTCCTCCCGGAAGTTCTGTTTTAGCTAAAAAAAGCTGTAAGAGTATAAACGATAAACAGGCACTTATCTGGGAAAAACATGGTCTCTTGGTTATAGCTGAGAACATAGATATTGCCCTTGACCTTACGGAAGTTATTAATAAAGCGGCTAAACTATGTCTCTTAAAGCTCTTGAAGTCCTGAAGTCTGTAAGCTAAAATTCATCATCATTTTTATAACTTTAACCTTGTCTATAACCACATTTAGCGATAAGGACTTATAACAATGATAAACAACTGGATCATTTGGATAAACCGGTTTTTATATGGGTACTTAAAAAATAAAAGACCTTTTTCAACCGCTATAATCCATTAAATCCGTGTTCTAATTTAATCTGTGAGAGATAAACTTCATTGCACTTGACAAGAATACAAGCTATCAGAAAATGATTATATGTATATAAGGAAAAGGATTGAATATGGATACTAAAGAAAACACAATTGAAAACAAAGAAGAAAAGGCAGTAACTTCCAATTTTATCCGCTCTATAATAGAAAGGGATTTAGAAAGCGGAAAGCATAAAAGTATTGTAACGCGTTTTCCTCCTGAACCCAATGGTTATTTACATATCGGGCATGCCAAATCCATCTGTTTAAATTTCGGTTTAGCAAAGGACTATCACGGATGTTGTAACTTGCGTTTTGATGATAGCAATCCGGTGAAAGAAGATGTAGAATATGTAAATTCCATTATGGAAGATGTTCATTGGTTGGGTTTTGACTGGGGAGAGCATTTATATTATGCATCGAACTATTTTGATAAGCTCTATGAATTTGCGGAATACTTAATTAACGCAGGAAAGGCCTTCGTTTGTGACCTCTCTTTAGAAGATCTAAAAGAATATAGAGGCACTTTAACTGTTCCGGGGAAAGATAGTCCCTATCGGAATCGCAGTATAGAAGAAAATCTTGATTTATTCAGAAGAATGAAGATAGGTGAATTTCCTGAAGGGAGCAGAACTTTAAGAGCAAAAATAGATATGGCTTCCCCAAATTTAAATATGCGCGATCCGGTTATTTACAGAATTAAAAAGACCCATCATCATAGAACAGGAAATGACTGGCAGATTTATCCTATGTATGATTACACCCATTGCATTTCGGACGCCTTGGAAGGCATAACCCATTCTATCTGCACTCTGGAATTTGAAGACCATAGGCCTCTATACGATTGGTTTTTAGATCAATTACCTGTGCCCTGTCATCCGCAACAAATAGAATTTGCCCGTTTGAATCTTGCTTATACAATTATGAGTAAACGGTTATTACTGGATTTAGTAAATAACCATTTAGTCAGTGGTTGGGATGATCCCAGAATGCCTACAATTGCAGGAATGCGAAGAAGAGGTTTTACTCCGGAAGCAATTAGAGAATTTTCCGAGCGGATTGGAGTATCCAAAGCTAATTCTATGGTGGATGACGAGCTGCTGATGTTTTGTGTGCGCGAGGATTTAAATAAAAAAGCTCAAAGAAGAATGGTTGTGGTAAATCCGGTAAAATTAACCATCACAAATTATCCAGAAGGTAAAACAGAAACTTTTGAAGCAGAAAATAATCCGGAAGACCCCTCTAACGGAACAAGAATCATTAAATTTTCTCGCAATCTATATATAGAGAAAGATGATTTTAGTGAAAATCCAGCTAAAGGTTGGTTTCGTCTTGCCTTGGGCAAAGAAGTTCGCTTAAAATACGCTTATTATATCACTTGCAACGAAGTAATAAAAGACAGCCAGGGAAATATTATAGAATTACTTTGCACTTACGATGAAAAATCACGCGGAGGCTGGACAGAAGATGGGCGTAAAGTAAAAGGAACTTTGCATTGGGTTTGTGCAGAATCTGCTATACCTGTTGAGTTGCGTTTATATGATCGTCTTTTCACTTTAGCCGATATGAGTAATATGGAAGAAGGTAAGTCCTATAAAGATTACTTGAATCCCAATTCGCTTATAGTTAAACAAAACTGTCTGGCAGAAGAGAACTTGCACAAGGCACAAATAGGAGAACGGTATCAGTTTCTTAGAATCGGCTATTTTAATACTGATTATGAAAGCAAACCAGATGCTCTGATTTTTAACCGAATAGTAGAATTAAGGGATAGCTGGGCAAAGCTCAGTAAGAAAAAATAGAGGGAGGATATTATGGTTTACAAGGTTATTCTTGTAAAAATCGATCAGCGTAGCTCAGAAGCTACCAAGGTTCAGGATATTTTAACTAAGTATGGATGCAATATTCGTGTTCGATTAGGATTGCATGAGGTATCCAATGAATTCTGTGCTAATGATGGCTTGGTAGTTTTAGAGGTACAAGGTGATCGAGACATCCTGGATAAGATGATTGAGGAACTGAATGCTCTGGAATATGTGCAAGCTAAGTTAGTAGAAATGTAATTATTTCCAGGTGTATTTTCCTACCGTCCCCCGCACAGCATAATAAATAAACTGAGCGGGAAAGATCAAAATTTGGACAGGATACAAAAAGCCGAGTTTGCTTCTACTGATTTGTCTTAAATGACTTTGTGAAAAAGCAAACTCGGCTATTGTTTTAAGAAAAAGAGAAAGCTGAATTGTTTTGGTGCTCTTTTTGCTCATCACTTGCCACAGAGCAAGATAAAATAAACAAAAATAGATAAAAACAAAAGCAGAGAGCCCTTTTAGCCACCAAGGATGATATCTGAATTTGGAAGCCCTGCGAATATTAGTTTGATGATGTTTATTTCTATCAGTGCCATCAATTGAAACAACCTGCATTGCTGAAGAAGGATTATAGGCAGCTTTTCTGATTTTAGGCATCATCTTCATTAGTAGAAGGTCATCATCCCCTGATCGTAAATGTCCAATACCTTCAAAACCACCGCTTTCATAAAATACTTTCTTTCGGTAAACCATATTACAAGCGCTGCTGGTGAAGGGAACTTTATAGTATAAACCTGCTGCAGCTAAAGCATAATATACACTTCTCTCAAAATTTTTTAGCCGAAAGATAGTTCCGTCCTTCGTTCTTTTCAAAACAGAATAGGAAAGCAGATAATCTATATCTTTATCCAAAGAACGGTTGATTTCTTTTAACCAGGAAACAGGAACAAGGCAATCAGCATCAGTAAAAGCAAGAATATCATATCGGGATTCATCAATACCTTGTTGTAAGGCAGCTTTTTTGCCAATCAAGGGAGGAGTCTCAGTGTAAAAATCTATAACCTTTAAGTTTGGAACTATATTTTGGGTAGCTAAAAACTCCGTACTCCCGTCATTGCTATGATCATTAATCAGGATTATTTCATATTTACCTTCGGGATAATCCAAATGGGTTAGTGAATTAAGCAGATTGGGCAGATTCGTTCTTTCATTTCTGGCAGGAATAATGATGGAGATTTCTTGAAAAACTTCAGGAACAACCTTTTTTTTATCCTCCAAGATTATCTTATGGACACCCCGCTTTAGCCAAATTAAAAAGGCTGAATAAAGCAAAGTAAGCAAAGGAAAAACTCTTTTCATAGAGTTTTAACTAACACAGAATCAGTAAGCTTAACGAATTTATCTATTTCTGGATTTTCCTGTTTTATATCTTCCAGGGTAGTATGTTGGATATTTACTTTTGTAGGTGGCTCTGTTTCTTGAAGATGAAGAGATATTTTAACGGGTTTTTCGAATAACTCAGAAATTGAGGATTCCAGAGCTTCCAGATTTGTTTTCAAGCAATTGTAAAATGTATTCCCTTCCACAGTGAGGCAGAGTTTCTTACCTTCTGCTTTTTTACTGGTTGTACTTTCCAGAGCGATAGCACACATTTGGCTAATCTTCTTTGCGCGAGTTAAAATGCGTTGCCAGAGCTGTTCTAAATTATCTTGAGTAAATTGCAATTTGACTACAGTAGTTTCCTCTTTGGAAATTGCATCCGGAATTTTTACTGCACTTTCTTTTGTAGAATCTTTACTTTGAACAGGTTGCGATTGAGCTGAAGAAATATTGGAGATAGGTTGAGTTTGAGTAATAGACCCGTAATTGAGCTTTTCTATTATTTTGGCAATATCTTCCATCTCATCCAGTTTGCATAGTTTTATCATTAGAGCTTCTAAAATGAGGTATGGATTGCTACTTGTTTTCAAATCTGTTTTACAGGCAATAAGATAGGAAAGGATATACATAAGTTTATTTTGACCAAATAACTTTGCCAGCTCATCAAACATTACCTGTTCGTCCTGATTGATATCTTTAATTTGAACTTGTAATTTCCGCAAAAGGAGGATACGAATAAAATCCTGCATTCCGGAAATAAACTCCTGCAGATCTATTCCCTGTTCAAAAATCTGATGCAGTTCATTGATCAGTGTTTGAGCATTTTTTTCATAGATAAGAGTAAGAAAATTGTGGTATATTTGATTGGGAATAACACTAAAAATTTGGCGGACTTTATCTATAGTAATGTTATTCATACAGTAGGAAATTGCTTGATCCATCAAAGAAAGCGCATCACGCATACCTCCATCTGCTTTGCGAGCAATAAGATATAGTGATTCAGTATCAATCGTAATGCCTTCCATTAAACTAATTTCCTGCAACCGCTGAACTATGGAATCAATGGGAATGCGTTTAAAATCATAACGCTGACAACGAGAGATAATAGTGGGCAAAACCTTTTGCGGCTCCGTTGTAGCAAAAATAAAAATAACATTGTCTGGTGGTTCTTCCAAGGTTTTCAGTAAAGCATTAAAAGCATTTTTGGAGAGCATATGCACTTCATCAATAATATATATCTTATATTTAGAACCACTGGCAGGATAAAGAAGTTCATGTTGCAATTCTCTGATATCATCCACACTGGTATTAGAAGCTCCGTCGATTTCTATTACATCGGGGGAAGTTCCTGCTGTTATTTCTGCACAATTGGAACAGCTATTACAGGGAGTGATAGTTGGTCCATTTACGCAATTTAAACTTTTGGCAAGAATTCGAGCCAAAGAAGTCTTCCCCACACCTCTAGGTCCGGTAAATAAATAGGCATGGGCTATGCGATTTGTAGAAATAGCGCTTTGGAGAATTTCCGTTATATGATCTTGAGCATAGACCTCTTTAAAGCTTTGGGGGCGATATTTTCTGGCTAAAACTATGTAACTCATCTATCCTCTCATACATTTGTTTTTAATTTTTACAATTAACCATTATTCCCAATGCCCATTTTTAAGCAAGTATTTTCTGCTGGACAGATTACTGGCTCTCTGTTTTAATTGTTTTGTAAATATAATTACTTAGTCCAATTGGAGGATTTTAAAATGAAACTGGAAGGAAAAGTTGTTATTGCCCAAGGAGGAGGTCCTACAGCTGTGATTAATCAATCGCTGGTAGGAGTAACTTTGGAAGCACGTAAGTTTACACAGGTTACCCGTGTTTATGGAGCACTTTATGGAGTTCAGGGCATCGTTAATGAAGAGTTTGTAGATTTAACCCAGGAAACAACTCACAATTTGGAACAGATTGCCAATACACCTTCTTCTGCATTACTCTCTACGCGTGATAAACCTGATGAAAAGTACTGTATGGAAATCTTTAAGGTCTTAAAGGCACACGATGTAAGATACTTTTTTTATATTGGAGGCAACGATTCTGCAGATACAGTTCGTATAGTAAATGAACAAGCAACTAAAGCGGATTATGAATTCAGGGCTATTCATATTCCTAAGACTATCGATAACGATTTAGTTATGAATGATCATACTCCCGGTTTTGGCTCTGCGGCAAGATTTGTTGCTTCAGCTTTTACTGGTGCCAATTTAGATAATCGCGCTTTGCCCGGAGTATATATTGGTGTGGTTATGGGGCGGCATGCTGGTTTTTTAACTGCTTCCTCTGCGATGGCACAAAAATATCCTGATGATGGACCTCATCTTATTTATTTACCCGAACGTCCTTTCCATCGGGATACATTTCTAAGTGATGTTAAAAGAGTTTATGATCTATACGGCAGATGTGTGATAGCTGTTTCTGAAGGTATTGTAGATGATAAAGGGATTCCTATTGTAACCAAGCTTTCTAACAATCAAGAAAAGGATGCTCATGGTAATATTCAACTTTCAGGAACAGGAGCATTAGGAGATTTACTTAGTGATTTGGTTCGCACAAAATTGAAAATTAAACGGGTGCGGAGTGATACTTTTGGTTATTTACAACGTTCTTTCATAGGTTGCGTAAGCGATGTTGATCAGCATGAAGCACGCGAAGTGGGTGAACGTGCAGCTCATTATGCTATCTGGTATAATATGGATGGTTCAATTTCAATTCAGAGAACCGGTTTTTACTCTGTAAATTATCAGCTGGAAAATCTAAGTGAGATTGCTGGAAAAACAAGAATTATGCCCAATAACTTCATTAATACTGAAGGAAATGGCATTACTGATGATTTTAGGTATTATGTAAGACCATTGCTGGGATCAGGATTTCCTGTGGCACATCGCTTAAGAGCTCCTAAAGTAGCTAAACTGCTATTGGAAAGATAGGTGGACAGTTTTAGAGATATCGGGATATATAATTATGATAAAGACGAGCTTTATTTGCCTCAGATAGGATCTAAATTCTGAAGTGATTACTGTGAATATACCATTTAAACATTCCGATAATTCCTATAGAGAGAATTACTCATAATTGCTTCATCTTGTTTCAGGTTGCATTATTATGGCAATTAAGAGTGATGTACTCCTTTTATTTACTTAACGATAGCGTTCGTCGAAAATTGTTTTCCGCTTTTTTAGCTAATTATTTATTCAGAATTTTACAGGATCGCAATCCTGTATTATTGCTGCCCTATCTTATAATCTTTTTTTCTCACTTGACATAAAATGATAGCTATATTTAAAGGTATATAAAATAAAAATCAGTTATGGAGGAACTAATGACCATCAATGATTTTATGGCCAAAGTCGCAGCCAAGAATCCTGGCGAGCCTGAATTCTTACAGGCAGTTAAAGAAGTTGTGGAAACAGTTTGGGATGTTTATGTAAACAACCCTCGTTTCGTGAAAGCCAATATCCTTGAACGTATTGTAGAGCCCGAACGGGTCATCATTTTCCGTGTCCCTTGGATGGATGATAAGGGTGAAGTTCAAGTAAATCGCGGTTACCGCGTACAATTTAACAGTGCAATTGGACCCTATAAAGGTGGATTGCGTTTTCATCCAAGTGTAAATCTTTCCATTCTTAAGTTCTTGGGTTTTGAGCAGATTTTCAAAAACAGCTTAACCACTCTTCCTATGGGAGGAGGTAAAGGTGGAAGTGATTTCGACGCCAGAGGAAAAAGCGATGCCGAAATAATGCGTTTCTGTCAATCTTTTATGACAGAACTGTTCCGTTATATTGGACCCAACACTGATGTCCCAGCTGGTGATATTGGTGTAGGAGCTCGTGAAATTGGTTACCTTTTTGGAATGTATAAAAAGTTACAAAATGAATTTACTGGTGTTTTTACTGGCAAAGGTCTTAATTGGGGTGGAAGTTTAGTCCGTCCTGAAGCCACAGGTTTTGGTGTGGTTTATTTCACGGAAGAGATGCTGAAGACCAAAGGGGAAACAATTAAAGGTAAGAGAGTAGCCATTTCCGGTTTTGGAAATGTTGCTTGGGGTGCCGTACAAAAAGTTAATCACCTTGGTGGAAAAGTTGTAACTATCTCTGGTCCCGATGGTTATATTTTAGATGAAGATGGAATCAGTGGTGAAAAAATTGATTATATGGTTGAATTGCGTGCTTCTAATAATGACCGTGTAAAAGATTATGCAGATAAATATCCTAACGCAAAATTCTTCCCTGGAAAGCGCCCCTGGGAAGTGAAAGTTGATGTTGCTATTCCTTGTGCTACACAAAACGAACTTAATGGAGACGATGCAAGATCACTGATTAATAATGGTGTTTTCTGTGTTACAGAAGCAGCTAATATGCCTTGTACTCCTGAAGCAATGGAAATTTTCTTGAATTCCAAAATTCTTTATGCTCCTGGGAAAGCTGCTAATGCAGGTGGTGTAGCCACAAGCGGATTAGAAATGAGCCAAAATTCTATTCGCCTTAGCTGGAGCAGAGAAGAAGTTGATGAAAAACTTCATGGAATTATGCAAAATATCCATAAAGCTTGTGTGGAAAGTGGTAAAGAAGCCGATGGCTATGTAAATTATGTTAAGGGTGCCAATATTGCTGGATTCCTGAAAGTAGCCAATGCTATGTGTGATCAGGGTATTGTGTAAACCCCCTAATCTCTCTAAAATAGATAAAGCCCGTATCGGTAAGTCGTTACGGGCTTTTTTGTATTGATTTTGTCTTCTTCTATCATAATAAAGGTGTAAAGGTTACTATATCAGTTTTTTACACCTTTTTCGTTGACTTCAAGAGACCGAGAGAAAAGTATCATAATCGTCAAATAAACAGATTCACATTAGATTGTTCTGCATCCGCAAGGTAAGTAGCTACTCCCCCAACTTCTACTCCCTCAATCAATTCACTTGGTTCAACCCCCATAATATCCATACTCATTTGGCAAGCGATCATTTTTACTCCAGATTTTTTTGCTTGCATTATCATCGATTCGAGAGAATCCACATTTTTAGTTTTCATTCTTTGTCTCATTAAAACAGGACCCATTCCAGCAAAGTTTATTTTTGACAAACTTAGTTTTTGAGAAGAGCGCGGCAGCATAATACTAAACATTGTTGCCATCATATCTTTTTTCTGTTTAGGAGGATTTGGTTTTTTAATAACATTTAAGCCCCAAAAAGTGAAGAACATCGTTACTTGTTTACCAGTTGAAGCAGCTCCATTGGCAATTACGAAAGCAGCCAAAGCTCTATCTAAAGCATCACTGAAGACAATTATGGTTTTATTATTTCCACTTTCCAAGCTCTTGGATATTTTATCACCACCCCCTTTTTGGATTCTGGCAATTATTATTTTACCTTCCGTTTTCACTTCCAAAAGGGTGTTGCCAGTCATTTTACACCAGGCAGGAACATCTTTGGCAAATCCCGGGTCGCTGGCAGAAATTTCCAAAATATCGCCTTCCGCCAATTTATCCATTTCGTTTTTTAAACGCATAATAGGTCCCGGACATTGTAAACCGCAAGCATCCGCAGTTATTGTTTTTATATCTCTTTCCATTTTTTCTTCCTTGCCTTTATAGATATTATCATCTTTCCCAATATAATCATCCGCAAAGATATCCTCGTTACTTTGTTTCTGAGTAGCGTATTCATAAGTAAGATATCCTCCGGAGAGATTATAAACATTCTTATAGCCGTTTTGCATTAAAATGCGCGCGGCAAAATATGAACGCAGACCGGTTCCGCAGAAAACCACTATTTGTTTATTTTCAGGTATTTCCTTCAACCTTGACCGTATATCATCCAAAGGGATGTTTATACTTCCTTCTATTGTTCCCAAAGCAGTTTCATCGGGAGTTCGCACATCAATGATAAAGGTATCATTTTTATCCAAGGAACTCAAATCATCCCAATGAATAATATTTACTAAACCGTTGATAATATTATCAGCTACCATTCCGGCAATATTTACTGCATCTTTAGCGCTGGAAAATGGAGGAGCATAACTATGTTCAATTTCTTGAATTTCATAGATGGTCTCGTTATGTTTCAATATATGAGCCAGCATATCTGTCCTTTTATCTACGCCGTCAAAACCAACAATTTGTGCACCCAGCAGTTTCCCATCTTTAGGATTAAAAACGATTTTTATAGTTATGGGCAGAGCATCAGGATAGTAACCTGCATGAGAAGAAGTATGTATGATGGAAGAAATATAATCTATTCCTGCATCTTTCAGAACTTTTTCCGATACTCCGGTTGAACCGACAGTAATATCAAAAACTTTGGCAATGGCAGTTCCAATACTGCCTTTATATTTTCGGATGTTACCTTTAACGATATTATCAGCCACGATGCGTGCCTGTTTATTTGCAGGTCCCGCGAGATAAGTTGAGCTTTCCATTTTGGTAATCGGATTGGGATACGCAATTGCATCTCCCAAAGCATAAATATCAGGATCGCTGGTTTGCAGATAAGAATTTACTCTTATTCCTTTGTTTATTCCCAATTCCAAACCAGCTGCTTCTGCCAGTTTACTATCAGGACGAACTCCAATGGATAATAATACCATATCTGCATTTATTGTTCTCCCACTCTGTAAATGGACTTGCAAGCCACTTTCATTTCTACTAAAGGATGAGACACCATCTTTAAGGTAAAACTCCACTTCTTTCGTTTTTAAGTGTTGATGGACAATAGCCGCCATTTCATAATCCAAAGGGGTCATAACCTGTTCCGCCATTTCTACCAAAGTAACTTTCATCCCCAAATTATGTAAATTTTCCGCCATTTCCAATCCGATGAATCCTGCGCCAATAATAACGCAATGCTGAGCTTTATGGTTTTCAATATACTCCTTAATTTTATCAGTATCGGAAACATTTCGCAGAGTAAAAATAGCACTATCGGATATTCCAGGTAGAGGAGGAATTAAAGGTTCTGCGCCAGGTGAAAGAACCAGTTTATCATAATTTTCGTGATATTGGCTATCATCTGCTCTTTTTACCGTAACCGTTTTTTCCTTTCTATTGATAGCAATAACTTCTTGATTGATGCGAACATCTACATTTAACCGAGCTTTAAAGCTTTCCGGCGTCTGAACAAACAGCCGATCCCTTTCTTTGATTACGCCTCCAATATAGTATGGTAAACCACAATTAGCATAGGATATATAGCTATAGCGCTCAAACATAATTATTTCCGCTTTTTCATCCAAGCGTCTTAAACGAGCTGCAGTTGTTGCTCCACCTGCAACACCACCGACAATCAAATATTTGGACATTATTATAATCTCCTTTTTCTATATTATTTACTATATTGAATAAGATAATTGTTTATGCATATTTGGCAAGTATCAAATACATACATTTCGTCTCATAAGATTTTGAGATTCCGTTCAGGAATAGAACCATCTGAACGATTTGTTAAGAAAATTTAACCAATTATTAGTCCTTTTTTCTTGCTCAAAATTAGTTAAATTATTTATAGGTTTTTTATGGATGCACAAGATAAAAAAATATTTATCGTAGAGGATGAAAGAGACATTCTGGAACTTATCAGAATGCAACTGAATTCCGCAGGTTTTACAGCAAAGGGTTTTGAAACAGCCCTACCAATGTTGAATTTGCTAAAAATTGAACATCCGGATCTTCTTATTCTGGATTTGATGCTTCCCGATATTGATGGGATGGAAGTTTGTCGCCAATTGAAGAATGACAAAGCAACTCAGAAAATACCGATTTTAATGCTCACGGCAAGAACAGACCTTGAAGACAAGATCAAGGGTTTGGAATATGGTGCTGATGATTATATCACTAAGCCCTTTGAAACAAGAGAACTTATTGCCAGGATAAAAGCCATCTTAAGACGCAGCGATTGGGAAAGCGACAAAAATGTTCTTTCCATAACTGAAAACTTCATAATTGATTTTAACCGTTACGAAGTGTGGGTACAAGGAAAGCGCCTTGATCTCACTTTAACGGAATTTAAAATATTGCAACTTTTAACTAAAAGACCAGGTTGGGTTTATAATCGCAGTCAGATTTTGGATTATCTTTGGGGCAATGATAAGATAGTTATTGAGCGCACGATAGATGTGCATATCCGCAATTTAAGAGAAAAATTGGGTAATTATGCTTATCTGATTAAAAATATCAGAGGAGTGGGTTATCAATTTCTTAGCGAGATAGAAGATGACATTGAAAAAGACTAGTATCACTTCTTTGCTGATTTTTGCTTTTGCCTTTCTTATATTTCTAGGGTTTATTTTGATTTTGACCAGAGTTCCAATTGTACTGATATTAATTATAACAATTATTATAGCTGCACTTTTTGTTTGGATTCTCCATATTTTTTTACAAAAACAATTCTCACTTATCTTGCAAACAACTGCACATATAGTCAGAGGAAATCATACCATACGCATTCCTGAACTAAATACAAAAGAATTCAGTACTTTGCAAGAAGATCTGAACAGGATGCTGGAAAAGCTGGATAAAACCATTCACCATTTGGCTGTGCACCGTGAAGAACTGCGCTTAGTTCTAAGCTCCATAGACGATATTTTATGGTCTCAAAACCTGGAAGGCAAACTGGAATGGATTAATCAATCCTTTCAGCAGCTCTTTGGTGAAATTAATCCAAAGCAGCAAATTTACTATTGGGAAGTTATTCGCGATCCAGTGTTATTATCCTTTATCAAAAATAGCGAAAACAGTAAAGATAAACTTTTAAAGGAAGCAGAAATAGAAGGGCATTATTATCTATTTTCCAGCACCCATAATGATGTTGCCAAACGACGGGTTTTCATTTTGCAGAATATTGATGAAATCCGTCAGGTGGAACAGATGAAAAAGGATTTCATCGTTAATTTGGCGCATGAATTACGCACTCCCTTAACTGCGATCAGTGGTTTTGCTGAAGCAATGGAAGATAGCATTAATGTAACAAACAGAAGATATTTGCACATCATTCAAAATCATACTAAGCGGTTAATTCATTTAATAAGTGATTTAGAACAGCTAATCCGTCTGGAACGAAGCGGTTCAATAGAACTTCAAGAAATCAACTTAATCACCTTCCTGAATAATATTTCGCTGATTTTATCCCCGATTATCGAAGAGAAAGGGCTATATTTAAAACTTGAACTGGATGATAATCTACAGCGTTTAGTTTGTGACCCCTTTAAACTGGAACAAGTTTTTATCAATCTTGTCCAGAATTCACTGCGTTATACAACCAAAGGAGGCATAACCATCAAGAGTAAATTAATACAGAAGGAAGCATTTATAGAGGTCTCCGATACTGGTAAAGGAATTGATAATATCCATCTACCTCGTATTTTTGAACGCTTTTATGTAGCAGATCCCTCCCGGAATAAAACCAAGAGTGGAACTGGACTCGGTTTGGCAATTGTAAAACACATCATTCAATTACATAAAGGCAGGATAACTGTGCAAAGTGAACTCGGAAAAGGCACCACTTTCAGCATCTATCTTCCTCTGGAATAATCTCTTACACTTTATGTTATGAATTATTCACAGACAGATAAGCTAATTACGCAATATAGCAATTTTGCCTATAGTGTTGCCAGAATATATCGAAATAAAGGGCTGGATTGGGAGGATTTGAAACAAGAATCATTAATTGGTTTACTGAAAGCGTCTCAACACTATGATCCTGGAAAAAATGTAAAATTTACTACTTATGCCAGTTACTGGATCAAAAAACAGATTTGCGAAGCTCTAAAAAAAGATACCAGACACTTGGAAGAGGAATTACACGAAAATATCCCTACCGATAATAACATAGATCAAAATCCTGATTATAGCAATTATAACCTGAATGTTAGAAAAGAAAATACAGAATACCCTCAGTTCAGTTTTAATTTCCCCTCCGATATGCCTTCAATTGAAATAAACATACTGACACTTTCTTTCCAGGAAAATAAAACACTGAAAGAAATTGCCGAATTAATGAGTATCAGCGTAGAAAGAGTTAAACAGCACAAGAAAAAAGCCCTCCGTAGATTAAAAAAACATCTACAATAACAACTGATTTTCCTAGTATTATTCAATAATAATCCCAAAAAATCTCAGTAACATCTCCATAATCTCATTAAGGGATCGTTTGGGAAGTGTTAGAGGATCTCCTAACAATATATGAAGCATCCTTGAGGTTTCCTAATAAGGTGGATAGGATATATACAAACAAGGATATAGACATCAGTAGTTATTTTAGCCATAATCTATAGTATTATATTGATTCTTCTTTAGTTTCAATGTTATGTTTAATTACTTTTCCCTGCACCAGAAAAATGGTATCTTCGGCAATATTGGTAGAGAGGTCGCCAATTCTTTCCAGATTTTTAGCAATTCGTAATATATGCAAATAGAGCTCTGTTTGTGAAGGATTTTCTCTTATAAGTGATGCTATTTTCTTATATATGTATCTATTATAGTTATCAACTTCATTATCAGCATCACAGACCTGGCGAGAAAGGATATAATCCTCTGCTGTAAATGCAATTATGGCATCTCTTAACATTATTAAGGCAGCTTCTTTCATAGTAAAAAGCTCTGGAACAAGTTTTAAAACAGGACTGCTATAAAGTTCAGCAGCACTTTCGGCAATATTAACTGCTAGATCGCCAAGTCGTTCCAAGTCGTTAGTAATGCGATAGATCATTAGAATTTTCCTGAGGTCTTTGGCTTCGGGTTGATATAAAGCAATCAAAGTGAAACATTTATCATCCAGCTCAATTTCGATTTGGTTTACCTGGTTTTCGAAGTTATTTACTTCAGCCAGAAAACCGGTATTATTATAAAATAGGCCATCCATAGATAAAGCTACCATTTTTTCTACTAAGCCCGCTTCTTTCATCAGCATTTTTTTTAGTTCTTGTATTCTATCAGAAAGCATTTATCCTCCTTAGTACTTTATCCGAAAACACCAGTCAAATAGGATTCGGTTCTTTTGTCCTTCGGAACAGTAAAAACTTTTTCTGTAGCTCCGTATTCAATCAGTTCTCCCAAATACATAAAGGCAGTATAATCTGAAATTCTACCTGCTTGTGCGATATTGTGAGTAACGATTAGAATACATACATTGTTTTTCAGTTCCAAACATAACTCTTCAATTTTTGCAGTAGATTGAGGGTCTAAAGCAGAGGTCGGTTCGTCAAGTAAAATCACTTCTGGTTTATTAGCTAAAGCTCTGGCGAGACATAATCTTTGTTGTTGACCTCCAGATAATGCTAAGGCCGGACTGTGTAAACGGTCTTTTACTTCTTCCCAAAGCCAAGCTGCTTTTAAGGCAGTTTCTACTCTATCGTTAATTTCGTTTTTTGTGTATTTACCTTGTATTTGTAAGCCGTAAGCCACATTTTTATATATGCTTTTAGGGAAGGGATTAGGCTTTTGAAAAACCATTCCTACTCTAAAGCGGATTTGTGTCACATCTGTTTTCGGCGCGTATAAATCTTCATTGAATAGTTTTACTTTCCCTTTTATCCGGATTTCAGGAATCAGATCATTCATCCGGTTAAAACAGCGTAGTAAAGTTGATTTTCCGCATCCAGAGGGTCCGATAATTGCTGTAACTCTTTTATCCAATACCTGAAGATTCACATTTTTCAACACATAATTCTGACCAAACCACAAGTCCAGATTTTCTGTAGTTAAAATTTCATTTACCATTTTCTTTTTCTCCTAAAGTAAGAACGAATTAATATAGCTGTAGCGCTTACACCTAAAACCATAATTAATAAAACAACAGCGGTGCCATAAGCAATAGATTTCTGATATTCTGGATGAGTTCCTTCGGTCATTAAAGCATATATATGGTAAGGTAAAGCCATAACTTCATCGCTTAAACTTTTGGGTAACCGCCGTGTATAAAAAGTAGCTGCCGTGAACATAATAGGAGCAGTTTCTCCAGCAACTCTTCCAATGCAAATTATTATACCGGTTAAAATATTGGGTAATGCAGTTGGTAATACTATTCTCATTATAGTTTGTTTTTTGGTAGCACCCAAAGCAAGAGATGCTTCATAAAAATCTATAGGAACGCTTTTAATTGCCTCTGTGCAGGAAGTTATAAAAAGAGGTAAGGCTAATATGGCTAAAGTAAACGCCCCTGAAATCAATGAGACATTAAACCGTAAAAGATTCACAAAGATAGCCATTCCAAATAAGCCATAAATGATAGAAGGTGTTCCAGCCAGAGTATTTATAGCAGTTTGCACAATATTCACCAAACATTTCGGTTTACCATAGTTGGTTAAAAAAATCGCAGTTAGTACCCCTAAGGGAATAACTATCATCATAGAGCATACAGTAAGCCAGAAAGTTCCTATTAAGGCAGGGAAAATGCCCCCTTCTTGCATTGCGTTTCTTGGTGCAGTGAATAAGAATTCCCAGCTTAAAACCTTCCCACCTAAATAGAAAATTCGGACTAGAAATATGAGTAATACCAATATTGTTAGGCATAGCAGAAGTGTTAGTAAGCTGAGTCCTATGTTATTAACAATTTTCCTTCTGATCATTTCCGCTCCCTTTTTAGAATGAAGAATTCTGTTATCAAATTGGAAAAGAAAGTTATTAGAAATAACAGAATTGCTAATGCATAAAGCGATTGATAATGTAAGCTTCCGATAACGGTCTCTCCCATTTCAGCAGCAATTGTAGAAGTTAACGGGCGCACAGAAGAAAAGACCCCTTGAGGAATTTGAGCGCTACCTCCAGCAACCATTAAAACGACCATTGTTTCTCCAATGGCTCTACCCACACCAAGCATAATACTTCCCAATATACCTCTTTTAGCAGCTGGAATAATAACAAGAAAAATACACTCCATTTTTGTAGATCCCAATGCCAAAGCCGCTTCCCGCAAAGATTTGGGTACACTTGAAAGAGCATCTTCACTCATACTGGCTACTATAGGAACAATCATAATTCCTAAAATTACAGAAGCAGAAAATATATTTAAACCCGTATCCAAATTTAACCAATTTCTAATTTGCGGAGCTAGAAAGGACATTCCAAAAAGTCCGTATACCACAGAAGGGATCCCTGCCAATAATTCTATTATGGGTTTGACTATTTCCTTCAAACAGTTTCCCGCTACTTCAGATATAAATATTGCACTCCCTAAACCTAAAGGTATTCCTATAAGTAAAGCACCAATCGTTACCGATAAAGAACCAACGATTAGTGTCCAGGCACCAAATTCAGGCTCAACATTTGTTGGATACCAATTGCAACCGAACAGAAAATCAAAAATAGGAACCTTGTTAAAAAGTGGTAAGCCTTCTTTAAACAAGCTGTATATTATAGCCAAGAGAGCTATAATAGTAAATAAAGATGTACTGTAAGTAAGAACTTGAAATGCTTTTTCACTATATTTTTTATTCATCATAGACCTCATCAGAATATTAATGAAGGGCAGAGGGTTAACCTCTACCCACAGTTCTTTCGTTCACTTTACTTGATATTTATAAAACCTTGTTCTACAACAATCTTTTGTCCACGATCACTTTGAATAAAACCGATATAGTTAGCAACAATGCCTTTTGCTTTGCCATTAGTGTACATATACAGTTTTCGGGAAAGAGGATAACTGTTATTTTTAACAGTAAGTTCTGAAGGTGTAACTTTATTTACACTAAGTAGTTTAGCATTATCATTTAAATAGCCCAGACCCACATATCCAATAGCTCCAGGGGTGTTACTTACTGCACTGATAACTGCATTATTGGAAGCCAGTAATTGTGCACTACCAATTACTTTTGCTCCTGCTAATACTTTGTCGTTAAATACTTCATAAGTCCCAGAAGCAACATCGCGAGAAATAACTACTATGGGTACATTTGCTCCTCCTAACTCCTTCCAATTTATAATGTTACCTGTATATATATCTTTTATTTGCTTAATTGATAGGTTGTTCAACAAATTACTATTGTGCACAACAATGGTAATAGCGTCGTTGGCGATAGCATAAGGAATTGGGTTTATCCCTTTTGCTTTAGCGGTTGATATTTCCTTGGATTTTAGTGGCCTACTGGAATTGCATATATCGGTAGTTTTATTTTGCAAAGAAGCAATTCCTACTCCAGAGCCACCTCCTCTAACTGAAATATTGATTTCTGCGTGATTATTCATAAAGACCTCTGCAGTTGCTTGAGCAATTGGCAAAACCGTAGTTGAACCTGTGCAAGTTATTTGATTTTTCGTTTCTGCATTTAAACTAAATGCAAGTAACATCATTAACATTGGAGCGACAGACTTGATTATTGACTTCATTTTTTAGCTCCTTTATGCTTATAAAATGTTGGCAAATTTCCATTTTAGTTGTAAAATGATTTGTGAAGAATCCCTTCTACCATTTGCATAGTCGCTGTGAGATTTATCTTCATCGTAGTTTTTATCAATATAATTTAATTGTAATTGCATAACAGGCGTATATGTTTCATCTGGCATAAAATTATAATTAACACCAATTGTAGAAGCGATTACTTTATTTCTTGCTTTGTCAGTTTCAATTCTATCCGATTCATCCCATATATCATATCCACCAACCAGCTGAAGATCGTATTTCACAAAATCCTTCAAATTTAGTATAGGGAATATTGATATTCCTCTGGCTGTATATTCTTTAGTATTATTGCTATCAGAAAGATTAGGATAATCAACCTTTTTTATGATACATTCACTGATCAGATTTACGGGGCCATATGCCAAACAGGTATATATATCCATTAGCTGTTGCTTTTCATAAGATGGATTTGTGACTTCTCCATTCAAATCCTTGTCCCTTCCTACTGTGTTATACATATAGGAACCACCAACTGTTAAACCAGTTATGGGGGTAATACGCAAATTACCTAAATAGGCAAAATCAGTATTGTCTTTTAGATTGGTACCTACTTTTTTGTATCCTTCGCCGTTATAAATACCAAAAGCATATTCTCCATAACCAGAAGGAAGATAACCATTTACAGTAATTCCCAAGTCCGCAGAATTGACTACTTTATGTTCATCGGAAGGGGCTTTGCTTACTAAAGTGTAGTTCCAGTCATAAATACTACCAAAATACACTTTTTGCATTCCCGCAGTTAATGAAAGATCTTTAATTGGAATCAAACCACCAAAATCAACATAGGCATATTTTATTTTTAGTCCTACACCATCAATACTTCCAGATTTTGAGGAAGATATCAGAGTACTGTCCTCTAAAGAATAGGTTTGATATTCATAGGTCTTATCAGTTGTAAAAACATCAACTGTAAAACGCCCTTTTACTTGATCAATAAATTTGGTTTCCAAGCCTAGATATCCCCTTTCCAGTGAAAAATAATTGTTAACTAATTTATCCTCATAATTGCCATTACTGTCTTTCCGTTTGGCTATTTCGGAAAGCCAGCGTCCCCAAAATTCTCCGCTCAATTTGGTTTCTAATCCATTTAATCCGAATGGGATTATAAGCAATCCCATACAAACAAGCTTTTGCATCAAACTCAGCTGTTTCATTTTATCTCCTTACCACTTTTTGGCTTTCGCCTCTATATTACTTATACTCTTTTAATGTTAAGATTTTATAAGGTGAGCGTTAATTTTTCTTTACATTCTATTAAGCTTGTTTTACTATACCTCAATATTGGGGAATAACGAATCCAAGTTTTGTTACCTTCTCATGATATGAACTAGATTGGGATGAAATATTAGGATGTTGTTCTCATTTTTTCCTTTCTAAATAGATCGATTATGGCATATTTATAATACTTAATGGACATTTTAATTGCGGAAGTTAAAAAAAATCTGGACAATAAATGCTGCTTTCAGGAAATGAGTCAAAACAATATTTGGAGACATAATGAAAAAAGGACACATTATCTTACTCGTTGTCATTCTGCTGATTATAATACTTGCAGGATGGTTTATCGGGCGTTACAATACAATTCAAAAAGAAAAAGTGAATGTAGAAACTGCCTGGGCTCAGGTACAAAATGTTTATCAAACTCGCTATGATCTTATTCCTAATTTAGTGGAAACAGTTCAGGGCGCAGCTAATTTTGAAAAGTCAACCTTAACTCAAGTTACGGAAGCTCGTTCAAGAGCTGGTGGGAATATAAATCTTACTTCTGAATCCTTAACAGATCCTCAGGCATTTCAAGCATTTCAACAAAGTCAAGCAGGTCTTAGTGATGCTCTTTCTCGTTTAATGGTAGTTGTAGAACGCTATCCAGAGCTTAAAGCAAATCAAAACTTCTTAACTTTTCAAGCTCAGCTGGAAGGTATTGAAAATCGGATTAGAACAGAAAGAATGCGTTATAACGATTCAGCAAAGAAATTCAATCAGTTAATTGTAACTTTCCCAAATAATATCATTGCCAGCATAATAAAAGTAAAACCATTTCAATTCTTCCAAGCAGAAGATAGCGCTCAGAAAGCTCCTAAAGTTCAATTTGACTAAATATTTTGATTCTCCGGAACGCTATTTGCTTTATTGCATAGTTGGCTGTATTAGCTGTGAAAAAAATTGAAGTTTAGAGTGTAAACCCCACATTTTACTGTATTAAGTAGAAATATTCTTACACTTTACAGAAGCAGAGACACCAATGAATCAATATGGTTTATGTGTCCACCAGTTAAAATATTATTGGACATATTACTAAAAAAGATTATATTATATGAGAATGCACCCAAAAAATAAGTGAGGTCCCAAAATGCCAGTTGTTGTAAGCGTAGCAAAACTTATAACCGATTTTATAACACCGGAAAAGATTAGTTTAGCTATCAGAGTTGTTCTAATATTGGTAATTGGAATACCTATAGTTAGATTAATTAGGGCTATTACCAAAAAGATTGTGAAAGACCGTCTTTCACCTCAAAGCGAACAATTAGTTATTCGTACCGTATATTATATAGCTGTTCTGATTTTACTGGTAACGCTGTTAAACGAATTTGGTTTCCATCTTTCAGCTATTTTAGGGGCAGCTGGTATTTTTGGAGTAGCTATTGGTTTTGCATCGCAAACTAGTTTTTCCAATATAATCAGTGGTATATTTTTAATTTCGGAAAAGCCATTTAAGGTGGGAGATGTAGTCCAAGTTAGTTCCAATATTGGAACAATTGAATCCATAGATCTTTTATCAATAAAGCTGAAAACATCAGATAACCGTTTTATTCGAGTTCCAAATGAAACGATGATAAAAACTGAAGTCATCAACATAACACGATATCCTATCAGGCGGGCAGATGTTAATATAACGGTTAGTTATAGTGATGATCTGCAAAAAGTTAGGGATGTACTCTTAGATATTGTAAAAAATGAGCCTCAGGCATTAACGGATCCAGCACCTTTGTTTTTGGTTGATAAATTCGCTGATTCCGGAATTAATATACTTTTCGGAGTCTGGTCTAAGAGAGAAGATCTCTTTGATTTAAAAACATCTTTAATGATCGCTATTAAAGAAAGGTTTAAACAAGAAAATATCGAAATTCCGTTCCCTCACATCTTAATTGCTAATGCAGAGGATATTAAGTGTTAACCTATATCTTCAAACTAAATAAAAAAGGAAGTGTATAATGAGTGACAAACCTCAAATTAAAGCCATTATCTTTGATCTTGATGGCACTTTAATCGATAGCATAGTAGATATTGCCAATGCAATGAATGCTTCTTTGAAAGAACTTGGCTACCCGGAACATCCGGTAGAGGCCTATAAGAGTTTTATCGGAGATGGCCAGATGGAGTTGGCAAGAAAAGTTCTGCCTGAAGATAAAAGGACCCCTGAAAATATTGATGCCCTTGCCAAAAAGTATTGGGATAATTACGATATTGAATGGTATCTTCATACCAATATATTTTCTGGAGTATTATATCTGATTCAACTTGCCGTTGCTCGTAAAATCAAACTGGCTATTTTATCCAATAAACCCCACTATTTTACAAAAAAGATGATTCGCCATTTCTTCAGGGGTGCGATGATCCGTCATACTAAAAATCCGTTTGGCGTTTATAGCGGTGAAGAACCTGATAGGCCCAGAAAACCAGACCCCACAGTAGCTTTAGAATTAGCGGAAAGAATGAAAGTAAAGCCAAAATACTGTGCTATAGTCGGCGATAGCGTAGTTGATATTAAAACAGCTAAAAATGCAGGTATGATTGCTATAGGCGCTTCCTGGGGTTATGGGAATAAAAAAGACCTTCAAGAAGTAGGAGCTGATTTGATTTTTGATAGCCCTACTCAAATGTCTGCCTATTTGGATTCACTACCTCTTTGTCTATGAAGAGTTATCGAAAAGAACTGCATATTCGAACTGATAAACGCAGGGATTATATAAATATAACCCCAGAGGTAAGAAGTGTTCTACACGAAAGTGGGATAAAAGAGGGTTTATGCCTGGTTAATTCTATGCATATTACTTCCTCTGTATTCATCAATGATGATGAACAAGGTCTGCACTCAGATTTTGAGATATGGCTGGAGAAATTAGCCCCCGAAAAACCTCATTCCCAATATCACCATAACGGTTTTGAAGATAATGCTGATGCACATTTGAAAAGACAGATTATGGGGAGGGAAGTTGTGGTTGCCGTTTCCAACGGTGAACTCGATTTTGGGCACTGGGAACAGATTTTCTACGGTGAATTTGACGGTATGCGAGATAAACGGGTTCTGATAAAAATTATTGGAGAATAGCACAGAATAATTTGGAAAGAAAAAGCAATCCTATGCTTTCCCAACAATCCTAATATTATAAACACTAAAGCCCGGTATTATAAACCGGGCTTTAATTTAATTTATTTGAAAAAGTAGTATAACCCTGTTTGAGGTATGTACATTACAATTTCACTATCCTCATCAATTGTAATAGGTAATTCTAAAACCCAGTGGAAGTTTTGCCCGATATCAAAATCAAAACCTAAACCAAACCCAAAATAGTAAGCATATTTATTATCCCATTTTTTCCTTTCAGGATGGTCTAATATCCGCACATAATAATTATTGGAACTTCGCCGATAATCAACTTCAAATTGCCTAATCCGAGAGTATATTAAAGAGCCACCCCCGAATGCATAAAATCTACCTATATTGTTATTAGCAAGAGTATGTAAATAATTCATAGATGTACTGATAGTGGTTTTTCGTCCATTTTCTGTTTTTGTTATTTCAGAAGCACCACCATAATAACCATATAACTCGTAATCAATATCTTTCGAGCCAGTAGTCATACCCCCCAAAACAATTTGTAAACCACATTTTTCCCAATAGTTCCTATACGCAAAGCCATTTCCTGATAAAGTTCCAAATTGGAAGCCCATACCTGTATCTCTGTTGATTTCTTTTTGCTCTGTTTCCTTAGTTATCGCTTCCATACTAAAAAAGCAGAGCATAACTAAAACGATTAATAAGTATTTCTTCATTTTCACTCCTTCATTTTCATCTCTTTGATAAGACACTGTATGGATAATTTAACCTAATCTTGCTCATTAGCAAATTTTTTTCTGTAGCTTTTTAGTTTTTACATAGTAGTTCATTAAGCTAATCAGTCCTTAGTTCTTGACAGCTGAATCGTATTGATATTTATGACTCTGTAAGAGGATTAAGAATGAAAAGCAACCTGTTAATGCTGCACAGACAAACAGCCATACAATTAAATTATTTATCAAAGTGGATTCCGTATTCTATGCGGGAAGACAATCACTTACATAGTAACCAATTATGCTTTTTCATTTGCGTACAGACAGCAAACCAATGAATATAACATTCTAAATTGAAAGAATATAATATAATTAAGAGGATATAAGGACTTTAATGATGAAAATTGCCCATATTGTAGGAGCCAGACCTCAATTTATAAAACTCGCTCCACTATCCCGAAAAATTAGACAGCGCCATCAAGAAATTATTATTCATAGTGGCCAGCATTACGACCTTCAAATGAATGAGGTTTTTTTCCGTGATATGGAAATTCCAGCTCCGGATTACAATTTAAATGTTGGATCCGGAAGTCAGGCAACTCAAACCGCAGCTATTTTAACCGCCATAGAGCGAATTTTAGAAAATGAGAAACCAGATTTGGTCATTATTTATGGAGATACAAATACAACCCTTGCAGGAGCTTTAGCAGCAGCAAAACTAAATATAAAAATTGCTCATATAGAGGCTTGTTTACGAAGTTTTAATAAAAGTATGCCAGAAGAAGTAAATAGAATTGTTGCGGATCATCTAAGTGATATCTTATTTGCACCCACGGAAACTGCAATGCAAAATGCACACAAAGAAGGTCTGCTAAATAAGACTTTTCAGGTTGGTGATATAATGGTAGATTCACTTATATTTGGGATAAAGAAAGCAGAAAAGGAATCCAAAGTTTTATCTACTTTGCAATTGGAAGATGAAAACTACTGTCTGTTAACTTTGCATCGTCCTTACAATGTAGATAATCCTGATAACTTATTACATATTCTATCAGGACTCAATACCTTGCAAAGAAAAATTATTTTTCCAGTTCATCCTCGCACTCGCAATATTCTGAAAAAAATAAAGGATAATCATTATCATCATATTCACTATATAGAACCCCAAGCTTATCTGGATTTTTTGTTGTTGATGAAGAATGCCGATATGATTTTTACTGATTCTGGGGGAATTCAAAAAGAAGCATATATCTTGAAAAAGCCTTGTGTAACTCTTCGTCCTGAAACAGAATGGTTGGAAACGGTTCAAAGCGGTTGGAATTTGCTTTTACCAGTTGCTTCTAAAGACTTCCCTAATGAAATCAACAAGTTTACACCTCCCTCAGAGCATCCTGATCTTTTTGGTAAAGATGTAGCTGAGCTAATTCTACAGACCCTTGAAACCTTCTTATAGCTTTCACCGGGGATTTACAGTTCGTTGAGCTACTACTTTATAAAACTGTTTATTCTCACTTGCCAGTGTGATAAAAAAGGTCTCAGAAGTTGAACCAACAAGATTGTATGTCCCATCTGGAGTATCACAAGCATAAAATAGATAATTATTGGCATTATTAACAGCATTCCAATAAATTCTAATAGATGATCCTTGAATCTGCATTTGCGCTTGAGGTGAATTTAAATGAGGAACATACATTCCCACTATCATAAATGGATCTTGAGCTCCACAAAGAGGAGCAGAAACATTGCGATTACTGATATCCGTTGCTGAAATCCAGTAAAATAGTGTATCACCAATCAGCGGAGCATCAAGATTGCAAATCCAATTATCGTTATTCTGATATATCAGGTTGCTGCTACTCCAGGTTCCGTTTTGCCCTATTTTCCAGAAAACATAAGTTGCGTTTAGGTTTAGAGAGTAACTATGGTGGATCTTTATATTAACAGGAAGTTCTTGTAAAAGAGGAGATGGAATTGGAGGAGTTAATTTTACAGAGAGCATCTGTTTATCAAAAATAGTGTTAACTCGACAGTGTAAAGCATCTGTAGATTCAAAAGAACTATATGTATAACCTGTTATAGTGTATCCAGGCATAGCATATTGATAAGTTAATAATGCTGCTGAATCATTTGCTGTTCCCATTAAAGGCACATAGATTTGCTTATTTAAAATGTAAGAATTGATATATGGCTCATTATTGGGAGTATCAATTCTATATATTCTATAAGGAGTGCCATAACTGGATAGTGTACTTTGCCATTGAGTTACAATTGTTTCGATAGCATTGTATTGAGGATGGTTTGTTGGAACCCTAATAATTAAAACCTTATCTACATCAAGGAGTTTTGCCCAACAATCAATATGATCTATATATGTATTAGTTGGATCTTCAAACAGCTGGTATTCTGTAATCCCAAGATAAGAATTCATCATCTGATTGATAGAGCTCTGAGATAATGAAGGATTTTCTGTTAGAACCAAATTCGTGCTCATCGCTTTACCTTGACCGTCAGTTATAATGTTTCCCCCAGTATGAGTTAGATTCATCTGATATAAATTTACTCCTAAATAATTGGCTATCGCAGAAGGCACAATATCATCGTTGGGACATGGACGATTGTAGGTAAAATCTACCAGCTGTAAATTGTTACTGGAATCCATAATTGTCCAGGGGCCATAATCCCTTATCCAGTATGAATCACTGCTGGTGTTTATATAACGCACATTAGCCATATTCACCCCATTGGAAGTGAGAACAGAATTACAGGATTGTTGTAATGAATTAGATACTATTATATACAACAAGCCATTATTAGATATATCTGCGATAAAAGAGTAAGGTAAACCAATAGGATAACGAATAATTGCTCCTTGTGCAGGTTCCCATTCAGCTACAAAACGAGGTTGTATAGGAATGGGATTATATATCTGCTGTAAGGAACCTATATATGTAACTCTATTGAAGGCTGTTACCGTTATTGTATATGTAAATTCTCCTACAGGAGAATTATCTAAATCAACCACTGCTATTCCATTGCTGTTAGTTGTAGCAATGCCATAGATTGTTTCAAAATTAGTTATTGATACAAGAGCGTTTGATACACCTGTTGAGACAGTAATACTATTAGTTCCAGAAGTTATAGACATAGGGTAGCTAACAAACATTGCTAAGGGAGTTTTGGATCTAACTTGTAGAGACGCATCGCCGAAAATATTCCAGGTTCTGAACATATTAACTCCATCGCTTCTATAAGCATCCATCATTTTACAGGAACCGTTGTAGTATAAACCTCCTAAAGTTGTATGCGCTTCACTTGTTAAGAGGTCTGTAACTTCATCCTGGGCACACATAGGAGAATTCCAAGATTGATTTATTGAGCTGGCATAAATTCCAACAGCTCCCCCATTTTCATTGCGCATCCAAGCCTCTGCAAAACAGGTGATAGAAACAAAATTTCCATTCACGCAAGCCACATCCATAATGAAGGGAGTTTTATTTCCGTTAGTTAATGCTAATACATTGGAATTATTAAAACCAGTAGTACTCCAGGAAGTATTTGAACCATGCCCTACATAGTTAATAAAACCACGCCCAGAATTTACACTTGAAGAAACAATAGAAGCAGGTGCTCCCGGATCATAAATCTGGTCAACACTACTATATCCATAATTTAACAGGTCTGTCCGAATTAGATTCATATGGGTTATATCACTTTCGCCATTATCACCTAAGGAACCTCCTCCTTCTGCTGAAGCGATTCCAATTGCTTCTGAAAGCCAGGTTGCCGTAGTGTTCAAATCTCTTTCATATTGAATAGATTTATTAACTTGCGCTGTTAATTCTGCTGCTGTTTCTGCAGAAAATCTTCCAATAAAGATATCAGGATAATTATCGCTACCAGCTACTAAAGAAAAACTGGGATCACTACCTCCTCCTGCATAAAATAATGTAGGTATATATGGTACATCGCCTACCAATTGTACATAAGTTATATCATTATCGATGTTATAGCGGCTCTGGATATATGTCTTTAGTTGATCGGCAGTTGTACCTATAGAGCCGAACTCAATTAGTTCCGTATCTATCCCTTTTTGCCTTTTCCAAGCAACATAAGGAGCTATTTGATTTAGGTAGTTTGCATTACAAATAACCAGGATCTTCCCGAAATTATCATCTACCGATATATAGCGTTCCCTGCTCCAATTCAAAAATTGATTTTCGTAAATATGGTAAAAACTGCGAGAAATAGAAGCTCTGGAACGACTGATAATATTAATACTATCAGTTCCCTGTACATATACCCGCACTTTAAACGAAGTGTAAACTCGTAAAATACCGCTAACCGAATTGTAAGCAAAGGGATTAGCTAAAATCGTAATCCCTCGGAAATCCCTTAAAATATAGGGTTCAGATAAAGTTGCTATATCCTTCGGATAAAAGCAATTATTTTTATATATATCGTTGAAAGGGTAAGGTACTTCGTCTGGATTTATATCCCGAGTAATCACTCCTTTCGAAGGCAATATTCTAAGCTGATAATCTGTGAATTCAACCTCAAATACCCTAATAGCCATCAATGCCTGATCAGGAATGATAATACTCCGATTTAGAACAGGGAGTTCCGGAAAACCTTTATCTTGAGTTATTCCTTCTTTGGGCAGCTTAATATGATACCAATCTTCTCCCTCAAGAGAAATCTTGGTCTTTTCAAATTCTGCAATTCTGTACTGAAGAATAGTTTCGGTTTCATTATCCTCTAACAAGGTTACTTCGTTTTTCCCATTACCGGCGGTTACTAATTCCGCCTTCAGGTTTATCGATAGCAGAAGCAACACGGTTAATAAAACCGTTATTCTTTTCAACTATTCTCCCTGTTCTAAACGGAGAAAAGGAGTTTTTTACCCGTTCAGTTTATTTTTCTTTATCTGATTCTTCTTCTGGTGCGGATGTTTCTTCCGGTTTTGAAGAAGCGTCATCTGCTTTTTCAGGTACCTTTTGTTCTTCAGATACAGATGAATCTATAGCGGTTTCTTCTGTAATAGTTTCTTCGTTGATCTGCTCTTCAGAAACATTTTTTTCTTCCGGTTCAAAGATAACTTCTTCTTTCTGTACCGCTTCTATTGCTTCTTCTGCTTTCTCTATTTCCACGGGAATTTCTTCAGCTTTTTCTGTTTCTATAGGAGCTTCTTCCGTTGTAGGCTCTTGCTGTATTTCAGCTTTTTCTGTTTCTATAGGAGCTTCTTCCGTTGTAGGCTCTTGCTGTATTTCTGTTTTTTCTGTTTCAGGTTCAATAGCTACTGAAACTTCTTCAGCTACAGGCTCTGGAGATTTCTCAACGGTTTCTTCAGCTTTTTCTGCCTCTTCTTGATCCTTTTTAGCAGCTAATTTTTTCTCGCGCATTTCTTTTTCTTGTTTCTTTTTCAATTGTCGGGCTACTTTATCCCGCATATACTGTTCGTGCAGAACAATGTATTCATCCTGCAATTTAGGATCGCGTGAGAAGAAAAATGCCTTAACAGAGAGAATTAAACGCCGGTTTTCCATATCCAGTTCGATAACTTTTAATGGTAATTCTTCTCCTACATAAAAAGCGTCTTCGCTATGTTCAAGCTTGGGAATTGCCAAATGTGAAATAGGAATAAACCCTTCCACTACATCGTTGCCAATAGGAATATCAACTAAGAGACCTTTCGGAATTAGTTTACTTACTTTACCTTTAACCTCAGTATTAACAGGAAGAATTTGATCCAATGTCTCCCAAGGATCAGGAACCATTTGTTTAACGCCTAAAGCAATTCTATGTTGGGCTCTATCTATTGAAAGAACAACTGCTTCAACTTCTTGATTTCTTTTATACACTTCCCGAGGATGGTAAATACGCTTTGTCCAGCTCATATCAGAAATATGAATCAAGCCATCTATACCTTCTTCTATTTCTACAAAAGCTCCAAAAGCAGTTAAACTTTTAATTTTGCGGTTGAGCACGGTTCCAATCGGATAGCGATCTTCAATTGTAAGCCAGGGATTGGGATCCATCTGTTTCATTCCTAAAGAAATCCGTTTATTTTCTTTATCGAGATCAAGCACTATGGCATTAATAGTATCCCCTACTTTCACAAACTTACGAGCATCGGTAATCTTTTTTGTCCAGCTCATTTCTGAGATATGAACCAAACCTTCCACTCCGGGTTCAAGCTCTACAAAAGCACCGAATGATTTTACATTCACAACTTTACCTGTAACTCTGCTTCCTTCAGGATATTTAATTTCAATATTTTCCCAAGGATGAGGTACTAATTGTTTCAAGCCAAGGGATATTCTATTGGTTTCAGCATCAAAATTGATCACTTTAACTTTAACTTTATCGCCAATCTGGAGCATTTCGGAAGGATGATTTATTTTCCCCCAGCTCATATCGGTAAGATGTAATAAACCATCTATACCACCCAAATCTATAAAAGCTCCATATTGGGTAATATTCTTCACTTCTCCATCCAGTTCAGAATCAATCTCAATCTTCTTCAACAATTCTTGCCTTTTAATTTCTGCTTCTTCTTCTAAAACCTGTCTACGAGAAAGAATTATATTATGATGATCCTCATCAATATTAACTACTTTAAAAACAAGTTCTTTCCCAATAAATTGATCAAGATTGGGAATTGGTTTTAAAGACATCTGTGAACCGGGTAGAAAACCTTCAATACCATGAACATCTACAATCATTCCACCTTTAACACGACGACGGATTATTCCGGTTAAAGAAGTTTTCTCGGTGAAAGCTCTTTTAATGCTTTCAATATTGATAAGGTAATCTGCTTTTTTCTTGGATAGCAAAACTTTCCCTTCGCCATTTTCAATTTCACTGATATACACTTTAATTACTGAATTTGTATCTGGTATTCCACTGTAGGCAAATTCGGATATTGGAATCACACCCTCAGATTTAAATCCGATATCAACTCGCACTTCTTTATCGGAAATATCCACAACTGTGCCTTCAATAATCTCACCCTTTTTAAAGCTGGAAAATGATTCTTCATACATTGAAAGCATTTCCTGATGTTCTTTCTCCTCTTGCGTTAGCTCTTTCCGCTTTGTATCAAGTTTAAGAGTTTCAGCAATTTCTTCACTTTGAACCTGTTCCGAGGCATCTGTCTCGGGTTCTTCACTTATAGTTTCTTCGGGTATTGCAATTGAGGGTTCTTCTTTTTCGTCCTCAACTGTTGGTATTGACATCTTGTCTTCACTTTCGTTCAAAACGGTTTCCAATATAGGGTTTTTTTCTTCCGTTTCTTTAACTTCAGTTTCGACTGTGTTATGATCATGTGTTAACATGATTCCTCCTTAAACAATGGGATTTCTTCAATACTCTTCACAGTACTGAAGTGCCCGCTTTTTTGTAATATTACATTATAAACTTTTATGATCATCTCTTCCGGAGTGGAAGCTCCGGCAGTTAATCCGATTCTTTTATACTTTGATAGATCTACTCCAGCTAACTGCATTTCATTCTCTATATGAAAAGTAGGACAGTATTGGGAACTCAACTTTGCCAAAGCAGAAGTATTTGAACTTTTATATCCTCCAATAACTATCACAACATCACTTTTCTTTGCCATTTCTATTGTCGCCTTTTGCCTTAGAGTAGTAGTTAAGCAAATAGTATTAAACACTCGCAATTCGAATACATTAGGGAGCAATTTACATACCAATTCATTAAGCTTTTCAATCTTTTGTGTGGTTTGGGCTATTAATACTAAACTATTTTCGTTAATTTTAGGTGGCGGTTCATCTTCAGCTACCACAATTGTCTTGTCATTTCCAAAAGAACGCAACCCAATAACTTCCGGATGATGTTTATCACCAAATATAACAACTGGATAACCCTCTGCGGTCATTTTTTGGAGTATTGTATGAGTCCGTTTTACATACGGGCAAGTGGCATCAATAATCTCATTATTATTTTTCTGTAGTGTTTCATATTCTTCCCTCGTTATTCCATGCGAGCGTATAATTACTGTACTGTCTTTAAGATCGGAAACATTATTGGCAACATGAATTCCCTTTTCTTCCAGTTCCTGAACAATACCAGGATTGTGAATAATCTCACCTAAAGTATATACAGGTTTATCACAAACTTTGGCTTCTCTTGCCATCTGTATAGCCCGTTTCACACCAAAACAATATCCTGAGCTATGCGCCAAATAAACCTCAATTCCATCAGGAACACTATTATTTGGACTATTGCTTTCACCCAGTTCGGCTATTTTCCTTAATGTTATTTCATAGAGTTTATTAACCTGCTCTTCGATAGACAAATTACTTGTATCAACTAATATGGCATCCGAAGCTGGTTTTAACGGTGCAAGAGATCTACTTGCATCTGCTTCATCCCGAGCTTTTAGCTCTTGCAAAACATCCTCATATCTGCTTTCTATACCTTTTGCTTTCAACTCTTGATATCTACGCCTTGCACGCACTTCCAAATCTGCTACCATAAAAAACTTAGCTTCCGCCTCTGGAAATACAAAAGTGCCTATATCTCGACCCTCTAAAACTACGCCTCCATCTTTTCCAAGTTTACGCTGCAATTCCACCATTTTATAACGAACACTCGGTATTGCAGATATTTTAGAAGCTGCAGCAGAAATCTCTGGAGTACGAATTTGCTGGCTTACATCTCTTCCATTAAGCCATATGATATTTCCACTTTCTGAATATGATATTTTTATATCTATCCGTTCCAACATCGGAATAATTGAGGAAAGATCATCAATAGCAAATCCTTCAAGTTTTGCCTGTAAAGCACAAGCACGATACATAGCACCTGTGTCAATATATATGTATCCTAATTTTTCAGCAAGAAACTTGGCTGTTGTGCTTTTCCCAGAAGCAGCAGGACCGTCTATGGCAACAATAATTCTTCGCATTTATCGCATAATACTCCATATAATCCTTTTTTTTAAAAGTCCACAATATCGTCAATACTTTTTTTATTTTAGGCTATTAGTATTTTCGCAACAAAGATTTTTTACAAAGGATTAGTTTCACTCAAATAAATATGATTGACGTTTATCGGTAGTTAAAAATTGTGATTCTTTATTCACCTTCAAAATATGATGTTATTATTTTAAATCTTTATTTTTAATGGGGTTATCTTATGAAATACAGTGATTATGAAACAGCAAAAAGAACTAGGATTAAATGGTTGGTAGTTATGGCTATCTTTACCTTGGCTACAATTAACTTATTTAGTTACAACAAAGGGGATTATCGCACAAAATGGGGTGGTAATTTTGAAGACCTTGGTTTATGGGAATATTATAATGGTTCAGGATGGGAAAATGCTACTCAGTTGCCATCTTCTCCTTTTGCCAATACAATCTATATAAACACTCAGAACATAGCTATACATACTTCTATAATTATTGAGGGTGGTCTAGTTATAACTGGAACTTTACAATTATATTCTGGAATTGCAGTGACAATCAATAAAGATGCTAATTGCGAGATTGGAACAATTCAAATATACAGTGCTTCAAAACTGATTAATAATGGTAAAATAAAAAACGGTAATACCAATTCATCAATCACTGTTATGGATGGCGGAACCCTTGAAAACAATGGTCTTATATCTAATTCTTATGAAAGCCAAAATTGCCAGGTTACAGCAAATTCCAATGGGATAATCATCTTCGGTAGCCAAGGTTCAATAACAGGGAATTGTTCTTTTACCGCTAATTACGGAAGCACTATAGCTACTTCTAATCCACAAGGTATGGATGGTTCCTTAACTTGTAGCGGAACAATCATCTATAATCGTCCTTACCTTATATTCAATGGTTCAGAACCTCAAATTACCGGATCAAAAATACCGGAACAGGTTTTAGGTATAGATTTTAATAATCCTACCGGCATAAGCTTAAGTAAGAATATCAAACTTGTATATACTTCTTTGGTTCATAGCGGAACCACTCTCTATTTTGGTATGTCTGTTATTGAAGAAGCATGGTGGGGTTCAGGAACTTTTTCTATGGAAGATAGTTCTTCAATAGCCACCGCTAACCCCGATGGCTTTTCTTCTACAGGAAAAACCGGAAGTTTGCAAGTAGGCACAAGAAATTATAACAGCAATGGCAATTATATTTTTAATGGCACTGTTCATCAACAAACCGGAGATTTTAATCCTGCACCAAATCCCTATACTGTAAACGATATTATATTTGATAATCTCGCAGGTGTTACTTTGACCAACCCTATTACAGTAGTTTCTACTATGGAACTTCTTAACGGAGACCTTAGTTATAATATTCTGCCCCAAGGAGTAGATGGCTATTACAGTCCAGATGTACAAAAGGTTTCCATCGACAAAAATGGCACTTTGATGTACAATTTTATGGCGGAATCGCTTCCCTTTCAAAATAATAACGCATTTGTTAACCGTAAATGGATATTGAAAGGTAATTTCAACGGCACCAAAAAGATAACCTTCAATTGGAATGAGGATGAAGATAATCACTTTAATTGGAATGTGCATAACTTTCCAAAAGTGTATTCATCCAACAGTGATGAGCCATTAGTAACAATTTGGAATCCTGCTCACCCCAGGAAGATCTCTTTTATCGCTCTTAGCTTTCTCAATGCCAAAGATGATGTATTTTACTATATCGGAAGAGGAATGGATGATACTCTCCCGGTAACTCTAAGTTCATTTATAGCTACGCAAACTAGTAGCTCTACTGTCAAATTGAGTTGGACAACCCAATCGGAAACAAATGTGATGGGCTTTAATATCTTAAGATCCAATCAGTCAAATCTGGATACTGCAACTAGCCTGGGCTATTTCACACCAGCTACGAATACATCCCAAATTAGAACATACCAATGTACTGACCAGGTTTTTGCTACAGGCATATACTATTATTGGCTGGAGGTTGTGGATTTCAATGGTACAAATTCATTCTACGGTCCAGCTATCGCAGATATTCAAAATATAGGCAATCAAACTCCTTCCATTCCAGTAAAAGAAGGATTTCATTCCATAGCACCGAATCCTATTGATTACGAAGCAAGAATTTTCTATGGAATTCCCTCAAAATCTCCTACCTTGATTCAAGTTTACAACCTGAAAGGACAAAAAGTGAGAACAATTTTAAACGAGACTAAAGATAGTGGAAATTTTCATCTACTTTGGGATGCCAAAGACGATCAAGGTAGCCAGTTAGCCAATGGAAATTATATCCTACGCATGGATGCATCAGGGAAAGTTTGGACGAAGAAGATAACTATCCTGCATTAAACAATTAGATCTATTGTCTTGTTTTTTCTCTCAATCGATTCTTTATTCTATAGCAACGCGATAAAGAGAGCAATAGTATCTTTATACTTCCTGTCTGTTCTTTTCTAAGCGGAAGATCAGTTTAGATTTATAACTTTATATTTAGAGTAATAGACGGTAATTACAATTGGTAATAAATTAATACTGTAGTTATAGTTTTATTGATTTTGCTCTAATCCGTGTTCCCTAATATTGTTTCTGCCAACGCATTTCAGCATACTTGGAAGTAAAACCATATCTTTCATAAAGATGCCTAGCCGGATTGTCATATTCTACATGGAGGGCTATATCACCTTTTACAATTTCCAATGCTTTCTCTAATAATTCACTGCCTATCCCTCTATTTCTTATTGCTGAATGCACAGCCAAATAAACAAGAATATTCTCTGGAATAAACTCTTCCATTCCGGTTTTAATCATAACTAGCACTCCGCAGAGCTTATCACCTGTATTAGCCAAAATAACAAAACCACCTTTTCCCGGTTCATTGGAAAAAGCATAATCGATGGCTTTAGAAATTGCAGAAGATGTATCTCTGAATCGTTCCAAATGTGTGTAAAGGAAATCTACTATATCCTTTTGAGTAAGGTTTTCAGGCAGTTCTTTCCTACTATGTAATACCTTGAATATTAGCATATCTTGTTCCTCTTCCTTATACGAATAATCTCAACATATTTAGATCTTAACATCATTCTTCATCACTATTACGTACACCGTATATATTTGATATATTCAATTGTGGTTTATTCATATTCAGGGTCAAAGTACTAATTACTACGGTCAACATTTTCCTGTTTACTCATCTTTGGAACCCTGGGCAATCAATTCCGATAATTTAAAATATCTTAATTCTACAAACATCACAAAGTTCCGTAAGCAATAGTTGAATTTCCCCATTATTAAATCCTAATCGCAGGATACGATGCTTACCTGCCAATTATAATTTTAGGGAATCAAATTCAATCTCGAACTTAACTAAGCAACGGTAAGTATTCCTATAGAGTTTAGCTAGCATTGTATTCTCCTTAGTAGAAGCAGTTTAGCTTTACTAAGCTCACTTGTTAGTTAACATAAATGCCTTATAATAAAGAGAGGATAAAATGTCAAAGCAATTTTCCTTGTCAGTTAGAGATTACCTTGAATCCATACAATAGATAACATTATTGCACATATCCAATTGGTTTTCCCAATTTATTTTACGCCAACTTTTGAAATAATACCACCTCCAATATATAGTGGATTTATCATCACGATAAAAAGCATATTAAGATCGATAATGCGAAGCCATTGAGATTTGCTAACAACTGGAAGATTAACAACATATAAATAGTTGGCTTGCTCTAACCCTTACTTTTCTTGCTGGTAACCCAGATACAACACATCATCCACCCCATCTTCACTCATCCTTAACTATGGGTTGATGAGGAGAGGAGGAGGAGAGAGGGATGGGTTGTTTGTTTGAGCCATCTTCAATATGGTGGACTAAAATTATTGAGAAAGAAATGAACAAAAATTCTACTTAAAAGGTTGTAATATTCAAGATCGCGATGCCCTCGAACTTGAAGTTGTGCATATATGCATAATCTGTGTAATCTATGAGAGGATATTTCTTGCAGGGGAACAGCGTCCTCCACTACACATCTAAATCCCCTAAATTCTAAAATTCTTAAATCCTTGTTTCTATAATTCATACTTGCGTGAACTATTTTCGGTGACTTCGGTAGCTTCAGTAGCTAAATATTCTTCTAGAATCCTTGTTTTAAAACAATAAATCTGTGTAATCTATGAGAGGATATATCTTACGGAGGAACAGCGTCCTCCACTACACATCTAAATCCCCTAAATTCTAAAATCCTTGTTTCTATAATTCATACTTGCGTGAACTATTTTTAGGAGACACGATGTTCTCGTCGTTCCCCTTATAGCCGAATATATTGTTATCGCTATATTCTATAAATGAGAGTTAAACCAAGATTTCAAATTATGCAGCTGCCTTATATATTTGCTTTTTTATAGGAGATAGATTATAATATATTAACTACAGCAATTCAAGTGGGGATAATAAAAACACCTTTTTGCTTGACATTAAAGTGTATATTGATTTTTTGGATAGAATAATATGCCGAAGTGGTGAAATTGGTAGACGCAGTGGACTCAAAATCCACCGAGCATTAGCTCATGCCGGTTCGATTCCGGCCTTCGGCACCAAAGCTTTTTAGGAGTTATTACTATTTAATTGATAACAGGGTAAGCCCCTATATGTAGTTGATGGAACTGAGGCATAATCTAAGATGATATTTACATTCTGCAGATTAGATTATATATAAAAAAAGGAATTTTCTTCAGGCGATATTTTTGTAGCCTGAAATAAGTTTTATAAAGCCTATGGAGGTATAATGTTAAAGCACCACATATTGGTATTCAGCTTAATGCTGATGCTTGTTCTACCTTTTACCCTGTCTGGAATATCTCAGGCAGCAATGTTATTCTTAACTTTTGAACCTGGTGCTCGTGCCAATGGTATGGGACGTGCCTATTCTGCAATTGCAGATGACGCATATTCAATGTGGTGGAATCCTGGAGCTACTGCATTTAACAAAGATACTCAAATTGCTGCAACTCATATACCGTGGTTACAAGGTTCTGGAATAGAAGATATCTTCTATGAGTATTTAGGTTTTAATCACTATTTTTATGGTATAGGCAATATTAATGCGCATATAATCTGGCTTGATGCTGGAACACAGACACAAACCAGTTCCAGTAATGTTGATCTTGGTGATTTTCATACCTATGAAGTGTCTGGAGCTTTAGGTTATGGATATGAAGTAGTACCAGATAAAATAGGGGTAGGAGGCAATTTCAAGCTTTTATATTCCTACCTTGGCCCAAGTGCTGGATTTACTGAACCTGAAGGTTCTGCTTTCAGTTTTGCTTTTGATGCAGGTGCATTGTTCAAAGATGTTGTAGTAGATAATTTGAATGCTTCCATCGTTTTACAAAATATAGGCCCGGATATCACATACAGTGATAAAGAACAAGCAGATCCTTGCCCGATGACTTTTAGAGCCGGTCTTGGTTATACTGTTTTTGATAATCCTATGGGGCGTTTAATTACAACTGCAGAGATGAGTAAAATTCTGGCAAATGAGGACCCTTTGTATCAAAGATTGATAACCGGATGGAAGTATTTTGACGAGACAATATATGGAGTAGGTGCAGAGTATACTTATCTAAATCTGATCTCTTTACGAGGTGGTTATTATTCTGATAAAGAGGGAGAAGTTGAAGGAGCCAGTTTTGGAGTAGGTGTTGAATATAAATTCAGTAAGCGTTATAAGCTTGGTTTCGATTTTGCTATGGTTCCTGCAGGTGGACTGACTGATTACAATAAAATATTCTCTTTAGGGTTTGAATTTTAACTCCTAATAAAATAATGCAAAAAAAAATATATAGGTAGTTGTTTGATGAGGGCTGCTAAGTCTCTTAAGAATGGAAGTCCTCGTCGAACACCTTTATCTGTTGATATAATGTTATTGACAATTTTTTTGATAATTCAATATTAGAGTAGTATTGGTTATATATAAAGTAACCTCGAACACAGGATCAAAATTAATAATATGAAAAAGCTATCATTACTGCTACTATCCCTATTGGTAATATCTATATTACCTGCCCAAAAGATGTTTTTAAGTAAAACTGGCGAATATAGTAAACTACTAAAACATCCTTATTTAGATCAATTAATTCAATCCAATTCCAAACTAGATGCAATAAGAAAGGATTCTGCCAATTATAACCGTTTGTTGGTAATTTTGGTTGATTTTACTTTAGAAGAACCGGATGATTTCAATACCACTGGCAACGGCAAATTCCAGCTTGAACCCGATCCTGAATATATTTATTCAATTGGAGCTCCTCCTCATAACAGACAATATTATGAAGCCAATCTGGATGCCCTAAAATATTATTATTTAGCTGTTTCAGCAGGTTCTTATGAACTCCAATATGATGTATATCCTAAAGATAAAGTTGCTTATACATTACCTAAAAGTATGGGATATTATAATCCTCCGGGAGCAAGTTCAGAACTATTTGTTAGCAGAATGGAAGAATATTTCAAGACTGCTTTTGAATTAGCAGATAGTTTAGATGAGGAAATTGATTTTGCCAGTTATAGCCATTATATGATTATTCATTCTGGATCTGATTGGCAACATGATATTTCTGCAAACACTCCTTCCGATCTTCCTTCTTTTTATATCAGAGTTGGCGATGGCAAAGAAGCAGTTGTTGATAATGGTACAGTCCTTATATCACATTCTTGTAATGTTCCCGAAACTATCTCTCAGGATTTTTATATCAGCCAGAGTAATGGACAAAATATTCATAATGGCTATGGAGCTTTAAATTCTGTTATAGCACACGAATTTGGGCACTCCTTAGGAATGGTAGATTTATACAATGTATACAATTCTTCTCCTATGGTAGGCGTGTTTGATATTATGGATAGTGGGGGTTCCGGGATATTAGTTGATGAATTAGAAAATGGGGACATTGTTTATGTGGAAGGTGCCTTACCAACATTACCGGGGGCTTTTTCTCGCAATTTAATGTTTCGGGATAATTATCTCGAGCGGGGGTTATTAAAAGAATTTCCCGATTTTCCTGTTTCATCAGAACTATCCTTGAATGCAATCAGTGCTATGCAAAATACAACTGATCCTGTTCCTCACACTTACAAAATTCCACTAAATGCCAAAGAATATATTTTAGTAGAAAACCGCAATGTAGATCCTGACGGTGATGGAGGTACAGCAGTTTACGGAGCATTGGATGGAAGAGTTGTTTTATACCCAACTCCCTTTGAAGATATAACTCCTCCACCTCCCACTTATGAATATGATTATCTTCTACCTTCATTTATAAAAACTAACGGATCAGCAATAGGTGGCGGAATCTTGGTTTGGCATATAAACGAAGCTATTCTATATGATGAAGGCCAAACTGATAGCTTTGGTAATTGGACCAGTAATTTTGATGCCAATACAGTGAATACTAATTTTTACCGAAAAGCGGTTTCAATTATTGAAGCTGATGGACTTACAGACCTGGGTAGTGAGTATTCTATGTATTGGACAGGCACACCTTACGATTACTTCCATACACATAAACCAATACTTGATTCTGGTGGTTTATTTGTCAACTGGAGCCAGGAACTTTGGAAACCAGAACTTACTCCCAACACAAAACCACCTTTGGTGGATAGTTTTAATATGCCTGGTTTTTATCATTTAAAACAGATAAGCAATCCATCTCGTAAGATGAGTTTTCGGGTAGAAAGTGGTTTATTTGATAGCACTCATATTCTGGATTATGATTCTGCTACCACGATAACAGGTCCTGTAATAAATTCTGGATTTAGCGAATGGAACATTCCCGTGTTAAAAACAGGAAATGTAAATTTGCTAAGTAATAACAACGGTATCTGGCAAGATCTTATGGGAGATTATACTATCTCATTTTCTTCTACTGATTATCCCTTACAAAGAATGGATATCAATCAGGACGGCTTTTGGGAATTAGTAGGCATAGAGAATAATCAACTTTATTCTATCGATTGGGCTAATGATGATCTTATTGTAAAAACAATCACTTTCCCTAATCCTCCTACTACTACTCCTTTATCTATGGATAATTCGCTTATAGTAGGTACCGATGAAGGCATATATGCTTTGAATAACTTCGTTGAACCGTATTATGTTTCTATTCGAGGAATAAAATGCCTGGCAGGGTATGATGATAAAATAATAGCTTTAGGCGAAAACTGTTTTAAGATTTTTTCCACAGTAGACTTAAGCTTAATAAGTGAGTTTTCTCTTCCAGAATCCTTTGGCAATATTGAACCACTAATTTATACCAATCCCGATAGAACAATCACTATGATTTTTGTTATGTCTAATAGTGGGAATCTATATCGTCTATATCAAAACCGACTGGAATTAATCTTTCAAAATCACAGTAATAATACACCTGGCCAATTAGCTTGTACTTCTTTAGGTGATATATCGCCAGTTTTATTCTTTGGTATCGGTAACCAATTTTATGCTCTAAAAGCTGATGGAACCAAACTAACCAACTTCCCTATTGTATCTTATGATACAGTTTCCAGTTGGGAAAGCCCTATGGCTTTACAACTTAATGTGGATGAGACCCTATTCTATCCTTTACGAGGTAGTGGTTATTTAGCTGTAGATAAATACGGGAAAATAGTTCCAGATATGAGTTTGTCGGTAAATCGGGAACACAAATCAGATTATCTTTTTTACAATCAACAGCAACAATCATTATGTTGGTATTATACAGATAATTCCGGTAAGCTATATATTCACACAAAAAATGGTATATCAACCAATCCTATTCTTTTTGCTGGTTTCAGAAATGGGGCTAGCGGCTGTGCCATTTTTGATTTTAAGGATGAGAGCACTAGTTCCACTGAAAAGTATGCCTATATATATCCCAATCCTGTTCGCAAAAACTATTTCAAGATAAATCTTCAGAACTATTATGGCCAAACAAAACTGTGGCTTTATGACATCAGCGGAACTTTAATTCGCAATTTAGTAATTCCTGAAACTCTGAACAACCCCAGAGATTTTGAGCTGAGCACTAAGGGTCTTAGTTCCGGAGTATATATTATGATTTTAGAAAACGGTTGTACAACAAAGCAACTTAAGTTTGCCATAGAAAAATGATCTATTAAGGAGTTCACAATGAAAAAAACAGCTTTACTATCGCTTCTCCTTATCTTTAGCTTTTGTCTATTTGGGCAAAATAAACAGGAGACAGACATTGACCAGTGGCTGTATCAAACAGAAGAAGAAAATATAGATGCATCCCGAGATACAGTTATTACAAACGATTTAATAAAAGTTAACTACAATCAAAAAAGCGCTCATTTAGCAATGGCAATGTCTATGTTGATTCCAGGTACAGGTCAATTTTATGCCAATCGAACAGCTATTACAACTTATATTTTCCCGATATTAGAACTTGGTTTTATTGGTGGGATTGTATATTACAATAAACAGGGTAACGATAAAACCGATAAATATGAAAAATATGCCAATGGAGAACTTGTTACTTACCTTACTCCTGATGGAACTCCAATATCAGGATATCGTTATGAAAGAGGAAGGCAAAATCAGATTCAGGATATCTTGAAAGATATTAATACCGTTGATATATATGAAGATACCTATTTCCGCTTGGACGAGAATAATTCTCAGCATTTTTATGAAGACATCGGGAAATATCCACATTATGTTTTCGGATGGATGGATTGGTATTACCGTTTTGCAGCTGACGAATCAGGAAATTTTGTTACTCCACGTTGGCAATTTGATGGCCCCAACGATAGCCCTCACACTCACTGGACAGGCAATTATCCCATTTGTGGACAAAATACAGATATAGCCATTTCTATTAATTCACATGAGATGAGCCGAATGAGGCAAACTTATATTAAAATGCGCAATGATGCTAAAGATGATTATGGTATCGCCCATCTTTTTACTTTTGGTTTAGCTTTTAACCACCTTGTATCAGGGCTTGATGCTGTCCGCGTAACCAGAAATTTTAACCGTTATTATATTTCTCAGGCAGCTCCTTCCTTTAATTTCTATGCAGCAATGCCTTCAGGAAATGTAACCCCTATGGTAGGTTTTAAGTGGATGTTTTAAAATATAAATTCTGGCTGATTGTTTTAATCGTATTATCAGCTTCTATTCCGCTATTGGCTTTACCCAAAATAGTATATCCTGTTTCTTCTTTAATATTACCGGGAAGCGGAGAATTACTTTTGGGACATAACACAAGAGGAGCAACTTTGTTAGGAGCGGATCTTGTAAATCTATATGCATTTTACGCTACAGACAAAGAAATTGATTTGCAAAAAGAGAACTATATGAAATTTGCGGAACTTTATGCAGGGGTTCCTTATGGAATGCCAAAACAGCACTATCAGGCAGTTCAAAATTATCCCAGTAGTTCTTATTACAATAATATCCAAGATATGATGGCAAGAAACTATTATCTGATATACAATTATGATCCTCAATCTTACACTGATTATATCGCTGCTAATACTTATCAAGGTGATGAAGAATGGAATTGGCAAAGCGAAGATAAATGGAATCAATACAAAGCTATTCGCAAAAGACATCAGAAAGCGAAAATGAACAATCAGCTCTGTCTAGGATTATTACTTCTTAATCGCTGCCTCAGTGTTATTGATAGCTCCATTCTATCTAAAAAGGAAATGGGTAATGTATATCTATCTCCTTTATCAAACGAAGGCGCTATGCTGCATTATCAAATAGACTTTTAGGAGTAACATTTTGAAACGTATATATATTTTTCTGCTGATCATTCTTTTTGCTGCAATGTTATTTGCAGAAAACCGTAGTTTGATGGTTTTAAAATCTTTGGCGGTTCCTGGCTTGTCTCAAATAAATTCCGGAAAGGAATACGGCTATGTAATGCTTACTACAGAGGCCTTAATTATTGGCTCACTTTTTTATTTCAATAGTGAAAGCGACATATTAAAGCAGGAATCTTATGAGTATGCCATAAAATATGCTCATCTTGCTCCCGGACATTACAGTGATACATATTTTAAGCACTTAGCCCGTTATGAAAGTAGCGGTTTTGATGCCGGAGGCTATAATAACTGGATTCGCCAAACTGCTCTGGAATTATATCCTTACGACCCCGCTATGCAACAACAGTATATGGCAGAAAATTGTTATACAGATGATCAATACTGGCATTGGGATAGTTCGGAAAATCGTAATCAGTATAATAAAATACGCAATCGCAGTAACGATTACAGAGATTATGCTATGGTAACAGGAGGCATTTTACTACTAAATCATCTGACAAGTGCTATTGATGTTATGCGTTGGAGTGCAGAAGCTAAGCGAGGTAATATCTCTTTTTCTCTTAAGGAAAGAACACCTATCCTTCAGCTAAACTATCAATGGTAAACCTTTTTCTGTATCAGAGTTTCTCCTGATAATAGAATAATTCCTCTTCCTCATTTTGCCAACTATAATGAACTTGACCAATAAAGATAGTATGATCTCCGCTGCGAATTTCAGATACAACCTCACATTCAAAACATGCAACGGCATCTTTCAAAACTGGTAATTTATTCAATTTACCCTGAATATACTCCACTTTGGCAACCGTAAATTTATCCATATCTCTCCCTGAATTCGAGCCACACAAAGATAAAAGCTGCTTCATTTTAAGCGATGGAAAGACCAAATTAAAATATCGATTTGCCTGAAGACATTCATGAGAATATCGGCTTTCGCCAATTGATATTGCAAACATCGGAGGCTGAAGAGAAGTGCGCATAAACCACTCAATCGTTATTAGATTATAACCACTCGTCGGCTTTTGCGTTACTACCAGTGCTACTTTGGCTGGTAAATGAACTTTTCCATAACTTACAGGCAATTCTGAAAGTTTAATCATCTTATCTCCTAAGCAATATTAGTTATATATATTATAGCCCAAATTTGAAGTTTTGCAACCTCAAGATTGATTTTCCCTCGGCCTGTTAATAGATACAGCTTTGCATTCTTAGTGTTATGAATCTGGGCTCAAAACCTGCCATAATTTCCATAATGCTATCGAATATAGTAAGATCCATTTACAATAATCCGCTGCTATACATAGAACCTACAAAATTCAAAGGAAATAACAGTATCACTTTTATGCTGTTTATTAAAAACCAATCGTCCAATTTCCTTCATGAAAATGGGCATAGCTTTCTAAAAATAGAGATAAGCTTACCCAGAATATCTGCAAAATCGGATTATTTTGAAGAAGCGCCAAAAAAATATTTTCCCGCCCAAAATATAGCTGTAAGCTTGTAACAATGCGGAAAATTGCATAGTTACAGCTTACTTTAAAGAATAAATATTTTGAGAAAATAACAACTTATTGCCTGCCAAATAGTTAAGCCCCTAAACTTGATAAATGAGCTTAAGAGTATATAGCCATAACTATAAGTAGTATAAAATGATAAACTTTCCACCTTGAACCCTGATGTTGAAAAAAATACTCTATCTATTTATAAAAAAACGCATTTTGCACTTGACAATAAAAACGAGATCTCATATAAGAACCATAGAAAGTCATAAAAACTCAAAATATCTCAAGGCGGTTCTAAAAAATGAGTCAAAAAAGCACGGACTTTAAAGAAAAAGAGCTTTATAAAGGGAAACTCTAAAAAAAGGATTTCGAGTATGTCTGGTGAATTTCTTGGTATTTTCGAAAATTCAGTGAACAAGCAAAGGGTAATAATTCCCGCAGCATTCAAAAAGAAGTTTTCTGAGGAATCGGAAAAGAAAGTTATTGTTACTCTGGGGCCCAATGATACAATAGCTATCTATCCTTTGGATAACTGGAATGAAACCCTGGAACGTTTAAGAATTGGTGACGAGCATAGCAATAAACTTCGCACCCAATTAATCGATTTTGCTATGACAGAACAGGAATTAGAGGGTCCGGGAAGAATTCGTATTCTGGAAAGGTTGCTGAATGAAGTAAATATTACAGATAGTGTTATTATTAAAGGCGAGGGGCATTATATTTCACTTTGGAATCCCAAGGTTTATAATGAAGTTCGTGCCAGCAAACTTAATCAACACCGCAAAGAATTTACTTCAGAGGATTATCAGCTATGATATTTCACACTCCAGTAATGGCAGAAAAGTGCATCTCTTATTTAAATTTGAGAGCTGGGAAAATATATGTTGATGCAACAACCGGAGGTGGAGGACACAGCTTAGCAATGTTAAAATCTGAACCGTCCATAAGATTATATTGTTTCGATCAGGATATGGAAGCAATTGAAGAAGCAAGTAAAAAACTAAGTAACTATGAAAATGTAGAATTGATAAAAGCTAATTTCCAACAGCTTCGTACTGAGCTTGCCTATCGTAAAGTGAAAGGTATTGATGGCATACTTTTTGATTTGGGTGTTTCTTCTCACCAGCTCAATAATGAAAACCGGGGTTTTAGTTTTGAGAAAGATGCTCCTTTGGATATGCGAATGGATAGCAGCCAAGAATATAGTGCTTATGATGCAGTTAATGAATTAGACGCCAAAGAATTAGCTAGGATATTTAGAGATTATGGAGAAGAGCTAAATGCCTTTCGGATCGCTAAAGCCATAGAACGGAGCCCAAAACCTGTGAATACAACAGGCGAATTAACCAGAATAATTGAAAGCGTTGTTGGAAAAGGAACTAAGGCCTCGCTTAAAACTAAAGTGCGTATATTTCAAGCATTAAGGATTTATGTAAATAAGGAATTGGAAGTTCTTGCTTCTACTTTGAAGGATGCTATAAATTTATTAAATCCGAAAGGTAGGATAGTGGTTCTTAGTTATCATTCTTTAGAAGATCGAATCGTTAAACAAGAATTTAAGAGAGCAGAACAAGAATGTATATGCCCTCCCCGTTCCTTAGCTTGTAACTGTAACCATCATAAACAGTTAGTTATTTTAACTTCCAAACCCATAACCGCATCAGAAGAAGAAATTTTGGCAAATCCTCGTTCGCGCAGCGCTAAATTGCGTGCTGCAGAAAAAGTTAAAGAGGAAAACAAAGAGGAAAAAACCTACCGCAAATCAAACCGGCAGAAAACACAGGAGGAAAAATGCGTGGCAAAATCCTGATACTTGTGTCCCTATTGGGAGTTGTGTTTTTTCTAAGCTTTTACAATAATAACCGAATCGTGCAATATACCAGACAAATTTCTGAGCTGGAAAAGACCTATTATGCGGAAAAAAACATCAATACTGAATTATTAGTAGAACTTGATGATTTACGCAGTGGGAGACATATTGCTTCTTTAGTAAGAGTAGAATTGAGCAATTTTATTCCTGATCAACAAGCAGGTAAAATTATATATGTACACGAGCCTTCAGCTAAACAAGATAAGAAGACCTATTGTATTATAGATCTATTAACTACTAAAGCTGAAGCTAAAAACATACAGGTTTTGTTGGATTGAGATGAAATCTCGCTTTTACTTTTTAGTTGTTATTTTTGGTCTTGCTTCAATTTTTTGGGTAGCGTATCTATTCTGCATTCAGATTTTAGATCCCTTCCATTTAGCTGGAGTAAGAAGAATGCGATATACACCTAAAAAAGAAATTTTAATTCCTCGTAGGGGTTCAATTCTTGATTCCCAGGGCAATCTTTTAGTTAGCTCAATAAGCTACTATCAAATAGATATAGATAGATCTTCCGTGGCAATGTGGGCAAAAGATAATAACTTAACATTAGAAGATGCGTTCGCGAAATATGCAGAATTGATTGCTGCTCATACTTCTTTAAATAAAGATGAAGTGTTAAAACGCCTAACTATTGGCAATAAAAACACTTCTGTTCAAATTTCCAACAAGATTAGCGAAGTAGAACTGGACAAATTGATTCGGGATTTTAAATCTAAAGAAATGATCGGTTTGATTCATAGCTTCGCTTCAATGAGAAGAATATACTCCAAAGATATATTGGCTGCAAGAGTAATGGGTTCAGTGCGCGAGGTATCTGATGGTTACGATCCTGCAACTCATAGTAAATCTCTCTATCAACTCTCTGGAGTTTGCGGAATAGAATCCACTTACGATAAATACTTATCTGGAAATTATGGCTGGAAAGAAATAGTATTGGATGCCAATCATCGACCTGTCCCCTATCCTAATCTGCATTCCAAAAAACCTCAAAACGGTTACAATGTTTATCTTACAATTGATTCTAAAATTCAAGAAATTGTAGAAAATGCTCTATTTGAGGGAATGGAACAATACAGCGCAAAAAATGCTGGCGCTATTGTTATGGACCCGAATACCGGTAAAATTATAGCAATGGCTGGAGTATCCAGAGATGATAGAATTGAAGATCCGAACTTGGTGAGAGTAAAAACCAATATTCCTGTTAGTTTTATGTTTGAACCTGGTTCTACAATGAAGCCTTTAACTATGTTGCCCGCTATTGAATATAAACTGGTAAAGCCAACGGAGACATTTCAATGCGGTAGATACCAAACCGGACGAAGAGTTATTTCGGATACACATCAATATGGAAATCTTACTCCTCGCGAAATAATAGTTAAATCCAGTAATGTAGGTATTGCTAAAATAGCGGAACGAATTGGCCCCACGCGGTTATATGAGAAATTTATAGCTTTGGGTTTTGGCCAAAAAACCGCTTTAAATATGACAGGAGAATCCAGTGGAATGTTTGCCAAACTGCAAAACTGGGATGGCTATACATTACATTCAGTTTCTTTTGGCCAAGGTATATCTACAACTGCCTTACAACTTGCCACTGCCTATTGTGCCATTGCTAATGGAGGGAAATTGATGAAACCTATTATTGTGGATACCATCCGCGATGAAGAAGGAAAAATAGTTGAACAATTTGAACCCACGGTTTTACGCAATGTATCTACTCCGGCAGCTACTGATACTATAAAGTCATATCTTCAAGGTGTGGTAGATAATGGAACAGCTAAACATATAAAAATGGATTATATCCAGGTTGGCGGAAAAACTGGAACTGCTCAAAAAAATATTACAGGAACCAAAGGATACAGTGAAGGTAAATATAGTTCTGTATTTGTGGGAATGTTCCCCATTGAAGATCCCCAAATGGTAATAGTGGTTTTTTATGATGAACCGGCTCCTGGATTTCATTTTGGCAGCACAAGTAGCGCTCCCACTTTCAAAAAAATAGTGGAGAACATTCTATTTATGCCCGATTGCCAGATTTTGCCTTATAATGAACGTTTGATGCAAACCTCATTAACTATGCCTAAACTTATTGGAATGCATCTTTTCCAAGCAGAAAGGACTTTGAACTATTATGGATTTCAATATAAAGTCGAGGGGCCAGATTCTGCCTCTGTAGTTATTGATCAATATCCAAAAGAAGGAGTTACAGTAGATCCACATTATCCAATAACCTTAAAGATAGGCCCCAGTGCAGATAAAAAAGCCCCTGTCCGCGAAGCAGGAATTATGCCAAATTTAATAGGACTTAGTTTAAGAGAAGCTCTAAAACAAGCATCAGCTCACGGTTTGGCAATCAATATTCGTGGTTCAGGAATTGTCCGCTCTCAATCTATTCTTCCAGGGAGTAGAATATTGGAAGGCAGTAAATGCCATCTGGAGGCATCGTTATGATTAATAAAATAATAAATGCCTTAAAGCAGAATTCTCTATTGATAGAAACAGCTAATTTGGAACAACTGCAAAACTGGCAGGGAAAAGTTCAAACCGATACCAGAAAATTGCAACCAGGTGATATTTTTGTCTGTATTAAAGGCACAAATTATGATGGCCATAATTTTATTCCTTCCGCTCTTAATAAAGGTGCAGCATTAATTGTAGGACAGGAATTTGATAACATCACTTTCCCTTATCTAAAAGTGAAAGACAGTCGTAAAGCGGCAGCTATTATTGCTCGAATTGTGTTGCTTCCAGAAAAAATTCCATTTACTTTGATTGGGATAACAGGCACTAATGGAAAAACTACTACCTCAATAATGATCTATGAAGCTATCAGAGATTTGGGGTTTCGTTGTGGTTGGATTGGAACTTTGGGTTACTATATTGAAGGTAGAACTTTCCCTTCTGAGAGAACCACTCCCGATATTATTGAACTAAATGAAATATTCGCTCAGATGATAGATGAAAGGGTAAATTATGTAGTTATGGAGGTTTCTTCCCATTCACTATCTCTAAATAGAGTTTATGGAGTTAAATTCGATTATTGTTTGTTCAGTAATCTGGGTCGAGATCATCTTGATTTTCATCTTACTATAGAAAACTATGGTCAAACGAAAATGAGCTTTTTTGAACAAGGCGCAAAAGATGGTAGCGTTTCCATCGTCAATACCGGCGATCCTTTTGGTATAAGGATAAAGGAAATGCTTGTTGAAAAACACGCTAAAGTACTTTCTCTTGGAAGTGAAGATGCTGATTTTCGTTTTGCCGATGTACAAACTGATATAAATAACAGCAGCTTTCGGTTGCAATCCGATAAAGATGAGATTTATATTATCAGCCGCTTGATTGGTAATTTTAATATTCAAAATTTGGGGTTAACAGCTCTCACTTTATATGCAATGGGGTTCAAACCTGAAGAAATTCACAAATCTATAAAAGATATTCCTCCCGTCCGAGGCAGAATGGAAAAAGTGGAAAACAATTATGGTATCGGCATTTTTATCGATTATGCTCATACGCCTCAGGCTATTGAAAATGTTTTAGAAGCAGGAGAGGACTTACCTCATAAAAGAATGCTCTGTTTATTTGGTGCCGGAGGAGATAGAGATAAAGGAAAAAGACCCCTAATGTTGAAAGCAGCTCTCAATCATAGTGATGTTGTTATTATCAGTGATGATAATCCACGCAGCGAAAACCCTGAGGCAATTATCAGGGATATTGTATCCTCAAGCGATATATTTTTACCCTGGTGGATTATCAGAGATAGAAAACAGGCAATAGAATCCATTATTCGGTTTGCACAAAAAGATGATATTGTTCTTATTTGTGGGAAAGGGAGTGAGAACTACCAAGAAATTGAGGGGGTTCACTATCATTTTGATGATCTCGAAACGACTTTGGAAGCACTGGCAAAAAGGGATACAAAAATTAAAGACGACGCAGAGTTTATTCTACCTGTTGATCAGACCCTAATGAAACTACTATTTATTTCAAATTGGAATCCCGAACCTTCTGGTTATAAAGAGCCAGTATACTATAAATATCTATATACAGATTCTCGCATTCTAAAGCCTGAAAGCATATTTGTAGCCATTCAGGGAGAGAAATTCGATGGCCATAACTATCTAAAAGAAGTACTTGCCCCTAAAGAAAATTGCGCTATTGGTGAAAAATCTTGGTCAGAGGAATCTCCTATCGCAGAATTTCAATATTTTCAGGTGAATAATAGTTTGGAAGCAATGGGTTCTATCTGCCGTAAATATTTAGCTCTATTTGCTCCTCACAAAATTGCTCTAACCGGAAGTACTGGTAAAACTACCTCCAAAGAATTGATGGCTCAAATTTTGGAAAGTTCCGCTCCCACTTTGAAAACCCTGGCTAATGAGAACAATATGATAGGCCTCTGTAAAACTATTTTGAGGATAAAACCTGAAGATCGTTATGCCCTTTTTGAACTTGGAACCAATCACTTTGGCGAAATTGCTTCTTTGGCAGATGTTGCCGATCCTGAAATTGGTATTATTTTGAATATCGGTCCTTCTCATTTAGAGTATTTTAAGGATGAAGATGGAGTTTTTCAAGAAAAGATCGCTCTATTTAATAGACCTCTTGCTTTACGCTTATATCCTGGAGATGATTCTCGTTTTCAATATTTTGCCAAGCAGGGATTAAGTATTGGCTTTAATGAAAATTGTGATTACAGGATTACGCAACATCAGATTTTGGATAGTAGCCAGTCCTTTTATTTGAATGAGGATTTATGGATTATTCCTTATGGAGCACCTTACTTTGCTTTAAATGCTGCCTTTGCTATTGTGTTATGCTTGAAATTGGGAATCAGCAAAAAAGATATACAATCAGCTTTAAATTCTCCCATCTATCTGGAATTAAGAAATCAAGTGGTAAAAAGAGGAACAGGGATACTGATTCTGGATTGCTATAATGCTAATCCTTATTCTATGCAAAAAGCATTAGAATATTGGCAAACACTATCTTCAGAACAACCTCATTATGCTGTTTTAGGTGATATGCTGGAACTTGGAAATAGCTCTGTTATGTATCATAAAATGATTGCTGCTATGCTTTCTGAAATGCGCTACGAAAAACTGATCACTGTTGGTTCCTTTTCGCGATTGTTTCATCCTGATAGAGAAAATGCTATCCTGCATTATAATAATGTGGAAGAATTAATTGCTTCGGGAAATTTACGAACCTTTCCCAACAATGCAATAATTCTAGTTAAGGGCTCACATTCAATTCAACTGGAGCGCATAATCCCAATCCTTAAAGGAGAGAACTAATGTTTTATCATCTTCTTTACCCTCTTGCTAAATATAGCATCGTTTTTAATGTGTTTCGCTATGTAACCTTCCGTTCTATTGGAGCTTTTATTACTTCTTTGATAATATCGCTTTTGGTGGGCCCAACTTTTATTAAAATGCTGCGTAAAAGGTCTGCCGTAGAAACAATTGATGAAGACCTCCCTGAAAAACATCGCTTAAAACAAGGAACTCCAACTATGGGAGGAATCATTATCTTATTTTCACTGCTCATTTCTTCTTTGTTATGGAATGTACTAACCAATCCAGCTATTTTAATGATGTATTTGGCAACTGTCTGGCTAGGTATTTTGGGGTTTTTGGATGATTATTTAAAGAATTTTGTGAAAGCTAAAAAAGGATTGATTCCCCGATACAAGCTGTTAGGTCAAATTTCCGTTGGTTTAATTATTACTTTGGCAATATATTACAGCAGTTCCGTTACCGATAATATAACAGCTTTACAGATCCCCTTTTTTAAGAATTTGATAATCCCATTAGGTTGGATATTTATTCCTTTTGCTGTTGTATTTATCACTGGAACCTCCAACGCCGTAAATTTAACTGATGGATTAGATGGTCTTGCTGCTGGAACTTTAGCTTTTTCTTTTCTGGGTTTAGGAGTGATGAGTTATCTGAAAGGTAATTATATTGTTGCCGATTATCTAAATCTGGAGTTTCTTTCTAATGCAGGTGAACTAACAGTTTTTATCAGTGCAATAATGGGAACTTTAATTGGATTTTTATGGTTCAATAGTTACCCTGCACAAGTATTTATGGGCGATACTGGCTCTTTAACCTTAGGTGGAATTGGAGCTGTTATCTCTATTTTATTGAAAGAGGAAATCTTCTTTATTATCATCGGCCTAATCTTTGTAGTAGAGACCTGCAGCGTTATTATACAGCGTTCCTGGTTCAAATATACAAAACATAAATATGGACAAGGTCACCGAGTTTTTCTTTGTGCACCCTTACACCATCATTATGAACTTAGAGGTATTCACGAATCCAAAATAGTTATGCGTTTTTATATTGTGGCAGCTATGCTTGTAGCTATGGGTTTATCTACAATAAAACTTCGTTAAAGAGAGTAAATGAGATGATTGAGAAAAACAAAAAATACGGTATCTTAGGTTTGGCTCGCAGTGGAATTGCCGCTGCTTATAAATTGAAAGAATTAGGTGTTATTCCTTTTTTAAGTGAGTTGCGTCCTGAGACGAAAATCCCAAACGCAGAAAACCTGAAAAAGGACTTTCCCTGTGAATTTGGAGGCCATACAGACAGACTGCTTGATTGTAACTGCTTGATAGTAAGTCCCGGTATACCTCTTAATACTTCTATTTTGCAAAAAGCAAGAGAAAGAAAGATTGAACTTATCAGTGAAATCGAACTGGGTTACCAAATAAAAGCCAATGATTCTAAAATCATTGCGGTAACTGGCTCAAACGGGAAAAGCACAACCGTTAGCTTAATTTATCATATCCTAAAGAGCTTGGGGAAAAAATCTATTCTTGCAGGTAACATTGGAGACCCTTTTTGTGGTTACTCCATCGAAAAACCAGGGTTAGATTATATCGTTTTGGAAATCAGCAGTTTTCAATTAGATCTGATAGATACTTTCAAGCCGAATGTAGCTGTACTGTTAAATATTACTCCCGACCATATCAATCGCTACAATACCTTCGAGGATTATGCCCTTAGTAAGGTGAACATCTTCAAGAATCAAACAGCAACAGATACAGCTGTGCTATTTATGGATTCTCCTGAAATTATGCTATATACTAAGAATATAAAAGCTAGCAAGTTATATTTTTCCTCACATCAGATAGAAACAGCTTATGCTTATCCAGTAGATAACTATATACAATTGGGGCCTACTACAAAAGTTCCACTTTCCAATCTGGAAATTAGAGGACCTCATAATTATGCTAATGCAATGGCTGCTATGCTTGCAGTTTATGCATTATATCCAGAACCAGCAAAAATTGCTGAAGCAATTACAGGTTTTAAGCCTCTGCCTCATCGTTTGGAATTTGTGGGTAGCGTAAATGGCATTTCCTTCTATAATGATTCCAAAGCTACTAATACCGATTCGGTTCGCAGTGCCTTGCATAGTTTTGATAAACCCATCAGAATTATTATGGGGGGCTCCGACAAAGGTGAAAGCTATAGTACTTTAACTTCCGATATGCAAAAAATAGTAAAAAAGGCATATCTGACAGGTGATACATCAGAGAAAATGTATCAAACCTGGAACGGAATAATCCCTCTTGAATGCATATCTGATTTTGAGGATTGTGTAACTAAAGCATATAATGATTCCCTTCCAGGTGATATAATCGTTCTTTCTCCTGCCTGTGCCAGTTTTGATAAATTTAAAAATTATGAAGAGCGAGGAGAATTCTTCAAGCTTGTTGTAAATAGGATTATCAAGGAAAATGAAAAGAAGTAAAATCCAAAGCTATATCGTTAGCTTCGATAAAGTAATTTTAATTACTTATTGCTTATTGTGCGTTATCGGGCTAGTGGTTATGTTGGATATTTCATCTGTTCAGAGTTCTATGCGCTATTTCTATAGACAGCTTTTCTTTATGATAATCTCTGCCATTTTCGCTATTGTTATTTTATATACTCTAAATTTGGAAAAACTTAGAGTGCTTTCTCCCTATATTGTGTACTTAACCATTCTTCTACTGATTATAGTTTTGGTGAAAGGAAATACTGTTAAAGGAGCTACTCGTCAAATAAACTTAGGTTTTATAAATTTCCAACCAAGCGTTTTGGCGCGTCTGGCTCTAATTTTCTATTTTGCTCATATCTTAGATAAAAAGAATGAAGAACTGGTAAGCTCTACAACTGGTAGTTTTTTAGGTAATTTCTTTGCCTTAGTAGTGGTTACAGGGGTTACTTTCCTGTTAATTATTATGGAACGGCATTTAAGTACTTTAATTATAGGTGGATTAACACTCTATGGTATGCTTATCTATGCTGGAGCTAAAAAAAGAGTTCTTATCACAATAGCGATAATTGGCATAATTGCAGGATGCCTCGTTTTAGCTAATGGAGCAGATTATAGAAAAGGACGCTTAACAACATACAAAAAGTTCAGTCTGTTCTTAAAACCCGCAGGTGAAATCAAAATTGAAGATAATGATTATCAGGTGAAGGAAAGTTTAACAGCTCTTTCCAGTGGAGCAATTATAGGAACAGGTATGGCCAGAGGAAGAGCAAAACATTATTATCTTCCTGAAGCCAGAACAGATTATGTATATACGGTGATTGGTGAAGAATGGGGATTTGTTGGTGCTCTTATTGTTTTTGGCTTACATTGTTTTCTCTTTTTCCGCTGTTTTTGGATGGCACATTCTCAAGAAAATCGATTTTTAGAATTTCTGGGAGTGGGTTTAGCAATGAATATATTCTGTAATGTTTTAGTTAATACAGGTGTAGCTATGTCTCTTTTACCTCCTACAGGAAATACCTTACCATTTATCAGTTATGGTGGTTCAGCTCTATTGATTGATTCCATCGCCTTGGGAATGTTGTTAAATATTAGTGCCCAACGGAGATATGTATGAAGTTTATTTTTGGTGCAGGTGGAACGGGTGGACACATCACTCCAGCTTTAGCTTTGGCAGATGAACTACAGAAATATAACCACGATATTCTATTTATTGGCAATCGCAATAGTATTGAGGAATCTCTTTGTAAATCAGCCGGTTATCCCATTCGCTATATAAAAGTACAAAAATTATATCGCTCCTTTAAATTGGAAAATTTGGTGTTCCCTTTCTTTTTAGCCAGCAGTATCATTGCTGCAATCAGCATCTTAAAAAAAGAAAAACCTCAAGCAGTAATTTGCACAGGTGGTTTCGTTGCCGGACCTACAGCTATAGCTGCTTCTTTATTAAAGGTCCCTTTGTTCTTCCATGAAAGCAATAGTTACCCTGGTTTGGTAACTCGGAAGATGGCAAAAAAGATAAATACTATCTTCATCTCGTTTGAAAATAGCAAGAAATACTTAGTTAAAGCTAAAACCGTAAACTATGGAATTCCTCTTAGACAAAGCAAAATCAGCAGTACCCAGAAAACTTTTGAACTAAGCTCTCTGGGCCTGGATAACAATAAACCTACTATTATAGTTAGTGGAGGCAGCCAAGGTTCAATTGCAATTAATACTGTTGTCAGTTCTGCCATACCGGTTATATTATCTATGGGATATCAAATAATCTGGCAAACGGGTAAAACTAGTTACGAGCGTTTCGCAACCAAACATAAAAATACCGAAGGTGTTTATATGTTTGCCTTTTCGCCCGAACTTCCCAAGATGCTTTCTAAATGCGAATTAGCAATAACGCGTGCAGGCGCGATGACTATCGCCGAACTGGAAGAAAACTGTATTCCTGCTATTCTTATTCCACTTCCAACCGCGGCAGAAAATCATCAATACTATAATGCTCTGGCTCAGCAAGAAAAGGGAGTTGCTATGCTTTTAGAACAGAAAGACCTATCACTCTTAACTCTGGTTGAGAGTCTTAAAAAGATGAGCGAAAACCTGGCATATTATCAAGATAATCTGTTCTCGCTTCCCAAAAATCAGGCAGCTGAAAAGATCGTTCATTATATAATTAACTATCTGCAAAACAAGGGGGAATAATGCTCGGAAGAACAAAAAAAATACATTTCGTCGGAATCGGCGGAATCGGAATGAGCGGAATTGCAGAATTTTTACATAATCAGGGTTTGGTAATTACTGGTTCAGACCTAAAAAAATCAGAAATTACAGCACACTTGGAAGCATTAGGAATCAAAGTTGAAGAAGGACATAGACCAGAAAACCTTGGAGATGCAGATGTTGTAGTAAAATCCAGTGCTGTAACAGATGATAATCCTGAAATATTGGCAGCAAAAGAAAAGAAAATTCCTGTTATCCGCCGCGCTGAAATGTTAGCTGAAATCACCAGAATGAGCTTTTCCATCGGTATTTCTGGAACGCATGGAAAAACAACTTCTACTTCTATGGCTGGTTCAGTTTTAGAAAGCGCTGGTTTAGAACCAACTATCATTGTGGGAGGGAAAGTAAAAAACTTTGGTAGCTCCAATGTGATGGGAAGCGGAAAGTATATAGTTGTAGAAGCAGACGAGTATGATCACTCATTCCTAGCTTTAACTCCTTGTATTGCGGGTATAACCAATGTAGATGTAGATCATCTTGATTGTTATCAAGATTTGGATCACATTAAAAGTTCTTTCATTGAATATGCTAATAAAGTACCCTTCTTCGGAAGCGTTATTGCCTGTTTGGATGATCCAGGAGTACAATCAATTCTGCCCTTTATTAATAAAAGGATAGTTACTTACGGGTTTTCAAGACAAGCAGATGTACAAGCCAGAGATATCGAAATGCAAGGCTTCAAATCTTCCTATGATCTATCCTATAAGGAGTATAAACTGGGGCGCATAAATTTGAATGTTACCGGCAAGTATAACATCCAAAATTCTCTGCTGGCAGCTTCTATTGGCTTGGAATTGGATATCCCTTTTACTGCTATTCAGTTAGGCCTGCAAGAATTCAACGGTGTTTATAGACGGGTTGATATGAAAGGAGAAGCCGCAGGAATAACAGTTTATGACGATTATGCTCACCATCCAACAGAAATAAAAGCTACTCTGGAAGGTTTTAAAGATAGTGTTAAAAGAAGGATTGTAGTACTATTTCAACCTCATTTATATTCTCGGACAAGAGATTTTTACGAAGAATTCGGTAAATCATTCTTTTCTTGTGATTGCCTCATTTTGGCCCCAATTTATCCTGCCCGGGAACAACCTATTCCAGATATAACATCCAAATTAATTGCTGATGCAGCCATTCAAAGTGGTCATCATCAAGTTCATTTAGTTGAATCTAATTCGGAAATAGTAAGCCGAACTCTTCCCCTGCTTAAAGAGGGAGATATCCTAATCACAATGGGAGCAGGTAACATTTGGAAGTATGGAGAAGAAATTTTAGGAAAGTTAAAAGAATTATGTTGACACAAAGCATAACATATAAAAAAGTAGTAACTTGTAAAGCTGAGATTGATTTTACTAAAATCTCAGTTAAACAGATAAAGGACTTTGAGGCATAAAGTTATGGAACTAAACAAAGGTACTCGTAAGCGACGCGGTAATAGCAGATATTATCTGTTCTTTTTCTTTGCACTAATAGGTGTAGCAATTATTGGATTGGGTATCTGGTTTGGGCTTACTAACATAGACCTTTTTAAGTTCCAAAAGATGCAAATAAGCGGCAATAAAGTTATTCCCGATACTTTATTTTATAAAATTACCAGTCCCTATATAGGAATGAATTTATTTACAGTTCCTTCTTCTGAGATAAAGGCAAAGTTAAATACTCTATCGAGGGTTAAGAATGTTAAATTACATAAGCGTTTACCCGATACTATTAAACTTGATATTACTGAACGCAAGGCAGCAATTTATCTTAAAACAATAGAAGGAGATCTATATCCTGTAGATTCCGAAGGTGTAGTTTTAATCATTTATACGCCAGTTTATAAAGAAGATATACCAATTTATAGTACTTACTTAAGTAACAATCAGATCAAACCGGGAATAAAATTAAAATACTCTGGATTACAAAAGGTTTTACAGCTTCATCAGAGAGTAGTGAAAGAAGCACCAGACTTTTTGCCTCAGATTTCAGAATATTATTTAATAGACAACACTATTAACATAATCGATGCTAAAACTGGAACTCGGATAATTCCATCAGAGGAAGATTTTGCAACGCAAATTTCCCGTTATCGATTCGTTCAGGAAAACGGAAATATAAATAGAAACAGCGTAGTTGACTTGCGCTTCAAAAATCAAGTTGTTGTTAAGGTAGGTAATAAATGAAACAATCCATCATCACAGCTTTAGATATTGGTTCTTCCAATGTTCGTTGCATTATTGCTAAAGAAATTGGAGAAGGACGCTTAGAGATTTTAGGCATCGGAGAAAGCCCATCCGAAGGTATCGAATGTGGCATTGTAAAAGATATTCAAGCTCTTTCCGGTTGTGTAGCAAAAGCAATCTCCACAGCTGAGAATGATGCTAAAATAGCTGCTACCAATATCTATTGCAATATTACCGGTGATCATATTAGAACTCAAATCGGTGATGGACGCATTTCTATCCCCTCCGAAATTCCTAATGAACCTGGTGAAATTACACAGGAACATACAGAACAGGTTATAAACGATGCTAAGAATAGTGTTAAAATTCAAAAAGGTTTGGAACGTTGTCGTATTTTGCATGGTATTCCGCATCATTTTATAATCGATAATCAGGATGATATTCATAATCCTGTAAATATGAATGGTTTCCATCTAATTGCTAGAGTATATACTATTCTTGCTGAACTTACTCCATTGCGAAATCTAAATAAGTGTATTCAACTGGCAGGTTATGATATAGATCCGGAAAATTTTGTTTTAAATCATATTGCCGTAGCTGAATCAATTTTAAGTGAAGATGAGCGTCGCCTGGGAGCTTTAGTTCTTGATATTGGAGGCGGAACATGTGATTTGTCCATTTTTAATCGCGGCACCTTGGAAAAAATATTAGTTATCCCTATGGCAGGAAAAAACATTACTGAAGACCTGGCTATTGGTCTTAAAACCACTTTAGGTAATGCTGAATATATCAAGATTGAATATGGAAATGCCTTAGCCAATAGTGTGGACCAAACAGAAGAAATTGATGTTGAAGGTATTAGCGGACGTGCCTCCAGTCGAAAAACAAGATATCTGGTCAGCAATGTGATTCAACATAGAGTGGAAGAAATGCTATCTTTATGTTACACAAAAGCTAAGGATTATTATACACCAGAGCTCGTCACTTCAGGAATTATTCTTTGCGGAGGAACCGCTAAAATGAAAAATCTGGATATTGTTCTTTCAGAATCTTTTAACCTAAATGTAAAAACTGCTACTCCAGACCTCTCTCGTTTAAACGGAATGATCAGCCGTTTGGAAGATCCTGCCTTTGCAACTGTTATAGGAATTTTATACTATGCTTCAGGTAAAAATACTGAACCGGTTACCAAGGGCTTTGCTTTACCTAACATAAAAAGCACTAAAATCGTCGATAAAATTAAAAAAATACTAAGGGACTTTACCTAAAAGGGGGAATAATGATTGAATTTGACGAAAAACCCAGCCAGATTGGAACCAACATTAAAATTATTGGTGTAGGGGGAGCTGGTGGAAACGCCCTCAATACTATGATTGAGAATAATCTCTATGGCGTAGAATTTATCGCTGCCAATACAGATAGCCGCGATCTTGCTAAAAGCAAAGCCAATATGAAACTGCAATTGGGAAAAAAACTAACTCGGGGATTAGGAACTGGTGCTAATCCTGAAATTGGTGCCAGAAGCGCAGAAGAATCAAAAGACGATATCAAAAGTCATCTGGACGGCGCAGATATGGTTTTTTTAACTGCCGGCATGGGAGGTGGAACAGGAACTGGAGCTGCCCCTATTATAGCCAAAATTGCCCGTGAAATGGGAATTTTAACTTTTGGAATTGTTACTTCTCCTTTTCCTTTCGAAGGCAAAAAAAGAGCTGAAAATGCAATGTATGGCATTAAGCACCTCTGTGAATTTGTGGATACATTGCTTGTGATTCCCAATTCTAAGCTTTGTGAAATATACTCTACTTTAGCTTTAGAGGACGCCTTTCACCAGGCCGATAATGTTCTCTATGAAGCAGCTAAAGCAGTTAGCGATATAATTAATGTAACCGGTTTAATCAATGTAGATTTTGCTGATGTTAAATCTATAATGCAAAATATGGGTTATGCTCTAATAGGAAGCGGAGTAGCCGAAGGTGATGATAGAGCTATCAATGCAGCCAGAGCAGCTATTGATAATCCCCTTCTTACTCACATCAGCTTGCAGGGATGTCAATCTTTACTTCTAAACATTACTGCCGGACACGATATTTTGATGAGTGAATTCGACGAGGTCTCTAATGTTATAGTTAGTGAAACTGGTAAAGCTGCCAATATTATTATGGGCATCATTTTGGATGATAGTATGGCTGGTAAAATACGGGTTACTATCATTGCTACAGGTTTAGATAAGGAAGGCAAAACACATTTGATTGACTTTCCAGGATTACCAAATATTGAGGAAACAACCGAAGAAAATGTAAAAATTGTAAAAGAATCCGACGAAGAAATTAAAGATATCTTTGCTCGACTAAACATAAATAAACCTGCCACAAAAGAAGAACCAAAACAAGTAACAAATGAAACTGGAAGAGTCCCTCCTTTAAGAACTGATGTACCTTCTTTTTTAAAGGCACTTGATTAGATTTTTATACAAAACTTCATCATAAACTCCTCCTTGTTTATGTGAAACAAAGTCCAAAAGCTCACAAACCGTCAGCAACCCCCCGCTGACGGTTTTTTTTATTACGAAAGAACAATGTCCTCATCGTTTTATGGATTTTATGTTTATTATGAGATTAAGAAAAAAAACAGTGTGAACCAGAAAAAATACAGCGGATCTTTGCCTCTAAATTACAGACAGAATATATGAATAACTCAATCTTGAATAAGCTGTTATCTGTATCATAATAGGTCCAGATTTATAAGTGAGCTTTTCCTTGGAAGTTATTACGATACCATTAATTGTATGTCGCTAAAATGGAATAGAATTTATACTAACCCAAGTTTCGCACAAAAAAAGTGAAAATGGCTCAACAGTAAACTATGTAAGCGGGGAAAGAGTAAGGAAAAACGAGATGATTGTCCTTTAGTATAGCATTAGCATTAGTAGTGGATCAGGATGGGTTTCCGATGGTTAGTAAAATCTACAGTGGTAATCAATCTGAACCTCATACCCTGCTGGAAGTATTAACCGAACTTAAAGATAGCGAAGATTCAATAGATCGTTTTACCCCTCCAGCCATAGTAATGGATCGTGAAATAGCTACCAAGGATAATATTCACTTGCTGGAGCGAGAAGAATATAAGTATTTTGTGGTAGAAAGGCCTAATTCGTTAAAAGAATTTGCCTCTGAGTTCATATCCTTAGCGGGATTTACCGAAAGCAAGGATAATCATCAGGGAAAGCTCTATTTGAAGAAAATTGTCAGTGCTGCCAAAGCTAAGGTTTTAGTTTACAGCGAAGCCAGAGCCATCAAAGAAAGAGGCAAAACGACCAGTTGGGAACAGAACTTTCTGGAAGAGATAAACCATCTTAACAGATCCATTCAAAAGGGGAATATTAACAAGGCAGACAAGATTTGGGTAAAGATCGGTCGATTGAAAGAAAAATATGGTTCTACGGCAACTAACTATGAAATTCAACTCCAGTCAAACAGTTCTGATCCACGAAGAGTAGAATCTCTGATAATAACTGACCTGCACAAGAAATCCTGTAAGTCCGAATTTCCGGGTTGTTATGTAATCGAAATCAACTATACCGATTTCAGTGCAGAAGAAATCTGGAAATTTTATATGAATTTGAATGAAGTTGAGTCCGCTTTCCGAAGTTTGAAAACAGAATTGGGAACAAGACCCATTCATCATCAGAAAGATGGTCGGATAGAGGCACATCTGTTCTATTCCGTATTAGCGTATGCTATTCTGAAAAGTATCACCTATAAACTTTCTCTCCAAGATGTTCATATCAGTTGGCAAAGCATCAAACAAATTCTTAAAACCCATATGCGTACTGATACAATATTCAATACTACAGACGGTTATAGAGTGCAGATTAGACAAACAGCCCAACCTGAAGAAGAAGCGAAAAAAATCTATTCTCTATTAGATATCAATATTCATAAAAACACAGCCACTCAAAAATTCAGATTATTGTGTCACCAAAAAAATAATTTCCCTTATTTAGCAATACTTTAGCTAAAAAAATGCGAAACTTGGGTTAGGATTTTAGGATTTAGAGGATTTCTTCTTTAAAGTTC
>DJGX01000033.1:70064-85929 GCA_002432865.1 Cloacimonetes bacterium UBA5835
GACAGATTTAAGCGACGGGTTTTTAACCCGGCGAAAATCTTCAGTCCACTATTTTCAAGATGACTCAAACAAACAACCCCTCTTCCTCTCCTCCTCCCGTCCTCAACTCGTCGTTGAGGAGGAGTGAAGATTGGGTAGATGACAAGTTGTATATGGTTAACCAGCAAGAAAACTAAGGTGTAGGCTAAAACAATCTTTATGTGCTGTTAATTTTCCTGCAATTCCACCAATTATGATTGATAAATATATGTAGATGATAAGAAAGGATAATAAAAGCGGGGGTACTTTTTACCTTTATTAACCAAGCACAAAACAACAATTCTTGACAATTAAAGGCAATCGGAAATAGAGTAACACTAAGGAAAATTATTAATATAGAGAAAGATGAGCGATGAATACTACTGGCTTAAAAAATGATAACATAGTTGCCCTGGTGGATTGCAACAATTTTTATGTGTCCTGTGAACGGGTTTTCAATCCTAAACTCAATAACAAACCGGTAGCTATTTTATCTAATAATGATGGTTGCATCGTTTCTCGCTCGCAAGAAATCAAAGACCTAAAAATTCCTATGGGAGCACCTGGTTTCAAATATGAGGCGCTCATCAAAAAAAATGGCGGGACATTACTTTCTTCCAACTATGCTCTCTATGCTGATATGAGTTCTCGCGTAATGGAGGTGCTTGCTATGTTCTCTCCTGACATAGAAATTTACAGCATAGATGAAGCATTTTTAGGGTTTAATGGTTTTAAAACCAGAAATTTGGCAGAATTTGGCAATAAGATAAAAAGAACGGTTTTCCAGTGGACGGGCATACCTGTCTCGGTTGGAATTTCCAAAACCAAAACGCTGGCAAAAGTCGCAAATCATTTTGCCAAACGCTATTCCGCTTTTAAAGGTTCGCTATGTTTACTAAATGATGAACGCATTGCCAATGCATTGGCAAAAACACCTGTTTCTGAGGTCTGGGGAATTGGACGGCAATATGATAAATTTTTACGACAGAATAAGATAGAAACAGCTCTGCAATTGCGAGATGCGGATGATAAATTTATAGACCATTATTTAACCTCTACTGGCTTAAAAACGGTTTTGGAATTGCGTGGTTATTCTTGTATCGATTTGGATGATGCGCCTATTTCCAAAAAAAGTATCGTTACTTCTCGTTCTTTTGGCAAACAGGTTTCCGAGCTTTCAGAATTACAAGAAGCGGTCTCTGAATATGTTACAAGGGCTGCGGAAAAATTGCGTAAACAAAATTGTGTGGCAGGTCTGCTGATAGTTTTTCTTTCCACAAACCGCTTTAAAGAAGGTCCACAATACAATAATTCATTATCCACAACCCTCTTCCCTCCTACAGCCTACACTCCAGACCTGATAGAAAAAGCTCTAAACTTGCTGGAAGAACTTTTCTTGCCTGGCTTTGAATTTAAAAAAGCCGGCGTGATGCTGGCAGATATAATTCCCGAGAAGGATGTCCCCTTAAGCTTTATGGAAGTGAATTATCTGGATGATAAACGCAAAAAACTGATGGAAACCGTTGATAAACTGAATCGGATTTATGGTCAGGACACCCTTTTTTATGCCAGCAACGGAATAAAAAAGGACTGGAAAATGCGCCGGGCAAAACTTTCTCCGCACTATACAACAAATTGGAATGACCTTCCCAAAGTGAAATAAAGTGTGGGAGTGCATAAGTTCAAAGTGCGGGAGTAAAGGAAAAGGATTATCTGATGCTTTATACTATAGAAAATAAAACGCAAAGCGAAATCAAAATAAAGCGGTCTCGTTTTATTTGTATATTGTATCCTCTTCCCCACGCAGAGAATGTTAAAGACCTTTTAAATGAACATAACCGACTTTATGCCACTGCCAATCATCATTGCTATGCTTACATTTATGGTTTTAACAAAGATATAACTTATTATTCCGATGCGGGAGAGCCATCTGGAACAGCCGGAAAACCTATTCTGAATGCCCTTTTGCGTAATAATTTAACAAATGTATTAGCGGTTGTTTCTCGTTACTTTGGAGGAATCAAATTAGGAGTAAAAGGTCTGATTGATGCCTATAGTGGATCCGTGGAACAAACCATTTTACAAAGCAAACTAATAGAAGCAAAGCAATTAATAACTATTTCTTTAACTTGTGATTATCCTACTTTTGAGGCAATAAAACACAATGTTGAGACTCTTTCTGGCGATATTAGCCAAATTGTTTGGGCGGAAGAAGTTAGCTTTTTAGTTACTCTCCCTGCTGAACAAGAAAGTGCATTTATGGAAAATATTAATTGCTTATCCAGTAACTATCGCTTAAATTATTAGTATAATCGTTATGGAAGGGATGATGAAATACCTAATTATAATTCTGGTGATTCTGATGAATGTAACAATGCTAAATGCAGTTGAATATCGTATTGTGAAAGCAACTACTGGAGAAACTATTACCTTACAGCAATTAGCAAAGGCATTACAGAAATATGATATAATCTTTTTTGGAGAATTTCACGATAACGAGACTTTACATTATCTTGAAAGAGAATTGGTGCCTTTACTGGATACCAAAAGAGAGCTTATTATCTCTATGGAGATGTTTGAACGAGATGTTCAGAGTGATTTAGATGCCTATATTGAAGGTTGGCTTAGTGAAGACGATTTTTTACAGAAAAGCCGTCCCTGGAATAATTATATAACGGACTACCGTCCAATAATTGAATATGCAAAAGAAAAAAAACTAAGCGTAATTGCAGCTAATATACCTCGCCATTTAGCAGGGAAAATGGCAAGAATGGGTGATAATTTTCCTGATACAATAACAGAAGAAGATAAAAAGTACTTGCCAGACAGAATAACCAGTCCTGATGATGACTATAAAAAGGCATTTCTGGTTACGATGGTAGATACGCACTCCCCAATGATGAATATCGATCCGGAACTGCTTTATAAATCCCAATGTTTGAAAGATGACACTATGGCAGAGAGTATTGTTAGTGCTTTGAAAATGAAGCCCAAAGCACGAGTTATTCATTTTAACGGTGATTTCCACAGTAGGAGCTTTCTGGGAACTGCTTCCAGAATTCAAGAAATGCTGCCTAAGAAGAAAGTCGCTGTAATAAGCCCGTCCAGTCGTGAAGATTGGAGAACAGGAATCTTGACGAAAGAAGAGACACAAGCAGGAACATTTATAATTCTTATTCCCCCACAAGGAGGTGAACAGTGATCCGTAATCCTATGCACGCCGGAACTTTTTATCCCCGTTTTGAACAGCAACTAAAACGCCAAATTGAAACCTGGATTAGTAAAGCTCCCAATCCTATTACCTCAGAACGCAGTTTGGGAGTAATTCTTCCTCATGCTGGTTATATGTATTCAGGTGAATGTGCGACCTTGGGAATGTATAGTATCTCCCACGAAAATATTGATTCCTTTATAATTTTACATCCCAGCCATCAATCCAATTATTTTGATTTCAGCGTTTCTCCCTATCAGGAATATTTAACTCCTTTGGGAACTATGTCTTTGGATGTAGAACTATATAATAGAATTGCCCCCCAAGCAGATCAAAATATCCCTCTGGTCCTACACCAAGAAGAACATTCTATGGAAATTCAGTTACCTTTAGTAAATTACTTTTTCCCTCAGGCAAAAATTCTGCCTATTATGATTGGTAATCAAATTCCTGCTGTGGCTAAACGCTTGGCTGAATTGCTTTATGAATCAATTTACAGTTCAACTAAAAGAATTGTGGTTTTGTGTTCCACAGATTTGTCTCATTACCATCGTGCTCATAACGCTGAACAAATGGATAGTGTTTTGTTGAAAGATGTTACTTCTCTTGAACCGGATAACTTGTGGCAAGATATTCTTAAGGGCAATTGTGAGGCTTGTGGAATTGGTGGAATCCTCGCTATGCTTTATTATGGAAAGCTTTGCACTAATGCTAAAATGCGTGTAGTCCAATATACACATTCCGGGATTATTTCCGGGAACGATTCGCAGGTTGTTGGCTATCTTTCTGCCAAATTATATATCTAAGCAAAAGCAGGAGGAATAATGTTTACTAATGAACAAAAAAAAGAACTACTATCCTTGGCCAGAAATGCTCTAAAAGCACATTTTACAGGAGAAACTATTACTCTGCCCGATGACCCTGCTTTTCAACCCAAACGCGGTGTTTTTGTAAGTTTACACATAAATAATGATCTGCGTGGCTGTATTGGCTATATAAAAGGTTATAAACCTATTGCCGAAAGCGTTGTCGAGATGGCAGAGGCGGCCGCTTTTCAAGACCCCCGTTTTCCTCCATTAACGGAAAAGGAACTGGAAACAGTGATTATTGAAATTTCTGTTTTAGGCGAACTTATTCCTTTGCTAAAAAATGAACTGCCAGTTATCGGGAGAGATGGGCTCTACATTCAAAACCCTTATGGAAGCGGAATCTTGCTGCCCCAGGTAGCTGTTGAATATAATTGGAAACCGGAAACTTTTTTGCGTGAGGTTTGCAGAAAAGCTGGTTTACCTCCTAATGCTTATCTTGAACCATACAGTGTTGTTTTTCGTTTCACAGCTGAAGTCTTCAGTGAAGCAGATACATTTTGATTGACAGATAAGCGGTCATATTTTTTTTGGAAATTACTGAGAAGCTAATCGCGGGAATAGCTCAGTTGGCAGAGCGCAACCTTGCCAAGGTTGATGTCGCGGGTTCGAATCCCGTTTCCCGCTCCAGATGTATTTTAGGCGACATAGCCAAGTGGTAAGGCAGAGGTCTGCAAAACCTTTATCCCCGGTTCAAATCCGGGTGTCGCCTCCAGTTTATTATTTTGCCGGAGTGGTGGAATAGGTAGACACAAGGGACTTAAAATCCCTCGAGCCCAAAGCTCGTGCCGGTTCAAGTCCGGCCTCTGGTACCAAGCGGGAATAGCTCAGTTGGTAGAGCGCAACCTTGCCAAGGTTGAGGTCGCGGGTTCGAACCCCGTTTCCCGCTCCAGTTTTATGCTCCAATTTATTTTATAAGGAAGTTTCATTAGATGCACAACATTAAAGCAGTAATCTTTGATATGGATGGAACTTTAATTGATTCTATGCAGGTTTGGCGTAAGGTAGATAATGATTTTTTGCATTCCAGGGGGCTTGAAGTTCCTATTGACCTTTTCGAGAATCTTCCTGCTGGAAACAGTTTTATCCAAACAGCCCAGTATTTTAAAGATAGATTTAGCTTACCTGATAGCCCGGAAAGTATTATGCAGGAATGGACTAAGATGGTTAGCCATCATTATGAAACTGATATCAAATTGAAATCAGGAGCCAGGGAATTGATTGTAGCATTGAAAGATAGGGGAATCAAAATCGGACTGGGAACCAGCAATTCTTTAGAATTGGCAAGAAAGGTATTATCTCATAATGCTATTTGGCATTATTTCCAATGTGCCATTACTGGCGATCTAGATCTAAAGGGAAAGCCCTATCCAGATATATATTTATTAGCTGCGAAAAGCTTGCAAGAAAAACCGGAAAACTGCTTAGTAGTTGAAGATACTTTAACTGGTGTGCAAGCTGCAAAAGCTGCAGGAATGAAAGTTTTTGCCGTTTATGATGAGGATAGCTATCCTTACCATTCAATGATGAAAGAGATTGTAGATGGATTTTATCCTGATTTTCACATTTTAGCCACTGAGCTGTTTCGCCTTAGAAAATAGATTTATCATACCTGGTTTGAAACTGAACAGGTATATCTTTTATTAGTGTATATTAGGAGCTCGTTTATGAAACCACAATTATATATAATTATAGGTGCATATGGAAGCGGAAAAAGTGAATATTCAATTCATTTGGCACGCAGTTTAAAAGCACAAGGCCTTGATGTTGTTTTAGCTGATTTGGATGTTGTTAATCCCTATTTCCGTTCCAGAGAAATTAGAGATGATTTTATTCTGGAAGGTATTGATGTTATTGCTCCTGAGGGAGAATATAAGCATAGCGATTTACCTATGATTTCTCCTCGTGTGAAAGGAGCCCTCCAAAATCGTGAAAAGACAGTTATTTTGGATGTTGGAGGTGATCCTGCAGGTTGTAGAACATTAGGACGGTTTGAAGAAATTATCAAAAATAGGGGCTATAATATGATCTTTATCGTTAACACAATGCGTCCTTTTACTACTACACCGGAAGAGATAATCACTATGAAAGAAGCTCTGGAAGCCACTTCCCGCTTGCAAATTACAGAAATTGTTTGTAACACAAATTTAATGGAAGAAACAACTGCAGATATTGTTTTAAGCGGAATTAAAACAGTAGATAAAGCAGCAAAACAATTAAGCCTCCCTTTTGATACTTATTTGGTACTAAGCAAATATATATCAATAGTTCCAGACCACCTTTATGGAAAAAAACGCGAAGTTATGAAGTATAATTTACAAAAACCCTGGGAATTGCTTATTGCAAGAGGAATCTGTTAATCTGCTAACTCTGGATCATACTATCTCAATAATTTATCTCGCCTTGCTTTGTAATAAGTTCTATATCTTTCGAAGATGGTAAGAAATTAAGTAGTAGACCTTTAAAAAAAAATTGTGTTTTGGCACAAATTATGTATATTATTATAATATCACTGTAGAAACAGGAGTTTATCTTGATGCAAGAACGAAGTATAAAACGCATAATATTAGTATGCAGTGTGTTATGTTTATTAGCTGCTGCTGCCTTTGCCAATAATAATACAAAAGAAGAGAACATTGATAGGGGAATTCGTTTTACCGAAACTAATCCACCGGTAGCGCCGGTTCGTCCCATAGCAGAATTTGAACCTGCCTCAGCTGTTCTAATTCGTTATCCTCTAGGAATTCCTCTTTCATTAGTGGTACAACTGGCCAATACAGCAAATGTAATTTGCATAGTTAGCAGTTCTCAACAAAATTCTGCAATAAGTGCTTTTACTAATGCCGGTGTAAATATGGATAAGGTTAATTTTATTAATACCATAACGGATTCTTACTGGACAAGAGATTACGGACCCTGGTTCATTTTTGATGGCAATGGAGAATATGGAGTGGTAGATTTTGTTTATAATCGTCCGCGTCCTAACGATAATTTAGTTCCGCAGATATTTGCCAATCAACTGAATTTAAACTACTATGGAATGAATTTACAACAAACAGGTGGCAATTATATGTGCGACGGGGTTAATACCGCTGCCCAAACAAATTTGGTCTATTCAGAAAACGGTAACAACCAAACAAATGTAAACACTAAAATGAATCAATATTTAGGCATTACTAACTATTGTGTTGTAGCAGACCCTAATAATACATATATCGATCATATTGACTGCTGGGCAAAGTTCCTGGCACCTGATAAGATATTGATTCGAAGTGTGCCAATTAGTCATCCTCAGTATAATGCCATCGAAACTACAGCCACCTATTTTGCTAATCAAAATTGTGCTTGGGGTTATCCCTATCGAGTTTACAGAGTTAATACTCCCAACAATGAACCCTATACTAATTCCTTAATTTTAAATAAAAAGGTCTTTGTCCCTATTGTTGGCAGCAGCAACGATAATCCTGCTTTACAAGTTTATCGTACAGCAATGCCTGGATATGAAGTTATTGGTATATCCCAAGCAAGTTCTACTCCCTGGGAATCTACAGATGCCTTGCATTGCAGGACACATGAAATTCCTGATAACAATATGCTACATATTGTTCATACCCCTTGGCATAGTATAATATCTGCAGGAACAGATATAGTTTTTAATGTAGAAATAACAGCTCATAGCGGTCAACCCTTATATACGGATTCGCTTTTTGTTTGTTATAAAGTAAATTCTGGTGATTGGCAAAGAAGCTATCTTCAACCTCTTACTCGTAATAATTATACAACATCTTTAAGCGGTTTTAGTTATGGGGATTCTATTCGCTATTTTATTCACGCAGCAGATCAATCTGGAAGGAATGCAGATCATCCTGTTTTTGCAAGTTTAGACCCACATCTTTTTGTTATTCAACCAGATACTACGCCTCCTAATTTGGTTCATAACCCTATTACCACAATCGGCAACCAAACAGAGCCAATTAGTTTCATTCTTTCTACTAACGACGAAAGTGGTATCAATCAAGTTCTATTCCGTTATCACATTGATAATTCAGCAATTTCGTCTTTCCCGATGGACCCAATTTCTGAAGATACTTATATCTTTCAATACTACCCTGAATTTGGTGCTGAGAATAGATCTTTCTTTTACAGTTTTGCAGCGTACGATAGTGTTAATCCTCCTAATATAGGTTATCTTCCTGGAGTAGATTTATGGTATGAAGTACCAATCAGACCTGTTGCTATTACCGATGAAGTGCAGACACCCTCTATTATGGAAGGTTTAATAAGTGTTTATCCCAATCCTTTTCAGGCAGGCAAAGAAGTGCTGAATTTAAGGTATTTTACAGAAAAACAATCATCCGTTACTTGTAAAATATATAATATCCGGGGACAGATTATTTATGAAAATACTTCGGTTCCCAAAGCTAGCGGCCTTCAGGAATTGGTATGGAATGGAAAGGATAAACAAGGATATGCATCGCCGAACGGTTTATATTTAGTTGAGCTCATACAAGGTTCAAACCGCTACAAAGCAAAGCTAATAATAGTTAAATAGAGCGATGTTGATATATTTCGCGTAAAAAATATAGTGAGTTTGAATTTTCTTCTTGACAGGAAAACAGTATTTAAATATAAAGATCTTAAGCCTACAGACCCTACATAGAATGCCCTCCGAGCAGTGGGGATGCCGCCCGGCATTCCCCACTGTATTTTTTTGCTTTTTAACAAGAAGGAAAATCTTTTATCAGTTAGGAAACTATAGGAAATGCAAATACTTATTACAAAAAAAATAGGAGCGAAGGACAAAATTGGAAGAAATCCGTCTGGAAAACTTAAGTAAGGATTTTGACGGCTTTGTAGCTGTGGAAAATGTATCCCTATCAATTCAGAGTGGAGAATTATTCTCTTTCTTAGGTCCCAGTGGTTGTGGAAAAACTACTCTTTTGAGAATGATTGCTGGCTTTGAAATACCCAGTACAGGAAGAATTCTCATCGGCAACACCGATATAACAGATTTACCTCCCTATAAAAGACAAGTTAATACTATTTTTCAGAATTATTCTCTTTTTCCACATATGACGGTTTTTGATAATGTTGCCTTTGGATTGCGCATTCGTAAATTCCCTAAAAATGAAATTAACGACAGAGTAAAAGAAATGCTCACCTTAGTTAAAATGGAAGATCAGGCAAACAAATATCCCGACCAGATATCGGGTGGACAAAAACAGCGGATAGCCATTGCTCGCGCTTTAATAAATAAACCTAAAGTGCTATTGCTGGATGAACCTTTGGCTGCTCTTGATCTAAAACTCCGCCAACATATGCTAATTGAACTAATGAATATTCATGATGCTGTAGGAATAACCTTTATCTATGTAACTCATGATCAGAGTGAGGCAATGAGTATTTCAGACCGCGTTGCGGTAATGAATTATGGTCATATAATTCAATCGGGGCCACCTGATGATATTTATGAACGGCCTACCAGTGTTTTTTCTGCATACTTTATCGGAGCTACCAATCTGATAACGGGAGAAGTAATTGGGATTGAAGATGATTATGTGCAAATCAGATGTCCCGATGGCACTGGCAATAGCTTTGAAATAGACAGTACATTCCACTTTCAACCCGCTATAGGACAAGAATTAACAATATCTCTGCGTCCGGAAAAAATTGCTATTTCTCGTAATAAACCTCGCTACCAAGAAGATATAAATATATTACGCGGAGTTATTGAAGATATTTTATACTTGGGTTCGCATACTCAATATATTGTTAGAGTTGGAGACCTAAGAATTAGAGTATTCAGCCAACATAAAAGAGTTTATTTTGATGATACAGCACTAGACTGGGAAGAACCTGTATGGCTATTTTGGCATGATACTGATACTTGGCTTATCGATGAAATTCCCGAAAATGTTTTAACCGCTGATGAGCTTTCCGAGGGTGGAATTAACCATTTTCAGCGTTCATTGAAGCGTCCTACAGCACAATGAAAATTATCCCTGAAAATAATCCTAATTATGCTCTACAATTAGCTACCGAGCGAAAAAAGAACTTCACCTCTTGGCTTTTAACAGCTCCGGCTTTGCTATGGCTGATTTTCTTCTTTTTGATTCCCTATCTTATTGTAATAATATACAGTTTTTTAACTGCAGATATCTATGATGTAAAGTTTGAATTTACTTTGGAAGCATATCGTCAGTGTTTAACACCTGCCTATCTTCATACACTTTTTCTTTCTTTCCGGCTGGCTTTATTAACAACCCTATTATGCCTTTTATTGGGATTTCCGGTTGCTTATTATATTGCGCGAGCAAAGGACAAAGTAAAAAACACTCTGTTAATTTTTATTATTATCCCTTTCTGGACTAACCTGATTATCCGCATTTTTTCCTGGCGTATCTTTCTTGCCTATAATGGCGTCTTAAACAATATATTATTAAATTTAGGGCTTATCTCACAGCCACTGGAAATTATGAGAACAGATATTGCCGTTATTTTAGTGATGGTATATGTATATTTACCCTATATGATTTTACCGCTATACAGCGTGTTAGAAAAACTTGATTGGACTCTTCTGAATGCCGCGATGGATTTGGGAGCTAATGAAATTATATCTTTTTTTAAAATAACCTTGCCTTTAGCCAGAGGCGGCATCTTTGCCGGTGGCTTACTTGTTTTTATCCCAGCTTTAGGTTCATATTTAATACCTCAGCTGGTTGGAAATCAAAAATCGCTTTATTTGGGACAGGTTATCACCTATAAAGTTAAAAACATACCTCGCAATTGGCCAATGGCTTCTGCTTTATCACTTATTCTACTGTTGATTGTAGCCCTATTTCTAATTATGTTCTATGTCCTTTATTCTCACAGCAAATCTCGGAGGCGAGTGTGAAACGCTTCTCTTTAACTAAGTTATTTAAAGGTTTGAATTTAACTTCCTTCACTTTAGTAATGGTGTTTCTCTATATTCCCATCTTGATCTTGATTATTTTCAGTTTCAACGATGCTAAAATCATTACTGGTTGGAAGGGCTTTACTTTAAAATATTATGCTCAGTTGCTGAAAAATGAAACTATCCAAATTGCTTTTAGAAACACGATGCTGATAGCTTGTCTTTCCACCTTAATATCCACTATTTTAGGAGTGCTAACCGCTTTGGGATTGGAGAATAAAAAGTTCAGCGGAAGTAAATTCGTTTCCATTCTAATCTATATTCCTTTAGTTATACCTGATATTTTGATGGGGGTATCTTTAGCTTTACTGTTTAATTTCACAAAAGTAAACACAGGAATGCTGACAGTTTTAATTGCTCATATCACTTTTTGCATTTCTTACACAATTATTGTAATTCGCAGTCGCCTTGATGATTTTGATTATTCTTTAGTAGAAGCAGCAATGGATTTGGGAGCAAAGCCCTCAACCATCTTCTGGAAAATAAAAATACCATTAATCTTGCCGGGAATTATTGCTGCTGCCCTTCTAGCTTTTACTCTTTCCATAGATGATTTTATTATCACTTTTTTCACTTCTGGAAGAGGTTTCGATACTTTACCAATTTATGTGGAAGGCGCTATCCGCCGGGGAACAATTACTACCATCAATTCCCTATCCACTATTATGATCGGTTTAACCTTACTGCTGGTAGTTACTACAAAACGCATCCGTAAAATCGTTATTTCCTCTCTATAATCTTCTTTTTTAACACAGTATTCTCTATCTATAAGCGTTTGGTTTGATAATGTAGTTTTCTGTTACTTGTATTTCCGAAATAGGACACAGTATTCATTATAATCTATATGGGTTCCTGCTTACAAAGGAAATAACAATGAGAGAAAAGAATGTCAGCTAAAGGAAGTAATATTTCGGGAATTTCGTTTGACATAAACATCAGGTAAACATTTATGGCAATATGAATGAGATTAAAATAGACAAAAATTCGCCAAATCAATTTGATACCTTACCTAAGGGTTGGGTTTTTTATCTGCTTTCAGGTTTGAATGAAGAACTATATGCTGGTTATTCTGCCAATCTGAAGGTTAAGTTAAATTATCTTTACCATAAAGCTATGGAAGGTGGCATCTATCAAGATATGTGGAATTCTGTGGAAAAATTGAATTGGGTTACCTACGATAGGGCTATCTCTGCGTTAATTCACTGTAAATGCTATCTAGCAGAAAATATGCCACTATATCAATATCAAATTCGTCCTTGGGCAGAATATGTATACCTATCGTTAAATTCACATCGCTATCCTTTTATCGCAATTCAGGAACATACTAGTGACGATTGGTTGTATTTAGGACCTTTTCGTAATCGCTTTTTCCTGGTTGATGTTTTGGATATTTTTTCGCGTATCTTAAAATTACCAGCTTGTGAAACAGGTGAATATCCTTGTGACAAATGGGAACAGAATCTTTGCCAGGGTTGGTGTTTGGCTCTGGCAGATAATGCAAAAATAAATCCTGAGTATTCCTTGGACAAATTAGAATCCCTTTTAAAAGAGACATTTTTGGTCCCTGAAAATGGTGTTTTGGAACTTGTTCAACAGGAAAGAGACAGATATTTTAATAACCTGGAATTTACAAAAGCATCATTGCTAAATGACGAGATAGAACTGCTAAGTAAATACCGCAATTGGTTGAAATTTTTAATTGCTGCCAAACATTTGAATTACAATAGTGAAGACCTTGAAATACAAAAAGGTAAGCTTACTTTTTGCAACTTTCAGGGGCGAAAATATCATTTTCCTATTGACAATACAGAGTTTAGAATTAACGAGACACTTGCTCTTAATCTGGATACCGTAGATGAAAGTAAAATTATCTACGATTTCTTAAAACTGACATAAGGAGTTTTTTTATGCACAACGAAATAAGCAAATTAGCTATAGTAAAAGAAAGCCATCAAGGCAAAGTACGCGATATATACGATTTAGGAGAAAACCTTTTAATTGTAAGTACGGATCGAATCTCCGCTTTTGATGTAGTTTTTCCAGATCCTATCCCCGATAAAGGAAAAATTCTGAATGCTATTTCTGCTCATTTTTTTAAGACTACTTCTAATATAGTTCCAAATCATTTTATTACTGATAATGTTTCTGATTACCCTAATGAACTACAGAAGTTTAAAGAATATTTAGACGGACGCAGTATGTTAGTAAAAAAAACACGAGTAATTCCTTTTGAGTGTATTGTGCGTGGATATATTAGTGGTTCTGCCTGGAAAGAATATAAAAAAACTAATACAATTGGAGGGATGCTGATTGCGGAAGATATGCAGGAAAGCCAAAAATTCACTCACCCCCTCTTCACTCCCAGTACCAAAGTAGAAGATGGTCACGATGAGAATATCAGCTACAGGGAATTTATGAACCGAATGGATGAATTATTGGCTGTTTATATAAAGGATAAATCACTGGAGTTGTATTCTGACGCTCACGATTTACTCCTGAAAAAAGGAGTGATTTTAGCTGATACTAAATTTGAATATGGAACCATCGGCTCGCAAGTGCTATTGATTGATGAAGTTTTCACTCCAGATTCTTCGCGTCTTTGGGCTTTGGAAAATTACGAAATAGGAAAAAGTCCCGATAGCTTCGATAAACAATTTATCCGAGACTACTTGGAAAATAGCGGATGGAATAAACAACCTCCTGCTCCATCTCTTCCTACAGAAATAATTGAAAAAACCCGCCAAAAATATGTAACTATCCTAAAAATTATCACAGGAAAAGAGCTGTAACAATGAAAAAAATCATCTGTATCGTAGACGACGAAGAAGAATTAGTTGAAAACCTGAAAATAGAACTGGAACACTTAAAACCGGAATGGAATATCCTTACTTTTAGCGAAGGAATGAAAGCAATCCAGGAAATCGTGAAAGGGACCGTAGATCTCGTAGTTACAGATATTGCTATGCCCGATATGGATGGCTACGAGCTGTTTTGGAGAATTAAGGATTACGATGAAAATATTCCGGTGATTATGATGACCGGCTTTGGTTACGACCCCAATCATGTTTTAGTACGCGCCAAAGTTGACGGCTTGAAAGATGTTCTCTATAAACCCTTCGAAACAGAAAAACTGGTGGAACTTATTGAATCCCACTTAAAATAAATGGATCTCAATACATTCATCCAAGCCCATTTACTAAAGCGCTCTCCTTTGTCTTATGCTCTATATCCTTCGGGAGTACTCTATGGCTATATCCAAAAACAATGCAGAACATATTCTCGCCGAAGAGCTTATCGCGCACCTTGCAAAATTATTAGTATTGGCAATATCATTAGTGGTGGTTCGGGAAAAACTCCACTCACAATTTCTTTGGCTAATTTATTGATAAATAAAGGGCTAAAAGTAGCTGTGTCCCATCGTGGCTATAAAAGTGCTTTTGAAAATGAACCTCATATTATTAACGCCGATTCTGGTATGCTCTACGATATTCATAAAACAGGTGACGAGGCATATTTGATAGCCTCTGCCCTACTTAAAGTTCCTGTGGCAGTTGGTAGAAAACGGGTGTTGGCTGTTAAATTACTCTTAGAAAAACATCCTTCGCTGGATGTGATTATTTTAGACGATGCCCTACAACATAATTATATCCATAGAGACTTAGATATAATCAGTTTTGATGCTTCTATTGGACTGGGCAACGGCTTTGTGCTTCCAGCAGGATATTTAAGAGAACCACTTTCCAATATCCCTCAAAACAGTTTAATAATAATTAACCGCAAAAATAAAGCACAAACAGAAACCCTTTGGCTAAATAAAATTAACCAATTGAAAATACCAATCTACCATAGCTCTAATACTCCAAAATGCTTTTTGGACATTACCGGAAATGTTTATCCGCTCGATTATCTTAAAGAAAAACGAATTGTGCTTGTTTCCGGAATTGCCAATCCAGCTTCCTTTGCAGAATCCATCAATTCTTTGGGACTATCTTATGTAAAGCACTATGCTTGTATAGATCACTGTGATTTTAAACAGCCATCCCTAATAGAAAACATCTTCGAACTAAACCCGGATTATATTCTCTGCACCCAAAAAGATATTATGAAACTGGCTAAATATGAATCCTTGCAAAATCGCTTACTTGCGCTAAAGCTGGAATATAGCTTTGACCAAGAAGATGAATTTCTTAACCAGGTTCTAAATTTTATTAAGTAACTAATCGGTAAATTGGGAAAACTTACTACATCATTCTCATTACAGTTAGATAATATTGGCACACTATTAACCTTGTTCAGTTAATGAGGTAGCCAAACAAATTACACAATAAAATTATTGTACCTCTCCAATTGACACTCCCTATCTTTTTATGCCAACCTTTTGATATACTACCTCTCCCAATATCTAGTGGATTGCTCAGCATAAATAATAAAAGCATATTAAGATCGATTATTCGAAGCTGTTGAAATCTATTAAGTCCAATAATCTTAATAAGTTATAAATAACTGTTTTGCCCTAAGCCTTACTTTCGCTTGTAAGTTAACGATATACAATTTGTCCTCCACCCAATCTCCTCTCCTCCTTAACTATGGGTTGAGGACGGGAGGAGGAGGAGATGAGGAGGGGTTGTTTGTTCGAATCATCTTGAAAACAGTGGACTTAATTTAGGGAAAAAGGAATGCGTTAAAAAATCCTACCTTAAATCCTCGTTTCGAAAACTAAATCTGCGCAATCTGCGTAATCTGCGTGATCTGCGTGAAAAATCTTCGGTGATTTCGGTGATTTCGGTGGCTAATAAATAAATCCTCTAAATCCTA
>DJGX01000033.1:85967-86142 GCA_002432865.1 Cloacimonetes bacterium UBA5835
CTTAAATCCTTGTTTCTAAAATCCAATCCTTAAATCCTCGTTTCTAAAATCCAATCCTTAAATCCTCGATTCGAAAACTAAATCTGCTTAATCTGCGCAATCTGCGTGCTCACATTTTTTCGGTGATTTCGGTGGCTTCGGTGGCTTATAAATAAATCCTCTAAATCCTAAAATC
>DJGX01000039.1:0-5690 GCA_002432865.1 Cloacimonetes bacterium UBA5835
AAATCCTCGTTTCTAAAAAAATCTGCGTAATCTGCGTAATCTGCGTGAAACTAAATCTGCGGGAAAAATCACAATTCCGCTTGACAAATTGTAACTCCATATTTCCATAAACTTCGGTTGCTGAGACCCGATTTCCCAAAACACGGTCTCAGCATTCTAACTTATTATATCTAAATAAGATATTAAATTTATAAAATAGAGGTTTTGAGATGTTTTCATCTATACGCAAAAGAAACGGTTCCATCGTTGTTTTTGATCAACAAAAAATAGCCAAGGCCATTGAAAGTGCTGGATTTGCCACAGGTGAATTTGGACAGGATATTGCTGCGGTTTTAACTTTACGCGTGCTCAATTTAGCCCAGCAAGTTATTCAGGATGAAATTCCCGAGGTGGAAAAGATTCAAGATATTGTAGAGGAAGTTTTGCTTGCTTCTCCTTACAAAAAAACCGCCAAGGCATATATTATCTATCGTGATCAGCATTCCCAGATTCGCAACTTGGTTTCCAAAGCGGGAGTGGATTTGATAGATCAATATCTGGATAGATTAGATTGGCAGGTAAACGAAAATTCCAATATGGCATACTCACTTCAGGGCTTGAACAATTATATTGCTTCTGAAGTTAGTAAGACATACTGGTTGAATAAGATCTATCCTCCTGAAATTCGGGAAGCACATTTAAGTGGCGATTTACATATTCACGATTTGGGTCAGCTTTCAGTTTATTGTGTGGGCTGGGATTTGATGGATTTACTTTTAACCGGTTTTTGCGGTGCAGAAGGCAAAGTGGAAAGTTCTCCTGCCAAACATTTTAGAAGCGCCTTAGGACAGATTGTTAATTTCTTTTATACTTTGCAAGGTGAAGCTGCAGGAGCACAAGCATTTTCCAGTTTTGATACACTTTTGGCACCCTTTATTTTTTATGATGGGCTTAACTATAAAGAAGTGAAACAAGCGCTGCAGGAATTCATCTTTAATATCAATGTGCCTACGCGAGTTGGTTTTCAGACCCCATTTACTAATATAACTTTAGACTTAAAGCCACATCAATTATATAAAGATCAGGCAGTTATCATAGGTGGCAAACCGATGAATAAAACCTATGGTGATTTTCAGGCAGAAATGGACATTTTGAATAGAGCTTTTTTGGAAGTGATGATTGAAGGTGATGCCAAGGGACGCGTTTTTACTTTTCCCATTCCAACCTATAATATCACAAAAGATTTTAACTGGGATGATCCTAATCTGGATTACTTATGGGAGGCAACAGCCAAATATGGCATTCCCTATTTTTCCAATTTTGTAAATTCCGATATGGATCCTAAAGATGCACGCAGTATGTGTTGTCGTTTACGATTGGATACCCGTAAGCTGGAAACCAGAGGGGGTGGACTTTTTGGTGCCAATCCTCTAACTGGTTCCATCGGTGTGGTAACCATAAATCTTCCCCGCATAGGTTATCTAGCAAAAACGGAAGAGGAATTTTTTGCTCTCTTGGAAGAGCGTTTACAGCTGGCAAAAAAATCGCTGGAAATTAAACGCAAGGTCTTAGAGAACTTTACGGAAGGCGGACTTTATCCCTATACAAAGTTCTATTTAAAAAGCATTTATGAACGCTTTGGCCAATACTGGAAAAATCATTTTTCCACCATCGGAATTATCGGAATGAACGAAGCGATGCTAAACTTTATGGATGAAAATATAGGAGCTTCAAAAGCTAAGGACTTTGCCCTGAAAATTATGGATTATCTACGCAACCGTTTACTGGAATTTCAGGAAGAAACAGAAAATAATTATAACTTGGAAGCAACTCCTGCCGAAGGAACAAGCTATCGTTTAGCACTTTTGGATAAAAAACATTTCCCAGAAATAACTTGTGCCAATTGTGATGACAAAGCGCCTTTTTATACAAATAGCACTCAGCTGCCCGTTAACTATTCTGATGATATTTTCGAGGTTTTGGATTTGCAGGATGAACTCCAAACCAAATATACAGGTGGAACAGTTTTACATATCTTTGGCGGAGAAAGAGTTGAATATGGCCAAAGTATAAAAGCACTGGTAAAAACTATCTGTGAGGGTTATCGCTTGCCCTATTTCACTTTTTCTCCAACCTTCAGTATTTGTCCAACTCATGGCTATCTGGATGGCGAACAGCCAATTTGTCCTCTCTGCCAAAATAGGACAGAAGTCTTTTCCAGAATTGTAGGTTATTTGCGACCCGTTTCCCAATGGAACGAAGGTAAAAAAGCAGAATTTAAAATGCGCACTACTTTTGACCTTCATAAACAGCCGAAAAAGGATAGTCTAATTCTACCAGAAACCGTTTCAGCAAAGAGCGTATAATGAAAATTGGTGGTTTGCAAAAGTTTTCATTGTTGGATTATCCAGGTGAGTTATCAGCAATAATTTTTACGCAGGGATGCAATTTTCGCTGCCCCTATTGTCACAATCCCGAACTGGTTGATCCTGTAAGATATAGTCCATTACTGGATACTGAATGGGTATTACGCTTTCTGTATAAACGGCACAAAAAACTATCCGCAGTAGTAGTTACCGGAGGGGAGCCAACTCTTCAAGAAGATCTTATTCCATTCCTAAAATTAATTAAGGCAATGCGTTATAAGATAAAACTGGATACCAATGGCTCTCACCCTGATGTTTTGCAGGAAATTGGTAATCTGGGTTTGGTAGATTATTGGGCAATGGATATAAAAGCACCTATAAAACTATATAAAGTTATTACTAGAGCAGATTTAGAATCTGGAATAATCGAAAAAAGTATGGATATTATTCGCCAATCCGGAATTGATTACGAATTCCGCACTACCTATTTTGATTTGCTATTAACTTCTTCAGATCTTGCTTCTATGCAAGAATTGCTAAAACCGGGGGATAGATTTATCATTCAACAATGTCGCTATGAAAACACTCTACAAGAAATTACCAGAGAAGAATTGCTTACCCCTGCCCTTTCTTTTAATGAAAATCCTGCTTGTCGCTCTCTAATTAATTGGGGAACAGAACATAGCGTGAAAATATCTTTGCGCAGTTTATGAAAGTTGATATAGAACACCTTCTGCCTTTGGTGGAAAAACCTTCCAGGTATATTGATCACGAAATAAATGCCTGCCGCAAGGATTTTTCTGCTTTTCCAATTCATTTTGCTTTTGCTTTTCCGGATACTTACGAACTGGGTTTTTCCCACCTGGGCATAAAGATACTCTATTCCATTATAAATCAGTTGGATTACGCTATGGCGGATAGGGTTTATCTACCTTGGATTGATTTAATCGAAAAAATGCAGGATGAGGGTTTGGAACTTTTCGGTTGGGAAAGTAGAAGACAAATTAAGGATTTTGACATATTAGGGATTACTCTCCAAAGTGAACTTACCTTTACTAATGTATTGGAGCTAATAAACTTAAGCGGTATTGAGATACATAGAGACAAACGCAAAGAAACAGACCCCATTATCCTTGCCGGAGGACCCTGTGCCACAAATCCTTTACCCTTGGCTCCTTTTATTGATGTGTTTTTTATTGGCGAAGCGGAAGACGGAATCATTGAAATAGCAAAAATTTTGAAAACTGAAAGTAACCGCACTGAACGCATCAAACAAATGGCACAGCTAAAATCTTGTTATGTTCCTTCTCTTCATAATGGAACCGAGCTCATCCAGAGTCGTAAATATATTAATTTTCCTTCTTCTGAAGCACAACATACTCCCCAACTTTTACCTTGGCAGCTGGCAACTCATAATCGCTTAACTTCCGAAATTATGAGAGGTTGCACTCGGGGTTGTAGATTTTGTTTTGCCGGGTATTTTTATCGTCCGGTCCGGGAACGCGAGCCCCAAACTATTATAGAAAACATTTTAAAAGAAATAAAAGAATCGGGGTGGGATGAAGTTGGTCTGTTATCTCTTTCCAGTAGCGATTATTCCTGCATTCAAAATCTGCTGCAGCAACTTTTAGAAAATCTGGATACTCAAAAAACCCATATTTCTTTGCCTTCTTTGCGTGTGGATACTTTGGATAACGCTATTGTTCAATCACTTAAAAATTTGGGTAGAGAGGGTTTAACCATTGCTCCCGAGGCTGGTTCACAGCGTTTACGCCAAGTGATAAACAAAAACCTAAGCGAAGAACAAATCCTTGCTGGCATTGAAACCGCACTAAAACTTGGCTGGCAAAAAATTAAGCTATATTTTATGTTGGGGCTTCCTACCGAAACGGAAGAAGATATTGAAGCCATTATTGCTCTTATTCAAAAAATAAATAATGCTGGAAATAGGCATCTGCAAATAAATGTAACCCTTTCGCCTTTCGTACCAAAACCATTCACACCTTTTCAATGGTGCGCGATGCAGGATTTTGATACTCTGCTAAAAAATGCGATGCGAATAAAAAATGCCTTTGCCAGAGCTAAAAACATCAAAATCCACTATCATACTATAGAAAATTCCCTTTTAGAAGCATTGCTTAGTCGGGGAGATATAAAAATAGCAGAACTTATTGAAACCGCCTGGAAAAAAGGAGCTCATTTTGATGGCTGGAAAGAGTGCTTTAATTTTTCCTTGTGGCAAGAGGCGTTAACTGAATGTAGTATTACTTTAGATAACTACTTGGGAGAGCGCAATCTACAAGATATTTTGCCTTGGGATTTTATATCATTGGGCATAGATAAAAGTTTTTTAATTTCAGAATGGGAAAAAGCAAAAACAGGTATTCAAACCAAGGATTGCAGAGAAATTTGTTCTTCCTGTGGGGTATGTAAAGACGAAGTTCAGACAATAATTGCCCAGGGAACATTTTTAAAGGAGGGTACATCTTCCACAGAGGTAAAAAAAACATTCCTACAAAACAGACAATACAAATATCGGGTTTTTTATCAAAAGAAAGGACTTTTACGCTTTATTGCCCATCTGGATTGGATGCGAATGCTTTTTCGTCGCATTTCTCTAATTGACCTGCAAACTGTTTTTACCCAGGGTTTTAGCCCTCACCCTAAGGTGTCGCTCTGCCCTCCTTTGGCTGTTGGAATTGAGGGTTTAGCAGAATATTTTGATCTTGCCTTTTATCAACAATATTCGCCGGAAGAAATTTTGCGGGAATTTCAGCAAACCCCTATTTTAGATTTTACTGTAACTGCTGTTCAACCTCTGAATAAAGATGAGAAGCAACCAACTAGCGAAGTTATCAGTGTTTTTTTAGCGGATGATTTACTTAGCCAGGTTAGAACAAAAATAGATTTCTTTGCCCAAAGCAAAACATTTTCCTATACGAAAAGCAGACCTGCAAAAGATAAAACTTACGATTTGAAGAAGATTATTTTAGCTATGAACCTGAAGGGTAACGAATTACATATAGAAAAATTGTTGGAAAGTCCCTCCCTTTTTGATATTTTGGCTGCTATTTTGGAAATGGACAAAACTATCCTCTATCAACAACATATATATAGAATTGCCTTTAAGTGAGTAAGAAGCCATCCGTGCCTGCAAAACTTTTTTCTTTATGGTATCTTGCTTATAGCTAAAAATGTGTAGCCGGAGGACGCCGTTCCTCCGCAAAAAGAGAAAATAATAGGTCTGGGATGAACAGGATTATAAGGATTTAAGGGATTCTTTTATAATAAGCCACCGAGAACACCGAAGTCACCGAAAAAATAACTTTGAACTAAGAACTCCTG
>DJGX01000039.1:5732-5864 GCA_002432865.1 Cloacimonetes bacterium UBA5835
GAACTCCTGCACTTTGAACTAAGTACTAAGAACTCCTGCACTTTGAACTAAGAACTTTGAACTCCCGCACTTTGAACTAAGAACCCCTGCACTTTGAACTAAGAACGTTGAACTCCTGCACTTTGAACTAAG
>DJGX01000057.1 GCA_002432865.1 Cloacimonetes bacterium UBA5835
ATTTTAACTCAAAGGCCGATACAGTGATAGCGATGGTGGCGTAAATAATCTGTCGGTTGTCAACTGTCGGCTTTAAGTCAAAATCGGCCTTTTTTAAGAGATTATTTGTGACCTTAGTTAAAAGATAGGGGAAAAGAATGAAATGAGGTGGCAGATCACAGGGAAAACCGATTTTAACTCAAAGACCGATATAGTGATAGCGATGGTGGCGTAAGCCCCTCGTAAAAAAGAAAGATACAATTATCTTCTTATTTTCTCATCTTCAAAAAGAGCCCCTCAGGTCAACACAAGATTAGGCAAAAAGACAAAAAGGATAAAAAAACTTGACCTAATAGCCAAAGCTAAACTTTATGATTTTTAAGATAAGCTTAAGTGAGGTATATAAATGCGGAAGTTATACATTGCCGGTAACTGGAAGATGAATAAGGGTTTAATGGAAACGCGGGTATTTGTACAAAGGGTAGTTCCAGAGATAAACAAGCAGGATTTGGGGAATGTAATTCCTTTAATTGCACCGGCTTATCCATTTTTGGAAGAGGCCTTAAGAGAGAGTTTTAGTTCTGCTTTACAAGTGGCTGCTCAGGATGTATCTTATCATTCTGAGGGTGCTTACACGGGAGAGGTATCTGCTCAAATGCTTGCATCAATGGAACTTAAATATTGTATTGTGGGTCATTCTGAACGCCGTCAATATCATAATGAAACAGATGCTATGGTAAAAGCCAGAATGCTGAAGCTTTTTGAGCATAATATTACTCCCATTGTTTGTATTGGAGAAACATTGGCTCAAAGGGAAGAAGGCAAAACAGAGGAAGTGATTATCAATCAGCTTAATGGTTGTTTAGAAGGCATAAAACTGATAAAGGGAACAGAGATTATTATTGCTTATGAACCGGTTTGGGCAATTGGAACAGGAGAAAATGCTACACCTTGGCAAGCGCAGGAAGTGCACAAGTTAATTAGAAATTGGCTGAAAAATAACTATGGAGAAACCGTTGCGAATGAACTATCCATTCTCTATGGGGGCAGTATAAAACCGGCAAATTTAAAAGAGCTATTGGAAGGCGAAGATATTGATGGTGGCTTAATTGGAGGCGCTTCGCTAAAAGAAGAGGACTTTCTGGAAATGGTGAAGATAGCGGTGGCAAGTAAAGGAGAAAAATGTTAGACTTAAAATTTATTCGTAATAATGTGGAACTTGTTCGTCAAGCGATAATCAATAAAAATGAAAAAGCGGATTTGGATGCGCTATTAAGCATTGATGATCAAAGACGCAAACTGCAATTTGAGTTTGATAATCTGAAAGCGCATCAAAACAGTGTTTCAGCTATCATCGCGCAAAGGAAAAAAGCGGGTGAAAAGATAGATAACGAACTTACTGAAATGAGCAAAGTGGCTGAAGAGATTAAAGGACTTGCTAATCAGTTAGGCGCAACAAATGCAGAGTTGGAAAAACTACTTTTAACTATTCCCAATATCCCGCAAGCGGATGTACCAGTGGGAAAAGATGAAACAGCTAATAAAGTAATAAAGGTATGGGGTGAACCCAAACAATTTTCCTTTACTCCCAAAGATCATTTGGAATTGGCTATTCAAAATAACCTTCTGGATTTACCTCGTGGGGCAAAAATTAGCGGTAGTGGTTTTCCTGTTTACACTGGAGAGGGAGCGCGTTTAGAACGCTATTTGATAAATTTTATGTTGGAATATCATTGTCAGAAACATAATTACACGGAATTGATGGTGCCTTTGGCTGTAAACCGAAAAACGATGACAGGCACAGGGCAACTTCCTAAATTGGAAGAAGATATGTATCAAATAGAAAAAGACGATTTGTTCTTAATTCCTACAGCTGAAGTTCCCGTAACTAATATTTATACTGATGAAATCCTTATCTGGAAAGATCTGCCGAAACGCTATGTTGCCTACACACCCTGTTTTAGAAGAGAGGCAGGTTCCTATGGAAAAGAAACTAGAGGTCTGCAACGCTTGCATCAATTTAATAAAGTGGAGTTAGTTCAGTTTACTGAGCCGGAAAAATCAGCGGAAGCATTAGAAGAAATCTTAGCCAATGCGGAAGCGATATTACAGGCATTCAATTTGCATTATAGAGTAGTAACTCTTTGCACAGGCGATCTATCTTTCGCATCTCAAAAAACCTATGATTTGGAAGTTTGGGCACCAGGAACAGGTAAATATCTGGAAGTAAGCTCTGTTAGCAACTTTGGTGAATTTCAAGCACGCCGAGCTAATATTCGCTTTAAGGATAAAACGGGAAAAGTTAGGCACTTGCATACTTTAAATGGTTCCGGAGTTGCCACTCCACGTTTGTTGATTGCTATTCTGGAAACTTATCAACAAGAAGATGGGACAATAAAACTGCCTTCAGTGCTTGATCCTTTTTTACGCTTAACTTTATAATAACCTCAGGAAGAGGAGAATAATGAATAAAAACGAATTGGGCTTATTGGACATCATCCTGGTGATAGCCAAACGCAAATATCTGGTAATAACTATATGCTGTATAGTGGCTGTGGCAGCTATTATATATTCACTTGTTGTTCCTGAATATTGGGAATCGAAAGCAACGCTTATGCCAATTGCCGAATCGGGAAGTATAGGTTCCTTGGGTGGAAGTTTTATGGATATTTTAGGGGGAGGACTTCTACAAACCGACAAATATGATATGGCAGTGGATTTCATCTACATAATGCAAAGCCGTAAATTTCGGGAAGAAGTGGTAAGAAAATTTAATCTGATCCAATATTACAAAATAAAAGAACCGGATTCGCTGAAAGCAATGGAATTGGCAGTGAGAAAATTAAGTGAAGAGACAATGGAGATGTTTTATGATCAGAAGACCTATCTGGTAAACATTAAAGCGGAAACCAAAGATAGAGAACTTTCCCGTCAGATGGTCCAACATCATTTGGATGCTCTGAGCAAATACATTTTAAATAGCAAAATGAGTAAAGGGCGCCAGAAACGACAATTCTTGGAAAAGCAAGTAGAGGAGCATAAACAGATAATGGATTCTCTGGCGATGCAAATGAGGGATTTCCAAAAGAAAAACCGTTCCATAGATATCACTCAGCAAACGCAATCACTGATAAAACTATATAGTGATGTAGTGGCTGAATATATGCAAGCTGAACTGGAATACTCTCTTGCTCTTACCCAATATGATGAGAAATCACCTATAGTAAAGTCTCTAACGGAGAAGATGAAATTATTGAAAAAGAAAGTGCAGAGTTTGGAGAAAAACAATAGTGATCTGGTTCCTGAATATATTGTGCAAATAGATAAAATTCCAGATATATCGATGCAATATGCTCAAATGATGTTGAATGTAGAAATAGAGAAGCAAATAATTGAATATCTATATCCGCAATATGAACTTGCTAAGCTGGAAGAAGTGAAAGACCTTCCTACCTTCGAAATATACGATGCACCTCAAATTGCTGGTATTAGGTCTAAACCCAAAAGAGCAATCACTGTAATTGTTAGCACTGTGGCTGCCTTTATTTTTTCCTGTATTTTGGCCTTGATTTTGGAGAGCTTTCAGGGTGAAAACAGAGAAAAAATATTGGCAATTAAAGCAGCTCTCTTTAGAAAAAGGAAACAATCCTGAATTCCGCAACCCTGAATTTATCGTATAATAACATCAGATTAAACTATCTGATAGCGGGATTATTATTGATAGCGGTAGTTCTGGATTACTTTCCTGTGGATATGGGCTTTAATGATATCTATTTTATCGCGGTGGCCAGCCTATGCTTAATTTATGCTATAATAGATAAGGATATCGCAATAATCAATGAAGTTAATCTTGTTCCGGTATTGTTTTTATTAGCATTATCGGCTTATTCACTAATAAGTTATAACTGGTCGATAGATAAAAGGATTTCGTTAGCCCATTCAAAATTAATCTTAAGAAAAACCGCATTATTTCTCATAATAAGTGTTTTTTGCAGAGATAAAAGAGTGAAGCAATACGCTCACTGGTTCTGGTTTTTTCTAATGCTAGCCTATCTTGGAATTGCTTTTTGGGAAATATCTACCTGGAAACACTTACCTCAATCAATCTATTATAACAGGGCGATTTTTGTTCCAACGGGACCTTTCTATGGTCCAAACCAATTTGGAGCTGTTTTCTGTTTGTTATTTCCGTTTTATCTTTTTATTCCTGAGCTTACAAAAAATAGAAGGTACTTAAGGGTATTTTCGTTTATATGTGCTTTGTTGGTCATTGCCATTGTTATTGTGGAAGGAGCCAGAATTGCCATTATTGCTACATTGGGGATGTTGTTATATACGCTGTTTTTTCTTTACTCGAAAAAAATGAGAAGAACAGGTCTATTACTAATTGGCCTTATTATCCTGGGGCTCATCATATTTGCCAAGCCTCTTGTAAATTTTACAATTAGTAAATTGAGCGCTGAAATTAGCAGTATTGGGCAAGAATCAAAATCTTGTGTTATGGGCAGTATAAAAATTCGCACTCGCTTAATTCCTGAGAATCTGGAAATATTGGCTCAAAGTGGATTTATGGGTGTGGGTGCAGGTAATGTGGAACGCTATATGCTTTCGGGAAGGATCTATAGAACAGGTGGAATTTCCAATCCACACAATTTCTTTCTGGAACTGATGGCGAATTATGGGCTTGTATTTCTTTTAGGCTTTCTCTATATTTATGGAATCTGGCTCTACCGTCTCTGGCGAGCTATAAAAGCGAATCCGGAACAAAAGAAATATTACGAAATGTTTTTCTTTGTGCTTTTGATGTTTATACCTGCTGCCAGCTTACCCAGCTCGATAATTTGGGAACATCATTACTGGATTCTATTTGCGTTTATCAATGAAATATCTCATCCAGCAAACTGGATGCAAAAGGCAATATGAGTAAATTTGAAAAACTTGTTGAAATTGTAGCAACTCTCAGAACTCCTGGAACAGGATGTCCCTGGGATTTAAAACAAACCCGCGAAACTCTTGTTCCCAATATTATTGAGGAACTATATGAAGTTATCGAAGCCATAGAAAATAAGGACGATAACTCGCTGAAAGAAGAATTGGGCGATCTTCTATTGCATATCGTTTTTCAAGCACAAATATCTAAAGAACAGGGATTATGGTCTATAGACGATGTGATAGATGAAATTATCAATAAACTCATTCGTAGACATCCACATGTTTTTGGAGACCTAAACATAGAAGATGCAGATGCAGTAAAAGTAAATTGGGAACGCCTTAAAAAGAAAGAAAAAACAATGCGGAAAAGTGTTTTGGATGGTATTCCTAAAAAAATGCCGGCTCTTATTCAAGCCCAACGAACCCAAGAAAAAGCTGCCGCTGTAGGTTTTGACTGGCAAGATATTAAGCCCATTATGGAAAAAATAGATGAAGAGAAAGAGGAATTTATAGAAGCGTTAGCCAGTAACGAAGAGGAGAAAATACGCGAAGAACTTGGAGATATGATTTTCACTTTGGTAAACTTGGCAAGAAAATTACATATCGATGCCGAAGCGGCTTTAAAAGAATGCACGCGTAAATTTGTTCGCCGTTTTAATAGTATTGAAGAATACTACCGTAAAGAAGGAAAGGATATTAATGAAGCCGATCTTGAAGAGCTCGATTCTCACTGGCAAAGAATCAAGGGACACTAATCTATTCAATCGCCTTAGGTTTATTCTAATCTTTGGCAGTTTAGCCATCTTTATCTTTTTCGGGATTTATATCCAATTTTTGATAAAACAGGCAAAACAGGAACAAGAATATATACCCCGCATCTTTGCTCAATATATTGCTTACACAGATAAGTATTTAAGAGAAGCAGAACTATATGCTCAATTAATTACGGAAATAAGCTCCAAATATTTACAATTTACTACTTCGAGTGATTTTAAACAAGACCTGTGGGATTATATCAGCACAGAGTTTATGCAAGATAATCCAGTCCCAGTTATTATTACCGATCAGAATTTTCAGCCACAACTCTGGAAAAATGTAGGAGTGCCAACTGATACTTTGTTTCAAGAACTCTCGGCAGCGAATCAACGGAAATTGGAAAATTTGATGAAAACAATGATTCAAACCCCCTTAACGGATAATGGCAAAATCAGTGGCTATGCCTTTTACAGTAAACCTATCTCTTTTGCAGAATTTATAAAAAATGTGGATTGTGCTATTATTGTTACCGACCATTATAAACAACCTCTTTTCTGGAGGAATGTAGGTATTCCTGAAGCTGCTAATTACTATGAAATCTCTACTGAAGAACAACAAAAATTGGCTCACCAGATTCAGGAAATGGAAGAAATACCTCTTTCCAATCAGGCAGACAGTTTGGGTTATATTTATTTTTCGAATCCTAAATCCCTCTCCTATATACGCTATATAGTTATTTTGGAGCTTGTTTTTGCTCTAACTGTTGTTTTCTTTGGAGTATATGGCTTATTTCTACTTAGCAGAACAGAAAAGGATACGCTTTGGATAGGCTTGGCAAAAGAAACAGCTCATCAATTCGGAACTCCAATAACCTCATTAATGGGTTGGTTGGATTATTTAAAAGAACCACCTGTAGATGGCAGTGAAAGAGATATAAATCAAATTGTGCAATATATGACTGCCGATTTAGAACATCTAAAAACTATTGCTTCTCGCTTTGGGAAAGTTGGCAGCGTTACAAAACTGGAACGAAATAATTTACATCAAGTTATTGCTGAAACAGTAGAGTATTTTCGGGCTCGTATGCCTCACCTGGGAAACAAAATAGATATCCATTACATCAGCAAGATTGATGATGAAACAGTTTTGATGGATAAAGAACTAATTAAATGGACATTAGAAAACTTGATTAAGAACTGTATGGATGCAATGATTACTAAAGGTGGAAACATAATAATTACAGCTACTAAGAAAGACCCCTGGATCTATATTCATATTCGCGATGAAGGTAAAGGAATTCCACGCAGACAATGGAAACGAATTTTTGAACCAGGGGTAACTTCCAAAACCAGAGGTTGGGGTTTGGGGCTCAGCTTAGTAAAACGCATTATTGAAGATTATCATAACGGCAGCATAAAAGTTCTGCAAAGCACTATTGGTGAAGGCACCACTTTCGAAATTAAACTTCCTGTTCAGGGAATCAATAAGGAGAAATAAAATGAGCTACATTTTTACCCCTTCACAAATGAAAACCCTTGATGAAAATACGATTAATTGTTTTGGTTTGCCAGCTAGAATCCTGATGGAAAACGCAGGTAAAGGTTGTGCAGATTATCTGCTGCAGAACTGTTCGGAACATTTGAATAATGTGATTATTATTTTACATGGAACAGGAAACAACAGCGGAGATGGCTTTGTTCTTGCCCGGTGGCTAACTATCTATGGTAGAAGAGTCCTTTTATGTAAAGTTCAGGATGGCACGATGACAGAGGAATGTCGTCTCAATTATGAACTTTGCCAATCGCTTAACATTCCAATGATTGGATTAGATAATATTTCTGATACTCTGGAGATTCTGGATAACAGCTCTTATATTGGTATGATTGTTGATGCTGTGTTCGGAACTGGCTATAAAGGTAAATTACCTACTTCGCTAAAGAAGATCTTTCAGAGTGCAAACAACTCACCTGCATTTAAAGTAGCAATAGATATTCCTTCTGGATTAAATGGAGCTACCGGAGAAGGAGAGGATGCTTTTGAAGCGGACTTAACTCTTTGTTTACATTCGCCTAAAATTGGCTCTTTGCTACACACAGGAAAATTGAAAAGCGGAGATCTTGTTACAATTCCGATTGGGATTCCGGATAGTTATAATGATGCTTTTTTCTCTCCCGCTCTTCATATTGATGCTGAAACATTTCAAGTTCCCAAGCGTTATTTGTTGGCTAATAAATCAGATTATGGTAGAGTTTTTATAATAGGCGGTTCTATGGGACTTTTAGGTTCGGTGGCAATGTCTGCCAAGGCTGCTTTAAGAGCGGGAGCTGGTTTGGTTTATTTAGTCAGTCGCGAAGAATATGCCTATTTCTATAATACCAATCCTTCCGAAGTATTGTTTGTTGGTATTCCGTCTAAACCTGAATCTTTGCTCCCTGATTTGAGTGAATTTTCTTCTCTGATAAAGAAAGCTGATAGCATCGTTATTGGACCAGGTTTAGGAACGGATGAATATGGGTATATTATGTTGGAGTTTATATTAAGAACTTCCACAGTTCCCACGGTTGTGGATGCTGATGCTTTACGACTAATTGCCAAAGAGCCATCTTTACAACAGTATATTAAAAAACCCAATATTCTGCTTACTCCTCATTTTGGAGAATTTTGTGACCTGGCTAAGATAGAAATGAGTGCTCTCTATAAAGATACCATCTCTGAGCTCACTAAGTATGTTAAAAATACAGAGGCAAAAGTTCTCTTGAAAAGTGATACTACCATCTTCTACGATGGGAAAAGAATGTTGATTAATACCACAGGTAATGATGGACTTGCTACAGGTGGAAGCGGAGATGTTCTTACTGGTATAATTGGTTCCTTTTGCGGACAGGATATGGAATTGGGAGAGGCAGCTATAAATGCTTCCTTTTTTATGGGTTTTACAACGGAATATCTTGCTACAAAACGCTATCCCTGTTCAATTTTGCCCACAGATATTATAGACAATTTGTTTGTAAGACTTGTTCAGGAGGGATCAAATGAATAAGCTTGCGGCTTTAAATACTCCGATTTTCTGGGCGGAAGGACATCCTGGTTCGCTAAACAGAGAAACCTGGAAAATAGAGGTCTGCGGAAGTTGTAATAAGCCCCAAATCTTCTCCTGGTCTGATTTAATGGAATTACCCCAAAGAGATGTTAAGGGCCGTTTAACAAGTGTTACCAGATGGTCTGTGGAAGGTATTTGGAAAGGGATTCCTCTTTCTGAAATATTAAAAACAGTGCAAAGTAACGATTCCTGTAAATATCTTCGCTTTTGGAGTTTTGGGGGAATATACGATACCTCTATACCTATCGATATTGCTTTTAAAGAAAAATCCCTGCTTGCTCATAGTTTCGAGGGGGAGTTATTAACAGAAGATTACGGAGGACCAATTAGAGCTTTCATACCCTATCTTTGGGGCTATAAATCTGCAAAAAGCGTAGTTAAAATAGAGCTTATGGATTATTATGTTTCTGGCTTTTGGGAAAACCGCGGTTATACAGATAGCGGAGAAATTGAAGCAGGACCTTGCAGAGACCTCAATGATGGGGGAAAGATCAAAACCATACCATCTGGAGAAGTTCTAAAATTTAACTGATGAAACCATCTTTAACCTATCTGAAAGCCATTTTGGCTATGCTATTCTGGTCTGCCACTTTTGTCTGGTTCAAAATTGCCTATCAGACCTATTTGCCCTATGAAGTTACTTTTTTGCGTCTTTTGCTGGCTTCCATTTTACTCTTTATAGTTATGTTGCTCTCTCCAAAAAGGGAAAAAGTGCATAGCAAAGATATTTGGCAAATGATGCTGGTTGCTTTTTGCGAACCCTTTATGTATTTTATCGGAGAAGCAAATGGGATGAAAATCGTTGCTCCTGCTTTGGGAAGCTTAATCATTTCTACTATTCCGATATTTTCTGCGATCGGTGCTTGGCTTATCTTGAAAGAGAAATTGCCTTGGTATGTAGTTTTGGGATTGATTGTTTCCACTTCAGGGGTAATCGTTATGAGTTTGGGTAGTGCAGATTTTTCTGCTACTATAAATGGAATTCTGTTTTTGATGATAGCAGTTTTATCCGGTGTGTTTTATGGAATCTCGGTTCGTAATCTAACCCATCGGTATAGTCCTATAACCATCGTTACTTGGCAGAATTTTTTTGGAATGCTATATTTTTTGCCTCTGTTTCTTATTGTAGACGGCAAACACTTTTTCAGTATTCAACATTCTGCTCAGGGTTTAATAACTATTGCCGCAATGTCTATTTTAGCCTCCGTAATTGCCTTTATACTGTTTACAGGGGTGTTGCGAGATTTAGGAGTGGCAAAATCCAATATCTTTACTAATTTGATTCCAGTTTTCACTGTTATTTTGGCTTATATTGTTTTGGGGGATAAACTAAATTGGACTGGCTGGATAGGGCTTTCCTTGGCTGTTTTAGGTTTGTTTGTATCACAGTATCCGGATTGGCAAAAACGAAAAAAGGATTTTAGGATTAGTTCACGCAGATTACGCTGATTACGCAGATTTGCATTTTAGAAACAAGGATTTAAGGATCATAGGATTTAGAGGATTGAACTTTAGAAATGATGATTATCTAAGAGAGGATTAAAGCCCGGAGGGCGATACAATGATAGCGATGGTGGCGTAAGCCCCTCGAAAAAAAGATAATAGGCCAGGGATGAACAGGATTTTAGAGATTTTGGGGATTAAATCCTTGTTTCTAAAACTTAATCCTCTTAATCCTATAATCCTATAATCCTTGTTTCTATAATTCAAC
>DJGX01000030.1 GCA_002432865.1 Cloacimonetes bacterium UBA5835
ACGGCTTTTTGCGGAAGAGCCCTAAATCGTCGGAATACTCAAAACGTTTGTATTGAAAGCACCCTTTTATAGTACTATTATCGTAAGCAGGTGTTTTTAGATGTTTCAATTCAGTTATTAAAAAACACTTGAATAAATGCTCATATAACTATTGACATATGAGAAAAATAATAATATAATAAATACACAACATATGAATGCTTGTTCAAGTATTCATACGAAATGTTTAAAAAAGAGGTGATAATATGACTGAAAAATTTAATTTAATTGAAAGATGTGACTGCAATGTAATTCATGAGGATATTATAAATCAAGTTAGAGATAAAATGCCTCAAGAAGAAAGCCTTTACGATCTAGCAGAATTATTTAAAGTATTTGGAGATTCAACACGAATCAGGATACTATGGGCTTTACATGAAGCTGAAATGTGTGTTTGTGATATCGCTGTATTACTTAACATGACACAATCAGCAATTTCCCATCAGCTGAGAGTCTTAAAACAAGCTAATTTAGTGAAAAACAGAAAAGAAGGCAAAGTAGTATATTATTCATTAGTTGATGATCATGTAAGAGAAATATTTGACCAAGGTCTAATTCATATCAACGAGAAGTAGTAATGCGGTAGAATAGAATATTTTTTGAAGATATTTGGGCAGATATTTAAGTCTTCATATCAAATGAGCAATGCTTCAAGAAAATTTGAAAAAGACTTGTAGTATTCAAAATAAAATTACAAATAATATTTAGGAGGATTTAATAATGAAAAAGAAATTTATACTTGAAGGTTTAGATTGTGCAAATTGCGCGGCAAAAATGGAAAAGGCTATTAATGAGCTTGATGGAGTGAAAGAAGCTACTGTTAACTTTATGACCACAAAACTTGTTATTGATGGTGAGGATGAAAAAATGCCTACAATAATAGCAGAGGCTGAAAAAATAGTTAAAAAAATTGAACCTGATACTATTATGAAAAGGGTATAAGGGGGTATGCAAAAATGAAGAAACGATTGTGGCGAATAATAATTGGTGCAGCCGTGTTAGTTGCAGCAGCAATTATTAATTTTAATAATGAATGGTTACAGATTGCTCTCTTTATAATAAGTTACATTATTGTAGGTGGAGATGTTGTAAAAAGAGCTGTAAAAAATATTTTTAAAGGTCAAGTTTTCGATGAAAACTTTTTAATGAGTATTGCAACAATTGGTGCATTTTTTATTGGTGAGTATCCTGAAGGTGTTGCAGTTATGCTGTTTTATCAAGTTGGAGAACTGTTTCAAAGCTATGCAGTTGGCAAGTCGAGAAAGTCAATTGCAAGCCTTATGGATATTCGACCAGATTATGCAAATGTTAAAAAAGGCGATGAACTTGTCAAAGTTGACCCAGATGAAGTACAAATTGGAGATATTATTGTAATTAAAGCAGGAGAAAAAATTCCTCTTGATGGCAAGGTAATTGAGGGAAGTTCAATGATTGATACATCGGCACTAACAGGCGAATCTATTCCTCGTGAAGTAGAAGTTGGAAGTGATATCCTAAGTGGGTGCATCAACATTAATGGAGTTATTACAGCAGAGGTTACCAAGGAATTTGGAGAATCTACTGTAAGTAAAATTCTTGATTTAGTTGAAAATGCAAGTAGTAAAAAATCCAATTCAGAACAATTTATTACGAAGTTTGCGAGATATTATACACCGGTTGTGGTTATAATCGCAGTTTTTCTAGCTATTATACCGCCTCTTGTTATAGACGGGGCGACTTTTAGTGATTGGATATATAGAGCACTAGCATTCCTTGTGGTATCCTGTCCGTGTGCTTTAGTTATTTCAATTCCTTTGAGTTTCTTCGGTGGAATAGGTGGAGCCTCAAAAAAAGGTATTTTAGTCAAGGGTAGTAACTATTTAGAGGCATTAGCAGAAACTGAAATTGTTGTTTTTGATAAAACTGGAACACTAACGAAAGGTGTATTTAATGTACAGGAAATTCATCCAGAAGGAGTTTCCAAAGAAGAGCTACTAGAATTAACTGCATATGTGGAAAGCTATTCCAATCATCCGATTTCACTTTCACTGAAACGTGCATATGGCAAAGAAATAGACAATGGACGTATTTCAGATGTAGAAGAGATATCAGGTCATGGTGTTATTGCAACAGTAGATGGCAAAAAGGTTATGGCAGGAAATATCAAACTTATGAAAATGATGGATATCCCTTATTTCAAGGGAGAGCTGATCGGTACTGCTGTACATGTTGCTGTTAATAACAAATATATAGGTTACATTGTAATTGCCGATGAGGTAAAGCCAGATTCAGCACAAGCAATCAAGGAACTTAAGGCAGCTAATATTAAACAAATAGTTATGTTGACAGGTGATAATAAAAGTGTTGGTTCAAAGGTTGCTAAAGAGCTTGGTGTTGATAAGGTTTATGCAGAACTGTTGCCAGCAGACAAAGTTGAAAAACTAGAAGAATTATTTTCGCAAAAATCTACAAAAGGTAAACTTGCTTTTGTTGGTGACGGAATCAATGATGCGCCTGTATTAGCTCGTGCAGACATTGGAATAGCAATGGGTGGTTTAGGTTCTGATGCGGCCATTGAAGCTGCTGATATTGTAATTATGACTGATGAGCCATCGAAAATTGCTACTGCAATGAAGATTTCTAAAAAGACACTAAAAATTGCACATCAAAACATAGTATTTGCAATTGGAATAAAAATAATTGTTCTTATTTTGAGTGCTTTTGGAATAACTACTATGTGGGCAGCTATATTTGCAGATGTAGGTGTAACTATCATCGCAGTATTAAATGCTTTTAGAGCTTTGAATGTAAAGAATCTATAAACTATTTTTCCTATTCACCCCCCTTGTTTGATACCGATAATTGATGAGACAATCAAGGGGTATAAATTACAAAATGAAACTTTTTAAAGGCAAATGAAAATTAAGGCCTAAGACAATGGAAGCCTGCACAAGGGCAGAAATTTAAAACTATAAATGAAAATTGGTTGGTATATGACCTTGAATTAGATGGTTTAAAAGATATGGAGGTTATGTAATTGAAAGTTATTGATGAATGTTGCTGTGAATGCACCACACAAAATTTAAATAAAACAAAGGAGAGTTGCCCTGTCTGTAATAATGAAGGAGTAACAGTTAGTAGGATAACCGTTGAACACTTGGTGACAGATGATAACCGCAAGGCAGTCTGGGGAGATAATTATAGGATTTGTATGAATGAAGACTGTGATGTTGCCTACTACAACGTTGATAATGGAATAAAATTCTTAAAAGTCCAAGTTAGTGTTCCTATTTGGTTTAAGAAAGATGCAAATCCAAAGTATTCTTGTTATTGCAGTAAAGTCACTGAAGAACAAGTAATAGAAGCTGTGGTTAAGCATGGTGTGAAGACAGTTAAAGAAGTGAATTCGATAACTGGAGCTATGAAAAAACCTAATTGTAAAGAATACAATCCCTTGGGAGTTTGTTGTCATAAGATTATTCAGGAAGCTATCGATAAAGGCTTAACTATAAAATGATTATTGTGCAAATGGCTAAAATTGAAAAAAACGTAGCTACTCTTGATTTATGGGGTTTAACAAATGCGATTAGATTGAAGTCTTACAGATTCGAAATTAAAATAAAGGTCTACCTGATGTTAATATAATATTGTGAAAACACAAATTATTTGATTGTCAGAAAAGAATAGTTGATTTCTAACCAAAGTATTAGGTTATATTCCATTAGTAGAAAATGTCATATCTTTTATACTAACTGGATATTACGGGGTGGCAGGGCTCTTCCGCAAAAAGCCGT
>DJGX01000056.1 GCA_002432865.1 Cloacimonetes bacterium UBA5835
AGTTTTAGAAATAAGGATTTAAGGGTTAGAGGATTTTCTTAGCCACCGAGGACACCGAGATCACCGAAAAAGAGATATAAGTACTTCTCACAAATAACACAGATTTTATAGCATTTGCCTTTGTTTGGCTAAATGTTCTTCGTAGGTTCGGGAAAACACATTTTTCCCTTTGCGATCAGAGAAAAAATAGAGGTACGAATTAGGTTTGGCATTCAAAACCGCTTTTATTGTATTAACAGAAGGATTACAGATCGGCGTAGGAGGTAAACCTTGATAAATATAGGTGTTATAAGGAGAATTTATCTGGGTATCAGTATAGGTTAAAACATCGCGTTTAATGCCTTTTGGCTCAAGAAGATAATCTACTGTGGAACAAGATTGAAGAGCCATACCAATTGCCATTCGATTCATAAAAAGCCCAGCAATAATTTCTTTTTCACTTTCTGTTCCTGCTTCTTTTTCCACAATGGAAGCAAGGATTAATTTATTATAGAAATTGGGCGTAGAATAAGGATCGATTCCTTCTTGGTTTAGCTTTTTGAAAAATTCTGCAGTCTGAATTGCCAAAATGGAATCTGCTGAAATGTCAATTGGAAAACGATATGTTTCCGGATATAAAAATCCTTCCAGAGATGGGACATCAAATCCGGTAAGTTTATTAACTACTGTAGGATCTTTTGCTTTTGCTGATAATTCTTCAAAAGTAGCTAAGCCGCTGGCATCAATTCTTTTCAGGGTTTTATATAGAGAAAGCCCTTCTGGAAAGGTGATTGTAATGTTCTCGCTTTGACCTTTATATAAGCGGGTAACGGTTTGCCAAAGATAGGTATTACCTCCAAAAATGTAACTTCCCGGTTTTAGGTTTCTATCTGCATTTCTTAGTTTGGTAAGCCAAATAAACATTGTTTTACTGCGAATAATTCCTGATTCGGAAAGTTTATTGGCAATTACTCTGGCATTATCTCCAGGCTTTATACGCACAATTAATTCTTCGCTATGCTTGGGTACAAAAATCAGATAGGCAATATATAACATAACCAAAAAAACAACAATTGCCAAACTGATGATAACAACTTTCTTCTTATTCATTTAGATAAATACTCTCTTAAAAAGATGGCAGCTGCCATAGCATCTTTAATTTTTCTTGCTTGCTGCCAATTATATCCCATTTTTTTTAATTCTTCATTTGCTTCCCAAGTAGAATAGCGTTCATCAAATCCTTCAACTGGAATAGTAAGAACTTCTTGTAAACGATCTAAAACAGATTGGCATTCTTCAGTTTTAGCAGTAAAGGAACCATCAATGGCATATGGAATGCCAACAATGAGCATTGTTACTTGATTATTAACTATAATTTCTTGTAATTCGCAAATAAGCTGTTCAAAACCTTTATTACTAAGAATGCACAAGGGTTTGGCAAATATGCGATTAGGGTCACTTAAAGCAAGCCCAATTCTTTTTTCACCATAATCCAAGGCAAGAATTCGCCCTTCGGGATTCATATATTGGATTCATCCCTCCAAATGGCAATTTGCCAGCCATTTTTTACCGGTTTTAAATAAAATCTGGCTATGCCATTGGCGTTAAACAAGGAATTACTTTCTTTATAGGATAGGATTAAATCAAAATTGCAGGGAATTATTATCCAATCCTCATGACCAACCTCAGGATCGGTTTGCCATCGATCAGAAGGAGGAATCTGTAAACGCAGTTTTATTTCATCGGGAGGATAATAAGTTCCATCACTGGAACCGCGATTGAACATTCTATCCGTATATTCAATTTCCTGGTCATAACCCCACCAAGAATCTCGCATTCCGTCTCCATTCATATCAATACCAATTAAACTGACCTCGCTTGCCAAAAGTTCAAAACGGAAATCAGGATGCAAGAGCGATTTATAAAGGTTGATATTTTTTTCTGTGTATGCGCGCTCCAGATTTTGCAAAAGTTCTTCCGGTGTCCTATTTTGAATTTCAGCACTGGAAACATCATTAAGCTCAGGACAGAAGGGATTGCTACAACTCCCAATCAGAAAAGTTAAGAATATTAGAATTATGCTAATGGTTCTCATATTTTAACCTTCCCCAGGTTGGAGAATTGCTACTGCGATAATCATACCACTGATTTAAATACCAGTAGCCATATTCCTTCTTTAAATGTAATTCAAGATTGCCGCTAGCCAAAACTAAACGCTCTTTTCCTTCACTGCGAAAAATCCCGGTTATAAGGTATTGACGATATATTTTGGCTTGAGTGGATTCTATTTGGTCCTGAGTTTCCACAGGCTCTAAAGTAACCTGCATCTCTTTATAGCGATTATGCAAAACTTGAATCATATCCTGCTCCTGAACCCTTGTCCAAGTTTGCTCTATAGACAAATCACTTATATCTTGCGGTGCAAAATGAAAAACATAATCAGGTGTAAAAATACCTGAATAATGAACTGCATTTTGCACATACTCATAGCTATATTCCAGATTTAATAACACAGAATCACATTCCGTGGCAAAATCTATCCACGGTGTTTCTGCTCCTGGATGCTCTGAATCTCGTACTGTAAATAAATCACAGCTACAGAGCAAAAGAGTTATCAGCAAAATAAAAGCGATTCTTTCCATAAGTTCATAAAAAGGATTTTAAATATTATGTCAATCAAAATCTGTGGATTTTGGATGCTAAAATAATTAAGAGTCCTGTGTACCGCTAAAAAAACAGAGCACCCCATAGACAAATTTAGGATTTGGCTTGACAATTTGAGGAAGCAAGGGAAAAGGATAATATATAATAAACAAAGGGAGTTACTCAATGCGGAAAACCACATTCTGCTTGCTGCTTTTAATGCTAAGTATTTCACTAAGCTTTGGTCAATACATAGTTAATTTTGAAGGAGCGGACGAAACCAAAACTGCTTATGCTTCAGGTGATGTAACTTTAAGCGGTCTTTCTTGGAATCTGACAGAAGTGTTAATTGGTAATTTAGCTACTGATTGGAAAAATGGTACGAAATCAGCTAGGTTGCGAGGTTATGGGACTTCTGCAATGACAATGTTAGAAAACAAAACTAGTGGTTTGGGCACTCTTTCTTTTTATTATAGAAGATATGCTACTGATGCGCAAGTGGACTGGAAAGTAGAATACAGTATTGACAATGGCAGTAGTTGGATGCAAATTGGTTCTGTTTTTACAGCTCCTGCAAGTGATACACCCAGTTTATTTTCTGAAGATGTAAATGTTAGTGGGGATGTGAGAATAAGAATTCAACGCGCTACCGAAACAGGAACTTCTAATAATCGCTTAAATATAGATGACATAACTTTAACGGATTTTACAGGCATAGAAGTTGAACCCCCCACTTTGCAAGCTTCAAATATAATTGCTTATCCTGCCAATACTGAAATAACTTTGGAATGGACTCCTGGTAATGGGGCACGACGCTTAGTTAAAATCAATACCATTAATTCATTTACTTCTCCCGTTGATGGCAGCAATCTTGCTGCCAACGATGTTTACAGTGGTATTGGAGAACAAGTTATCTTTAATGGTTCAACACAAATAGTAGAAGGACTTCCTTTAAATGGTTGTAATGTATCTGGCTTAACACCTCTAACAACTTATTGGTTTAGAATTTATGAATATAACGGCAGCGGTAGTTTTACTCGCTATAATACATCAGAATCCACAAATAATCCTATTTCTGCTATCACTACAAATACTCCCGGTAGTGATTATTACACTGGAATCACAGGTTATGGAATTACACTGAAAACGAATCTGCATAATCTCCTTCGGACTACTCATACAACTCGCTATTCGTATGATGCTTTGTGGATAAAATTACCCTACACAGATGAAGATCCGACTAATACTAATAACATTATCGAAATATATACAGGTTGGAGTGTTCCCAAAACATATTATGGCAGCGGAACTTCACAATGGAATCGGGAACATACTTGGAGTAAAAGTCATGGTAATTTTAGTGAAACACCCCCTGCTGGAACTGATTTGCATCATTTGCGCCCTTGCGATTCTACGGTAAATTCTGCCAAAAGTAATAAAGATTTTGATTATGCTACTACTTCTTATTATGATTCTTCTCCCTATAACGGTTATCCACAAGATACAGGATGTAAGACATCTACCTATGCTTGGGAGCCCCGAGATGCGGATAAAGGTGATGTAGCCAGAATGATTATGTATATGGCAGTTCGTTATGAAGGAACGGATACTTCCTACGATTTGGAAATTGTGGATTATACCAATACCAGTGGACCATATTATGGAAAGCTCTCAACATTATTAGAATGGCATATAATTGATCCTCCCGATTCCATTGAAATGGAAAGAAATAACCGGATTGAAGAATTGCAAGGAAACCGTAATCCTTTTATTGATGAACCACTCTATGCAGTTCAAATCTGGGCACCAATGCCACAAAATCCTACTAATATCACTCAAACCAGTTTTACGGCAAATTGGTCTGCTCCCATATCAGCAACAAAATATTATTTGCAATTGGCTACGGATGCTTCTTTCAATAACATTGTTCCCGGATATGATAATCTGGATGCTGGTTTAATTCTTTCCAAAACTATTAGTGGCTTATCCAATACCAATACTTATTATTATCGCTTGCGTTCATTTTTTGTTAGTGGCTACAGTATGTATTCTCCCTATATGGAAGTAACTCTTTCTGCTTCTGCACAACTAAATTCTGGAACAGCTTTAACGGAATATAATTTGAATGCTGCTATCTTACAATTGAATTTGGTAGATACTACCTGGAGAGATAACATCCTTATGCTAGCCAACTTTACTATAAATAATGCTCCTGATGGCCTTTCTTTGCTAAGTGTTCAATATTTAAGTTCTAATAGTGCTTTGCTGGTTATGCATTTTAATAATGCTGATTTTGACGATAATATTCTGGATTTTTGTGTTACTATAGATGCTGCCGAAATAAATTATCCATCTAGTATAACGACTAATTCGTTAGCGATCATTGCCTATGTAGAAAGTCCGCTAACTATCCAAATACAAGGCCAGCAGCTAATTTTAAATATTCAAACGGTTGCAGAAGCCGATGCCTATATTGTTTTTTCCAGCATAGAACCATACGGTATTTATTCTGAGATAAGCTCAAGCGGCAATTTTGATGCTCAAATTCCAACGCGTTGGACTTGTATTTTACCAACTGAGAATATAAGATTTTATAAGGCAGCTGCGGTTAAATATCCTTAAGATTTAAATTGAGAAAGGTCTATAACCTGAGTGGCAAAGTTATCGGTAAAATCTTCATCACTGGTACTAATCAGCATTTCTGGAATTCCATTTTTTTCATAATTGTAGCTATCTTGTATGTTATTATGCTTAGTAGCGAAATCGATATCAATCCCAGAGGAAGAACTAAACCGCTTTAAAAAATCATATATCTGTTTCCTATCGTTTCTATTGAAAAGATAATAGGGATCGTCAATTAATAAAATCTTAGGTTTTAAGAGCAACGAACGAATGAAGCAGAAAAATTTCCGCTGGGAAGATGTTAAAAAAGCAGGACGCAATTCCAGATCAGTATCCTGATTAAAGACCTGCATAAAGAACTTCAACTCTTTTTCAAAGATGCTTGTTTCCACTATTTGAAACCGCCTATGATATGGAAGAAGCAAATTTTCTTTCACAGTTAGATTGGCCAGCATTATTCCTTCGTTAAAAATCATAGAAAAAGTAGAAATGAGAGAGTGGTTTAAAAAATACTCTTGCTTAGGTATCCCATCCAGATATATATTACCGCCATCTAATTCATAAAGTCCAATAAGAGCAGATAAGATAGTGGAAGATACAATTTCACAAGGATCATATAATACTGTGCATCCCTTAGTGTCAAACTCCAAATTCAGGTTGTTCACTAAACCTTTGATTACTATATTCTCAAAAGCGATATGCATTACACACCAATCCAAAACAGCCAAGAGATTATGATATCTACAATAATTACAGCTACAATGGAATTAACAACAGCTTTTATCGTGCGTTGAGGAACTTCAGTTGATGCTTTGGAAACACTCATTCCCTGATAGGAAGCAGTAATTGCTATTACAAAACCAAAAACAATAGATTTTAAAACGGTCATTATAATATGAGGAAAAGTAAGAATAGAAAAGAAATCATTCATAAACGCACTAAAGGATAAATGATTAAAGAACTGCGCAAAAAGCCAACCACCCAAAACTGCAATGATATTGAAATATAATGTTAACACCAGCATAGAAATTACAACTCCCAAAATACGAGAAACAACCAAATATCCCATTGGTGCTATATCAAAAGATTTCAATAATTGCATTTCCCGGTTAACTACCATATTTCCCAATTCTGTAGAAATCGCAGTTCCACTTCTGGCAATAACTACTAACGCTGTAATAAGACCACTTAATTCCCCCACTATAACCCTTACCAAAATTATATGAACCCAAATTCCCTGTCCGAAATTGCTTAAAAATGCATAACCCTGCATAATCGTTAAACACCCAATAGCTAAAGCGATAAAACCTATCAAGGGTAATGCCTCAACACCTGTAAACAGAATCTGCCTGATGACAACCATTAAACTTACATGGCGATTGCCTCGAATATGAAATAATTCGGTTGTCGCCTCTTCTAAAAACAAAAAAAAGTCCGTTAAGGACTTTTTTCTTTTGTATTGCATAAGTTACATAATCGCTTAAAAAAAGCGTTGTTATTTGAGAATAAGTGTCTTCTTTAAAGAGGTATAACGGGTGCTAAATCCCAAAACTACAAAATACTCACCATCCGGTACATAATTGCCCCAATTATCAGTTCGCTCCCAATACAAAGTTATATCTTTGCCTACCAAACCACTGTAAATATCACGAATAACTTTACCATCTAAACTCTGAATTTGGATATTAATACTCAGAGGAGCAGACACAGCAACATATATCTCACAATCCTTATACATAGGATTGGGAGAAATATCAAAACACTCAACAGGAGAACTCTTTAAAGCATACCCAGCTGTGGCTAACATCATTAACACTGCCATCAGCACCATCGTAAGCATAATCTTCCTCATTTTTTACTCCTAATTATTGATGTAAATATATTATGCAACATTCATTCCTAATTACCATAAAACTTCTCTTCGATAAGTTTTATAGCACCTAAAACTCCTGCTTTATTACCGTTTTTTGCTTTGGTAATCGATATCTTAGCTCTATGTGCTTTAGGCAAAAGCTCCAAAATATCCTTTTCTATCTCACTAATATAATATAAATCAAAATCCATTGCTCCGCCACCCAAAATTATTATTTCGGGATCAAGACAAGTGGCAAGCCCTGCTAAGGCAATAGATAATAACTGTTTACCTTGTTTACAATATTCGTTTACTAAAGGATCAGTTTCTTTTTTAGCCACTAGAGTTGGTAAATCTAATTTAGAGTACAGGGGGTTGTGGATAGCTAATAGATTGCGTAGTCCCTCAACTGATGAATATGCTTCCAAACAGCCATTCTTGCCACAATTACATTTTGCTCCATTATCTACAACGCAAATATGGCCAAGTTCTCCAGCATAGCCATTTGCACCGTGAAGAATTTGGCCATCAGAAATTATTCCACAACCAATACCACTACCAATGGTAACTCCAATAGCATATTGTTTACAGTAACTATTGGCTTCGGACAAAGCCATCAAATTGGCATCGTTATCAAATGCTAAGGGAAGTTTACAGTTATCGGGAATCAGTTCAAGAGGGCTGTGATTAACCCAAAAAGGTAAATTAGGATTTGTACCAATAGCGCAACCTGTAATTTTATCAATAGCGCCAGGAATGCCAATTCCAATACCTTTTAATTTATTAAGACCAAATTGGTTGTCTACATCATTGAACATTTTAGAAGCAACTGATAAAAATGTGTTCAAATTCTTCTCTGGTAAATTGAGGATCTGATAGTATTGTAAACCTACTTCACAGTTGCCCAAACCATATTTAAAACTGGAACCGCCAATATCTATGCCTAAGAATATATTCATAATTTTGCTTCATCTATTCATTTTGTTTACAGTAAGATCGCTAAGAAAAAAAATGGGGTGGGTGATGGGATTTGAACCCACAACGCCCGGAACCACAATCCGGTGCTCTGCCGTTGAACTACACCCACCACAATAATTATCTCTCCCTTAACAGAAAGTTGAATAGCTAATGGCACGCCAGAAGGGATTCGAACCCCTGACCCGCAGCTTAGAAGGCTGCTGCTCTATCCTACTGAGCTACTGGCGCTTAATAAAAAATTTGGTAGCGGCGCAGGGATTCGAACCCCGGACCTGCGGATTATGATTCCGACGCTCTAACCAGCTGAGCTACACCGCCATCCTGTAACAAAATAAAAATCCACTTGCTAATTAGTGATGACAGATATGAATTAACCACCACTATATGGCAATACCTTTTTTAAAAAAAGAGTTCGTCTTACATAAAAGGCAAACTCTAAAAAATGGTAGCGAGGGAAGGATTCGAACCTTCGACCTTCGGGTTATGAGCCCGACGAGCTACCAGCTGCTCCACCTCGCGTCTTCAATTTTCCTTTAAAATTGCAAAGCTCATTTCTGTCAAGGAAAAAATCAGTTGGCATTCCCATATTTTTTT
>DJGX01000043.1 GCA_002432865.1 Cloacimonetes bacterium UBA5835
ACTCCCGCACTTTGAACTACGAACTCCTGCACTTTGAACTTTGCACTCCCGCACTTTGAACTTTGCACTCCCGCACTTTGAATTTCCCCTCTACAATTCTGTTTCCTCCTTACTATCTTCAGTGCTGCTGTGGCAGCGCACCTTGGAATTTCCCGCAGAGGCACCACGGTATCTCCACCACAGCTAATTAAGCAAGCAATAATTATCAGCCCTATACATAGGAACCGATTTTAGCAACATCCTCGATAGGGCAATTGATGATTATAGCGTTCTAAAGGGAGGGCTGTTATTTCAAAAGCAGCATTTTTCGGAGATGCGTTTCACCTTCTGCTATCAGAGAATAGAGATACACTCCGCTGGCCACAGAAATACCTTTATTATCTTTTCCATTCCAAACATATTGATAATCTCCCGAGGGTAAATCGGCATCTATGAGGGTCTTTACCAATTGGCCTTTTTGATTGTAGATTTTTAAAATGGTTCTTCCGCTTTTTGCCAAGGTGAAACTAAGGGTAGTTTCGGGATTAAAGGGGTTGGGATAATTTTTATATAGCAAAGTAAGCGGCGTAACTGGAATATTGGGATCGTTATTAGCGGTAGCGGTTCCGCTGGTGATTAGAATATTATCCAATGTCCATCCCGGATCGGTTAAATCTACATCCGTGGAGGAATCGGTAAGGCGGAACCTTAAAAAAATGGACTGTCCAGCAAAGGCATTCAGGGAAACAAATTCCTCTCTAAAAGTATCCCACTGCCCCGATTTAGTCCAAATTTCCTGCCAATTAGTTCCATCGGTGGAAACCTCAACTCGGCAGGGGTCATAATTCCATTCTGTATAAAGATGAGAATCGAAAATTAGCCAGGTGTTATTGGTAGCTGGAATCTGAATTGACTGAATAGTTTTAATCCACACATCGCAATTCATATCGTAAAATCCGTTACCTCCAATGCTATCGGTGATGGCATATCCAGAAGCAGCAAGTTGATTTTGCACTTTCCAGGGTCCGTTAATTTCCCAAGCAGAACTTCCGTTCTCCCAGTCCTCAGTGAAAATCGTAGTGGAAGTACTCAGGTTATACTCTTTATGATTATGCCCTTCAATAAGATTAATTGTTCCCAGATAGGGAGTGTAGCCTTCAGCATAAATCTGGATAGGATATTCTCCTGCGTAAGTATTCAGATTGGCAAAACCGTTAACAAAAAGAGTATCAGGAAAAACATCACCGATTATGACTCGGGCAGAAATGGGCTCTGCATCACAGCGAACCCCTATTCTTAAAGTAGCTGCTGGTTTGGGTTCCAGATTTATCTGGATATTTGTCCAGCTCCCGTTATTAACTGTCTGATTATTAATAACCTTATCGTAATAACCCTTTTTACGAGCAATGACAGTGTAAGAGCCGCTTGCCAAGGGACGATAAAATTTTCCACTGGAAGCAAAAGAAGTTCGGGGACGAAACCAGGGCGCACTGTGTTGTTGAATAATAATTTCTGCTTCCAAAGGAACTCCTCCAGAAGAAACTGTTCCAGTTAGCATTGATGATGATGAAACATTGGTGCTGAACATTAAAGCTCTGTTTAGTAACCAGCGGACTCCATTGCTACAACGCTGAACGGTTCCAACCATAACTGTTGAATCCGGTTGAAGATCTCTGGTTCCGCATTCCACTATGAAAGCGATGGTGCCATATTGCTGATAAAGCCAATCGTGAAAGGCACCCTGACGACTCAAATTAGGATATGCTTGATAAGTTCCCGTGCCATCCTGTTTGAGAATTTGAGAAGCAAAACCTGTAGCAATAGAGGCAGTGAAATTTAGGTCGGGACTGGGACGAACATTTTTCCAGTTAAAAGGATAATAGGCCTTTTCCGATAAACCACCTCTGCGCGAAGAATGCCAGCAGACCGCATAAATAAATTTGTACTGCTCACATAATTGCTGAAAACCAATTATTTCACTTTCACTCATTGATGCAGGACCGCGGTAATAATCATATTGTTCATCTCCCACCGGACAATAAAGAGTATCACCATGCACCCAATTAAAGGCAAAATTGCGGTTTATATCTACACCGTCTATATCCCCACCGGTTACCGGATTAAAATCAAAAATGCCGTTGTTATTGTTATCCCTTTTATTTTTACGGTAAGAAACATCCAAATTTGCCGTAACTACATTATGCCCTTCCGGATTGAGAGTAGGAATAAACCACAAGTCAAGCTGAGAAATCCATTGCGAATAAGGTTGCTGATAGCGGTAAGTTAAAATTTCAGCAATATTAGCCATCGTAGTTTGCACTCCCAAAACCTCTTCCGCATGAACCTGACCAACAAAAAGTAAAGCAGGTTCAGATTCATCAGTTTCTACATTATCTGAAATTCGGATAGCATAAATTGGGATGTTATCCTGTTGAGAATGGCCAATTGTATATATCTTGGCTATATCAGGATGAGCTTGCTGATGATTCTGTAATAAAGTATATATTTGATCATAGGTATAATAACAAGAAGGTAGTTCTGCTGCTATAAAAACAGGTAAAAAAAGCAACAGGGTTAGTATTATCTTTTGTGCTAATTTCATCGTTTGGATTCTCCTTGATTTTTCTCTCTTAGCAAATAATAATGCAATTTATGCTCCAAACAAGAAGAAAATAAAGATGCGAAACAATGAAAGTTCAAAGTGCGGGAGTGCAAAGTTCAAAGTGCAGGAGTGCAAAGTTCAAAGTGCAGGAGTTCGTAGTTCAAAGTGCAGGAGTGCAGGGGTGCTTAGTTTTTTAGTTAGCTGCGTGGCTGATTAAATCCTTTTTACCTCATACATAAATAATCTGTGGAATCTGTGTAATCTGTGAGAGGTATTTAAAGTTCAAAGTGCAGGAGTGCAAAGTTCAAAGTGCAGGAGTTCGTAGTTCAAAGTTATTCTTTCGGTAACTTCGGTGATCTCGGTGGCTAATTATAGGTCTATTGAAAGAAATGTAG
>DJGX01000014.1 GCA_002432865.1 Cloacimonetes bacterium UBA5835
AGTCATAATCGGCATATTCTATGAGGTTATTAATGACCTTATTCAAAGATAGGAAAAAAGAATGAAATTGTATGGAAGATCGCGAGCAAAGCCGATTTTAACTCAAAGGACAACACAAATAGCGACGGTGGCGTAAGCCCCTCGAGAAAAAAGACACAACCATCATCTTTTTTATTTTACTACCCCACAAGGGGCTTTTGGGAAAATTATTGTTTTAACAATCCCAAAAATCCCTATAATCCTGTTCATCCCAGACCTATTATCCTCTTAAATCTGTGGAATCTGTGAGAGAATATTTTCTTGCGGAGGAACGGCATCCTCCGGCTACAGGTGGTATTTTTGTTCTATATTATTTCACATGGAAGTTATCCAGAAACTGTTGCAAAATAGCGGCACGCGAAGGATGGCGCAATTTTTTAAGGGCTTTTTCTTCAATTTGGCGAATACGTTCCCTAGTCACTTGAAAAATATTGCCAACTTCTTCCAGGGTTCTATGATAGCCGTCATCAATGCCAAAGCGCAGGCGGATAACTCTTTCCTCGCGTGGGGTTAGGGTCTTTAGAACTTCATCTACCTGTTTTTTTAGCAGGGAGCGTTCAGCCAGGCGTTCGGGAGAAATAATGGTTCTATCTTCGATAAAATCGCCCAGGATGCTATCTTCGCTATCGTGGCCGATGGGTTTATCCAGCGAGACGGGTTCTTTGCTGATCGACATAATGTTTTTAATTTTTTCCACGGGGATATCCAGAACTTCGGATATTTCTTCCGGATAGGGATCGCGTCCTAATTTTTGCACCAGGCGACGGCTGGTTCTATTAATTTTATTGATGGATTCAATCATATGGACTGGGATGCGAATAGTTCTTGCTTGGTCTGCAATAGCTCTTGTGATTGCTTGGCGAATCCACCAAGTAGCGTAAGTGCTGAATTTATAGCCTTTGCGGTAATCGTATTTTTCCACGGCGCGCATAAGTCCTGTATTTCCTTCCTGAATGAGGTCCAGAAATTCCAGTCCACGGTTGTTGTAGTGTTTAGCGATACTAATAACGAGGCGGACATTTGCCTCAATCATTTCGTTTTGGGCTTTTTCTTTATTGCGTTCGGCGCGGTCAATTTCGCGCAGCAGGAAAATTAGTTCATTTCCGGTCATTTTGGTTTCCAGTTCTACGCGGCGGATTTTTCGGCGGGCGTTTTTAATTTTGCGTAGGGTTTCTACAAAGACATTAGGGTCAATTCCTGTTTCATCCAGCACTTCCTGAAAGTCCTCATCGCTTTTTTTGGCGCGGCGTCCATACATACAAATTTCGTCTATAGTAAAGCGTTTGATGCGGGTTAAGTTATTGATACTTTGATAGCTTTCTTCGATGCGTTCCACCAGAGAGCGGATGCGGTAAACCATTCGTTTAATCAGTTTATCGTTATAGGATAGTTGCATAAAGGTATTAACGATTTGATTGCGAATTTCGTCAATTTCTTCTTGGCGACTGGCAGTGCCGGTATCATCAAAATCGCAATTATCAAGGATATATCCTACTTTTTCGAATTTTTCTTCGTTTTCTTTAAGAATTTCTTTGAATTTATCGATAATTTTGGCGTCCTGATTTTTATCTATCCAGGTGCTGATATCCACTTTAAAAATTTGGTCTAAGCGGACTCTTCTTTCGCGGTAGCGATGGAGGAAGTTATACATTTCGCGCAGCGTGCTTCCGCATTTGAAGACATTCTGGTTAATCATTTTTTGATAGGTCTCTATCTTTTTGGCCACGCGCACTTCCCCTTCTCTATCCAGCAAGGGAACGCGTCCCATTTCTCGTAAATACATACGGACAGGATCGTCATAGTAGCGTTTACTTTTAAATTTTTTAGTAGTTGAAGGCTTACGAATAGCCGCACCACTTTTTGTAATACGTTTTTCCGTTTCGTCGATGATTTCGATGCCATCTTGGGACAAATCGAAGATAATATCATCAACTTTATCGAGGAAGAAAGGGCTTGGGGGTAGAATATCATTAATCTGCTTAAAAGTAATGTAACCGGATTCTTTGCCCAATTCCACCAATTTTTTCAAACATTCGTTGTAAGTAATCATCAATGCTCCTTACTGCGTCCTTCAATACAGGACTTTGTTAACGACCTTTTTGGTCATACGCCTATACTTTAGAGCAAGCTTTTCCTTCTCTTTGAGGAGTTCCAGGTTATTAGGGTTTTTGCTAATAGCGCGGTCCATTTCTTCCAATTCGTGTTGGATTTTTCGGATGCGTAAGCCGTGTAGGCAATCTTCAAACCGCATTTGCTGTAAATCCTCAAAAAGAAGTTCAGCTAAGCTTTCCTTTATATCATTATTTTCAATATTATCCAGCAGGGATTCAGGTTCCCAGGGTTCTTCTTTTATGTTTTTATCTATCAGAAATTTATATAGTTCACGATAGAGTTTATTATTAAAATAACTCGAATCCAGTTCTTTGGCAAGTAATTTATATGAATCATAATCTTTTAACGCCAAAATAAGGACATTTCGTTCTTCATAGTTCTCATTCTGAGGCGCTGTTTTCACTGGTTCAGAGGCAGGATAACGATAAGTACCACGGCTGCGTAATTTACTGTTTAATGCACCAATAGTTATTCCAAAGGCCTCTGAAACCTCTTTTAGCAGCAATTCCTTTTTAATTTGGTCGTTCAGCATTCGTAAAGCATCTAAAATAAGTTCAATTCTTTCCGCAGTTGGTTGTTCCAGACGCTTATCCGTTGCCAGAAAACTGATTAACGGAATTGCTGTACCTAAAACCTCTTGCATTGCCATATTGCCCTGTTTTAAAATAAGAGAATCGGGATCTTCCTGTTCAGGAAGATTGGCGATTAGAACTTCCAGTCCTTTGCTTAAACATAATAGACCACCTCTTATTGCTGCTTTAATTCCTGCAACATCACCATCATATAACATAATAATCCGATTACAGAAACGTGCCAATAAATTTATTTGATCTTCGGTTAAGGCAGTTCCTAAACTAGCAACGGAATTAGTAAAACCGTTTGCATAGAGCCGTAAAAAATCAAAATACCCTTCACAGATGATAGCTGTGCCCGCCTTGCTGATGTTATATTTGGTTTTAAACAGTCCGTAGAGTTCTTTACCTTTAGTGTAAAGTTCAGTGCCGGGGGAATTTATATATTTTCCGATTCCGGGTTTGGATTCCAGAAGGCGTCCCCCGAAAGCGATAACTTCGCCTAAGCTATTATGAATAGGAAAGATCAAGCGGTCTTTAAAAAGATCTGTTAAACCTCCACCATAATTTCCGAAAAGTCCAGAATCCTTTAACAGCGAAACACTATAGCCTTCTTTCAGCAGGTGATTTAAAAGGGCTTTATCGCTGTTTAAAGCATAACCAAGATGAAGCTCTTTAGCCGTATCTGGAGAAAAAGAACGCTTTCTTAAATAGTCCAAAACTTCCTGTCCGTAAGCAAAAAGGGATTCATTAAAGAAATCCGCAGCGCATTTATAAACACTTAAGAGCTTTTCACGCTTTGTGTTTACCACCTTCGTTTTTTCATATTCAGGAACACTGATTCCGGCACGCGCAGCCAGTTTTTTAACAGCTTCAATAAAACTGAGCTTTTCAAAATCAACTACAAAACTGATTACATTGCCGGCTTTTCCACAAGCAAAACATTTGTATATTTGCTTGGGTTGGTTTACATATAGCGAAGGTCTGGTATCATTATGAAAAGGGCATAAACCCCGATAGTTACTCCCTACCTTTTTCAAGGGTATATAACCTTGAATAACATCTACAATGTCATTAGCGCGACGAATTTGATCGATTAAGTTTTGGTCCATAGTATATATCTCTTTTTCCGGGAAGAACGGCATTTCGTCGTTCTCCTAACAACCAAGTTTTCAAGTTTCCTATAGCTAATAGGTAACTACCTAAAATATAGTGTTGAGGGTTGATGAAAACATCAACCATCCTGTTATATATTCACGATTGTAACTCCGCTTCCACCTTCAGCTTGGCCTGGAGTTCCAATGCTAATTACCTGTTTCTTCTTTTTTAGATAGTCCCTTACTTTTGTTCTTAAGGCACCGGTTCCTTTTCCGTGAACAATTCTTAAAGAATGCAATCCAGCCAAAGTAGCGTCGTCTAAAAAATCATCAATTAAGGGTTTTGCTTCATCAAAAGTAAGCCCCAGGATTTTCAGTTCGAATTTTGCCTTAGGAGCTATATAGGCTTTCACTTTCGTTTCGTTTTTGATAACAACCTCTTTGGTTTTTGTTTCAAAAAGGGTGCTAACTGGTGTTTGAAAAGTAATTCCATTCATATCCACTTTTGCTTGTTCACCCTCAATTGACAAAATAACTGCTTCCGTATCAAAATTGGAAAGCCATACTTTCGTTCCGGGTTGGGGGTTTCTGATAGGGCTCAGATTATCGTTAATATTATCGTTAAGCTCTTTTTGAATCTCAGCTGTTTTCGTCTCAATATAATGCAATTTATATTCCGAAAGAGATTTACGTTCCTGTTTAGACAGAGTTTTCAGCTCTTCCAGTTCATTTTGGTAAATTTTCTGCTGGGAAATAAGTTCTTGCTGCAGTTCTTTCAGGTAATTTTGCCGACGCTGTATAACTTCTTTTTCCCAATCTTCTTCTTTTTTGGCTAGTTCTTGCAGTTTATTTTCTAGCAGACGGGTTTTTAGTTCATTTTGGTAGCTGGAAACGCTAAATTTCTTTTTTTCTTCCTGCATTTTTTTCAGCAATTCCGTAAATTGCACATTTTGGCTGCCGGCAAGTTCTTTGGCGCGATCAATTAATTTTGGCTCAATTCCAAGGGAGGCAGCAACTTCAATTGCAAAGCTATCACCTGGAAAACCTGCAATAAATTTATAGGTGGGTTGCAGATTTTTGGTATCAAACTGCATTGATGCATTCAAACATTTAGGATGCTGTTCTGCAAATATTTTCAGAGCTGTGTAATGCGTAGTAACAATTGTTGGACAATTTAGCGCTAAAAATCTTTCCAAAATTGCCTGAGCTAAGGCTGAACCCTGTTGTGGATCGGTTGCAGCTCCAATTTCATCAATCAAAATTAAGGTTTGAGGATTAGCATACTGAAGCATTTTGCCGATTTTTTCCAAATGTGCCGAAAAAGTAGAAAGCGCATTTTCAATTGATTGATCATCACCAATATCGGCAAAAATATTTTCAAAAAATCCAATTTCGCTATCCTCATCAGCAGGAACAGGAAGCCCCGATAAAGCCATTAAAGTAATCAATCCTGTTGCCTTTAGCAGGACTGTTTTTCCTCCAGTATTAGGTCCACTGAGAATAATTATTTTTTTCTCTTCGCCAAGTTCCAGATCAAAAGGAATCACTTTGGCAGAACTGCCTAAACGCAAAATTAGTAAAGGATGCCTTGCTGTTTTTAGTTTTAAACAAGGCTCAGAAAGCATAACAGGAGTTTTTGCTTTTATAGTATTGCAAAGGCGTCCACAGGCAAAACGAAAGTCCAAAAAAGCCAATATTTCCTGATTGCGCAAAATCCTTTTCTTTTCAGCTTTTATAGCGGCAGTGTATTCAGTGAAAATCTTAAATACTTCCTGTTTTTCCTGTTGTTTCAATAGTTGAAGTTCATTATTCAGCGGAATAATTGCCATCGGCTCTATAAAAACAGTAGATTTACTTCCGGATTGGCTTTGCACGATACCGTTTACAAAAGGTGCCGAACCTTCTTTAATCGGTAAAACATAACGGCCTTCCCTTTGCGTTACATATTTATCCTGCAGATAGCGTTCTAAGTTATTGTCGTTTAAGAGGGACTGCATTGTTTTCTGAATCTGCATTCTTAAGGAATTTATCCGTTTACGGATTGTATATAGTTCCTTGGATGCGCCATCTAAAATCTCGCCATCTGTATCGAATATTTGCAGATAGCGAACATTGAGATCAGCGAAGGAGGTTAATTTCTTTAAGTATATTGCAATTTCGGGAAAGTCCTCCCAAATATCCTGAGGGTCAAGAATCTCTTCCACAATTATGTTATTATTATAAACGGCAGTAAATTCCTCAAAAGCAAACAGGGCATTTCGGCTGTCTTCAAAAAGAGGGGCAAGATTTGTTAAACCGCTAAAATCGAGATTTACACCACGAGCAAGTTGTTCTTGAATTTCAGCAACCAATGCCTGGGATTTTTTGATTGCGGATAAATCTGTAAGCGGCCGTAAATTTGCTGATTGTGCTCTTCCTAAGTCACTGTTACAGCGTTTGCTGATCTGCGCTACTAAGGTATCAAATTCTAAATCGGGATTATTGTAAAACATACGCTATAAAGGGAGACAAAATATCTGTGTGATGGGCATTAGAAATCCATTATACCTGTATAAGCTATTGGCAAATGGATAATTAAGAGGAGCACAAGTAACTCCTGTCTTACAAATGCAGCTAAAATTATTGGCGGGTTTCAATTTCTTCACCTTTCCACTTTTTTTTACTTATCTTCTGCTTCATTCTCCTCAAGAAAAGGGAGCTTGGGCAGTTTAATCAGTTTCATTCTTTCTGTTAAATTCAGCTTAGTAAAAATCTCTTCCTTAACTAGATTTACTCCAGCATAAACCCTATGCTTTTCTCCATCTTTTAGCGAGGTTGAAATATTGGGTAGAAAATCCAGCACTACCATTAAAATAATAACAACTAGTAAACCGTTTACTACTCCTAAAACAGCACCTAAGCCACGATTCAAAGATGTCAGCTTTAAAGCATGTAAAAATTTCTCTAAGATGTAAATAACAAGGCGAGCAATGACAACAATCAATGCCACAATTAAAATCACGGAAACAATGGTTGCCAGCCATTTGGCAAAGTGATATTTTAAAATTAAACTACGCTGTACCAGAGGATAATAATGACTCACAAGAAAAAAAGTGAGAATATATCCGCACAATTGAACTACATTGGCCAGCAAACCTTTTCGCCATCCGAAAAATGTGAATATTAACAGAACGGCAAGAATGATCCAATCAATAACTCCCATTCTTTTCTCCGCTTAAAAAAGCATACAGGGAATCTAAGTCCCTGTAGCTAAGTTCTTGATTTTTTTAATTGTGTTCTTTGGTTAATATAACCTTATTTCATATAACGCTGCATCCGACGCTGCATCTTTAACATTTTGCGCCGGGCTGTATTGGCCTCGCGTTTTCTACGAACGCTGGGCTTTTCGTATGCTTGATTCTTTTTTATCTCTGAAAGAATAGCTGCCTTCTCGCATTTTTTCTTAAAGCGTTTTAATAAGATATCGAAGCTTTCATTTTCCTTCGCTACGACTGTAGGCAAATAAATCACCACCTTCATTTAGTAAATTAGTTTATACCATTATTTTAGAATGGGTTTGGCTGTCAAGAGAGATTATTGGTCTCACGCTGATTACGCAGATTTATTTTTTAGCCACCGAAGGCACCGAAGCCACCGAAAAAAAT
>DJGX01000015.1 GCA_002432865.1 Cloacimonetes bacterium UBA5835
AATCCTAAAATCCTAAAATCCTTATTTCGAAAACTATATCTGTGTAAACTATTTTCGGTGACTTCGGTGGCCTCGGTGGCTGAATATTCTTCTACAATCCTTTCAGCCTCGGAACCTCCAGATATCTATATCTTCACCAGATATTGTGAATATGGTATTTTGTCTTATCTTATGTATGTTATTTAGTATCTTTTCAAGTTGCAACCCTGGCTGTAGCTTTCACCGGGTCTTAAGTATTCTGCATATTCAAAATCGAATTCTATTAGAGTATAATCGGGATCATCATAGCCAGAAAAATAGTCATCAAAAAAGAAGCAACGCTCAGATGCTTCAGCTTTGAGCGTTGCATTATGAACAATAGAGGCTGTTCCGCTTAAGCGAATATAACCGGTTTGTCCTTCTTCATAAAGAGGAATGCAGACCTCTATATTTTTATTATTTTGAATTTGGCTAACCTTAGAATCCCCGGTAAAAGTAGTAACAAAAAATCGGTCGTCATAGATAAAGAGGACAACGGGTCTAACTCTGGCTTTATTTTTATCTACAGTAGCCAGATATACATATTGGTTTTGTTTTATCCAAGCCATTATTTCTTGTTGCAGAGCGGATTCATTGGTGCGTGACATAATTATCTCATTTTATTTAGGGAAGGATATTCGGGTTATAAATGCCTGATTTTCCGGGTTTGGATTATCGTTTTTATCCCGGGGTAAATTTTCTATTTTATGAACTACTTCCATACCTTTAGTCACTTTTCCGAAAACGGTATGTTTGCCGTCCAGCCAGTGAGCTCCATCTTTTTTAGTAACGATAAAGAATTGGCTGCCATTAGTATTGGCTCCAGAATTTGCCATACAGATTGTTCCGTAATTAACGGGAGCGATTAATTCCTGAATGTATATTTTATCTTTAATTCCGGTTTTTTCCTGGTAGAATTGAAGGTCGTGTTTCATAATAGGATCGAAGTTACGAACTTCCTGACATTCTTTAGCGATAGTAGCAATATCAGGATTAGGAGTACGGTTAGTTTGAATATGGGGAACGATAATTTTGGTCCAGACAGCTTCTGCTTTTTGGTTGGTATCAATTTTGCCAGTAATTTCATTCCCGTTTTTATAGCATTCATCTTCGAAAGTATATCCAGGACCGCCGCGTCCATCGTTGCTACGATCTTTATCTCTGGTATTAGGGCATCCACCTTGAATCATAAATTCCGGAATAACGCGATGGAAATATAAACCATCATAATAACCGGAAGAGGCAAGTTTGATGAAATTTTGGACAGTTTTGGGGGTAAGATCGTTCCAAAGTTCCAGTTCAATTGTTCCGTAAGTGGTTTCCATTTCCACTTTTGTAGTTGTAGTGGTATTTTCTTTTTGACTCATTAATGGCTCCTTTGATGTTTCTATAGGCGAAGATTTTGTTTGGCATCCGATACTGATAGAGATCACCATTAAAACTATCAGAATCGGGATAGAGGTCTTGTTTCGATTTCGCATATTATACTCCTTTTGGTTATGATTGATTGCTTTCTTTATTATACTTATGCAAGGTTGGATTTCCTGCATCAATTTCCACATAAGAATAGTGCTTTATCCAATCACCGCAATTTACATAATAACCATTTCCTATTTTTTCCAAAGCAGGTTTATGACTATGTCCCAATACTACTATATCGGCGCGGTTGTGTTCAATTAACCTTTTAGCATAATTTTTCAATCCAAAGCTTTTGCGTTCAACAAGAGCAGGATTATCTGTATGTTCTCTGCTACTTCTGGAAAAGAGCATTCCTATATTTAAAGCCAAATCGGGGTGTAATGATGCAGCAATTTTACGGACTACTTTCCAGCGGATAATTTTTCGATATATCTGATAGCGCAGATCATTTAAAGTGCGTGTGTCGCCATGCTCAAAACGAATTTTTTTACCATCTGTATTTAAAGTAAAGCCATCGGGATATATCTTGCAGCCAATATATTCAGATAAAAAATCTCCAAACCAGAAATCGTGATTTCCACTTATATAAATAATCTGTGTTCCCTTTTCTTTAATTGCATTTAGAGCGCATAGAACAGGAAAATACTGTTTTACAATAGTATATTTGCCTTCCAACCAAAAATCGAAAATATCTCCAGAAAGCACCATTAAATCGTATTTACCCAGACATTGATTCAAGAAGCTTACGAAAATTGAGGCATTTTCCCTGTCTGCCTTATCTGTGCAGTGAAACTTATAATGACTATCGGATAGCGCTATTATCTTCATTTTTTATTTATCACATAGTAAAGAATATTTACTCCGAATTTAAGTGCTTTATCTCTTATTTCGGGAGGGTCGTTATGCGTTTCAGGATCTGCCCAACCATCACTGATATTAGTTTCGTAAGTATATAAACAAAGCAGGCGTCCATTATCATCAAAAACCCCATATGCTTGAGGAGGTTTACCATCGTGTAAATGAATTTTGGGAAGGCCACTACTGAAATCGAAAAAGCAGTTAAAAAGTGGAAAAGAAGGGTCTAATTCCATCAGTTCTCTATCTGGGAAAATGCGTTTTATTTCTCTTCTAAAAGATTCATCCATTCCGTAATCATCATCAGCATATAAAAAACCACCTCTCAGCATCCAGGTTCTAAGGTTTTCTACTTCGCGTTCGCTGAATTTGATGTTTCCATGGCCTGTTAAATACAAAAAAGGGAAATCAAAAAGCTTAGGATCGGATGCTTTCACTACGCTTTGATCGAGAGGAAAACTTGTCCCCATAGTCAGATTGGCATATTTTGCCAGATTAGGTAAAACTTCCGGATCGTTATACCAATCGCCTCCTCCATCATATTGTAAACGGGCAAAACCTGTTTTTACAGGAGTTTCTACTACTGCTAAAAGAGGTAGGCAAATTACTAATCCCAGAATAATAAAATAGCGATGCATAGCTTAATTCACAATGTTTAGCTCTACACACAAAACAGCATTGTCTACAACAGCATAAAAACAATTAGCAAAACTATCGTAAACGGATAGAGCATCTAAATCCTGTTTTAAAGTAATACTACTTAGTGTTTCACCCTTGGCTGGATCAAGAATGCTGATTCCTCTTTTCGAAGGAATAACCATAATGCTTCTATCCAGACGGGGATCATCACTATTGCTAATTATACAAGGAACAAAACGATCTCCGGTGATACTTTCTGTTGGCAGATATTGTTGCCAGAGAACAATTCCATCCGTATTAAGCCCCAAAATTTGTTGATTTGCCAGATAAATCATCAACAATCCCTGATGAACTGTAGTGGAGAGGATTTCATCTTCCAGTATTTTTGTCCAGAGCAGTTGACGAGATTTTTTATCATAAGCACTGAGGCGATTTCCGGAAACAAGATAAATAGTGCTAAGTGTAAAAGAAGGAGATAAACTCACTTGATAAGGCAGTTCCGTAGTCCAAGCAACAGTAAAAGAAATATTTCTGGCTGGCATATTCACCAATTTATCCATATATTTCTTCAAATTTTCACTATTGATATTCAGGTTAGTGGGAATTTGTTCTAACCGTAGTGGCTTTTCCTCTTTTACAGAAAGGCGCATTTTATGTACCATCTGATCAAGAAAACGATTGCCTACCATAACATACACAGCAGCCAGTACAGCTAAAAAAATTAAGATAATGCTGGTTACCTGCAAGCGAGAAAGTTTTCTGCGTTTAGGCTTTGCCAAATTTTCGCTACCCCCCAAAATCAACCAGAGGGGATTATCTTCTGTGATATATGTTTCTATTAAAGTTTCTATAGATACTGGATCTGTAACAGTGAGAAAAATCTTTTGTGCCAGTTCACCGGAAATAACTACAAAAAGTTGATTATTTTCGATACGGACTCTTTGGGGTTTGATAATAAGGTCTTTTTCATTATAACCAAGCAGCTGCATTTTCTCCAAGGACTGAACTTGGTAATTTCTCCAGTCCTTACCCACAGGTTTCATCTTTTTGTGATCAGCTAAAACGCAAAAAATCCTGCCAAATTGGACAAAATAAAGCTCATCATCATAGAGCACACCAAAAAAGAGAGAAATACCTTTTTCGTTCAGTGTCGTTTTGCGTAAAATTCCATATAGTTTCCAATGCAGATCTGAAAAAAATTGTTTTAGCCACTTTTCAATTTCCAACCGAGAGATAGCGTTAATTTTAGAATTAATCACCTCCAGCTTAATTTCGGCAACAATTTCTTCCAGCACATTATCTTTTTCCGGATGGAAGGTTAACAAAAACCAGGCAAAACTTCCGCCCCTTGATGCTTTATATTCACATACACTTCGGGGAGGAGATGCTTCGCAGCTATGTAAAGATATCATTTCAACACCACCAGCGAATAAAACTACGCCAGGAAACGCGAATTAGAGTTGGAAGATGAAGAAGCATATTTGTGTAAGCAGCATTAGCTAAAGGGCACCAGCATTCTCTTTTATGAATTGAGCGTCGTTCTAATTCTGCAGCAGGAGAAAACCAGATTTTACGAAAATTATATTTAGCTTCACGCAAGTTTCCCAATGGCTTAGCTTTAACGCAACAATTCCAAACATCGCCCTCGGGAGATATCTGGCAAGAGGCAACTCCTGAATAACAGGGAATAATTTGTCTCTTATCCCTCATAATTCTTTTCACCAGGTTGTAATATTCAATTCGGAAAGCCATTGTTACCTTGCTCATTCCTTTATAAGTGGTATTCTTAATTCTATGGATAAGATAATCAATAGCACTTTTATAGGCAACCAGAGAAGGTGTAATATCGGTTCCTATTGTATCAAGTTCCACTCTTTCTTCTGCAATTTCAGTAATATAGCTATCTGGTTTCAAACGCATCAGTTCATTGGCTATGGAAGGAAAGCTATCTACATTAAATCGGGAAATGACAGTATGAATTCCAACACTGAGGTTCTTATGTTTCAGCGCCTTTAAACCATTAAATGTGGCGATAGCTTTTTTATAGTTTCCAGGAACATTACGAATGTTATCATGCTGCTCATCAATTCCATCGACAGATACATTAATTATGATCTGAGCTTTAGGACAAGCCTTAGCAATAGCATCAGTTTTTTCGATTATAGTTTTAACCAGCAAACCGTTAGTTGGAATATTTATGATTCGGGGACGAGAAATTTGATAGATAGAGGTAACCACTTCTACAATATCATTACGCAGAAAAGGTTCACCTCCGCTAAAAGTAATCCAGTAAGGGGTATGCTTAATATGTTTAAAGATCTTCTTATATTCATCAACACTAAGATTATTTGCCTGTTTTTTCCAGATATTACAAGTGCTGCAACGAGAGTTACATGTATACAGTAAACTAACGGTATAATTCATTGGCATCAGATGAGGAAAACCCAAGTTTTTCATCAACCAATATCCCATAATTCTAAAGATGAGATAAATCATATTTATTCTTTATCCTTAATTGGTCTTTGCAATTCTTTTGTAGAACGGGCAATTTCCCAAGCAAAAGGATTTTTACCCTTTATATAATAATCCCAGCTGCCCAGAAGACGACAATATATTTCTATAAGCATAGCTAAAGCAAGCTTAAAAAAACTTCCAGGCCGCTCTATCAATTCCTGTAACACTACTTTCAGAAGGATTCCACTATCCTGAGAAGAAACCTTGTAATGCTGATGCGCCTTTAACCATAAATGACCATTTTGAATTCTTCTTCGTTGCTTTATATGGTCAGATAAATTCTCTGATCCCTTATTCTTAATAATAGCGGAAGGAATATATTTAAGTTTATACCCTTGTTCTTTGATGATGGCTTCAATGCTGGCTTCATCAACAGCACTGTCTTTGGGGATGCTTTTCATCACCTTTCGGAAAGCGATCATTTCTCCCAATTTAGGAGATATCAAAGCCATCCGATGATGTAAACGCCATAAAAGATGAACAACATAACCAAGATAAGTGTTTTCATCGTTTACTGGAACAGGCCTGCCTCCTGTAGCCCCAATTTTTGGATCTTTAAAGGCAGATACCATTTTTTCTATCGTCTTCTTCTGTGGAATAACATCAGCGCTGATGATTACCACAATATCTTCTTTGGCATTAGCCAAAAAAAGATTAATAGCGGAAGATTTACCCTCGCGCTTTGGCTGAGTGAAGAGAGTTACTTTATTATGGTCTTTGGCATAAGAACTAACCAAAGTGTCAGTTCCATCAGTACTGGCACTGGAAACAACTATTATTTCGCTAATTTCTGTTTCCTGCAATTCCTGATTTTCTACTGCTTGTAACAGAGGAATGATATTAGCTGCTTCATTATGAGCAAAAATTCCCACGGAGCATTTGATCTTATTCATAGCTTAAATTGGTAAATTCCCTTTCTGGTTCTGAATAATTTCTTTATTAAGGGCGTCCAGAATGCCGTTAATAAATTTGCCTGAGGATTCACTGCTGAATTTTTTGGCAATTTCAATCGCTTCATTAATAACAACCGGAGCAGGTGTATCGGTATATAATAGTTCATATATAGAAATGCATAAAATACTTCTATCCAGCAAGGCAATATCTTCTAAATCCCAATTATCGGTTAGTTTATCGAGTACTGCTTCTATTTGTTCAATATTGATGATGGAGTTTTTTACCAGCTCCTCAGCAAAAGCACAAACAGGAGAATTGGGTTGAATATGTTCTTGCTTTGCCAAGGAAAGCAAAATTTCGGGATATTCATTTAGCAGACCATATTCACGATATTCTTTATCCACTTCTGAAAATTCCAGAGAATAAAGACATTGAACTGCCATTTCACGAGCTTTACGACGTTGCCCCATTTTTACATTTCAGCTATAAGATTTAGCATTTCCAAAGCAGAACTGGCGGCTGTAAAACCTTTATTACCAGCTTTAGTTCCAGCACGCTCAATTGCCTGCTCAATACTATCTGTAGTTAACACCCCATAAATAATAGGTTTACGGGTTTCTAACCCTACAGTAGCTATGCCTTTCGTAACTTCTGCACTGATATATTCAAAATGGGGAGTGGAACCTCTAATTACGGCTCCTAAACAGATTACCGCATCTATATCTTCTTTTAAAGCTGCTTCTTTAGCAATTAAAGGTATTTCAAAAGCTCCCGGAACCCATATTACACTAATATCTTCATCGTTTACATTATGACGCTTCAAACAGTCCAATGCTCCTTCCAGTAAACGAGAACTGATGAATTCATTAAAACGACTGACTACCAGAGCGAATTTATATCCTCTGGAGATTAATTTTCCTTCAATAACTTTCATCTTTTTTTTCTCCTTGCGTATCCGGAGCTTTCCATAAACTCCGCATTCTGTAGAATATTTTCTTCCTTATCTTTAGGGGCGGTAATATCTCTAATATTTATACCTCTTTTGTACTCCCAAAGGTAATATATCGGCTCACTATAATAATAGGGTATATATTATTCAAAGGATAGAAAACTTTTGCTATATTAGCACTTAGAGAAGTGAAGTTTTCCCACTTTGCTATATTAACTCCTGTTATCTTGTCTATTTTTATGCTAAATACCATTATTTAAATTATTGGAATTTGTTCAAGGAAAATCTTTCATATTTCGGCGCTACCTATATTTTCTGTATAAATCACTTTTTCATAACCAGTAGCATTCAACCAAAGGAAAAATTGAATCCTCGGGAACTAAAAAGAAAATTCCATCTTGCTTCAGCTTTTTGCTTGACACTTATCAAATCCAATAATATAATGTTAATAACATAAAAATCGATTTGAGGAAATAATGATAGCTGTTCTAACTTGTGATATTATCAGCTCTCGATCTTACGATAAAAAGCAACGACAAATACTACAGACCAGTATTTCTGATGCTTTCTCTTATACCTGCAAAATCATTCCAGAAGCTAAGGCTGACTATATGTCATTTTCAGTTATTCAGGGGGATGAATTTCAATTCAATATTGAAGAAGCGCCCTATTTCTATCATTTTTTGTTTACTTTTAGAAATCAACTATCTTTATGTGGAATTGAACCACCTCCTTTTTTCCGAGCTGGAATCGGTTTTGGAACCAGAACCATTGAAGGGAAAAACAACAGCTATCAAATGGATGGAACTGCATATCATAATTCCCGTTTTGCTCTAAATAGCTTTTCTGAAAACGCTTATAAAAAGAGGTTGAGCATTGTAAGGTTAGATAACCCTCTACTAACTAAATGTTATAACACCGTTCTTGCCTTTTGTGATGATTGGGAAAGTTCCATTAGTTTTCCACAACGCAGAGCAATTCAACAAATCCTTACAGGTCTTACTCAACGCCAGGCAGCTCAAAATTTGGGATTTACAGAACAGAATATGGTTAAACTTTTAAAACGCGCAAAGTGGGATTTGTTTTCTCAGGCGATGGATTTTTTTCGCACAACTCTTCCTGAAAATTTACCGACTCAGTGATGTTGGAAAATACTATAAGCACAATGAAAATGGCAAATTTATCAGTAATAGAGCATATTTGTTTAGCTGTTTATGTCTCAACCATATATGGTTTAGCAGGTATAAATAAACCAAATACAGTTGTAAGTTTGAAAGTTAATTGGAACTGGTTGATGTTATTCAATGTCAGCTTTTCCTTATCTCCTAATAAAAGTTCATTACTGGAAGGTGAATAATGCTATTATGGCGTTTATTGTTAGCTTTGTTTATTAGTGATTTTTTACTGCAAAATGGTCGGTTGATTAAAGCGAAAAAGAATTTTACGGGTTTAATTATTCACTGTGCAATCTACTTTGTCGTTATGTTATGCCTGACAGCCAATTTGTTAACAGGTAAAATCATTGTAGTTTTGTTGATTTTAGCCATTCTCCACGGGATTGTGGACTATGCGAAACAGATATTACGCCCTATTTTTGCCAATAGAGAATGGCTACTGTTCATAACTGATCAATTTATTCATATATTAACCATCATTTTAGCGGTGGGGATAATTTCCGATTTAGATTGCAGTTATCTAATTGCCATTTATAATAAATTTCCTATTGATGCCTGGTTCAAATATTTAGCTTTATTCATTGTTACTGTTTTTGCCGGTATTTACTTCACGGATAGCGCCCTGCAAGGTTTTTTAAAACATTTTACCAAATCCGATAATACAAAGCAGAAACCAAATGCAAAACAACAAGAATATGCGTCGCGTTGGATTGGGGTATCAGAAAGGTTTCTCATTACTATCTCTGTATTGATTGGTCGTTATGAATTAATTGGTTTTTTGATTGCTGCTAAGTCCTTAATTCGGCTTCCTGAAATTCAAGATGAAAAAACTGAGGATTTCAGTAATTATTTTCTGGTTGGCACGCTACTAAGCTATTCTTGGGCAATAGCTATCACGCTGTTATTCAAGAAGTTATTTTAACAAACAATCCTATAGGGAAACTGTTTTAATCCTTTTAAATAATTATTGGCAGGTTTGTTCTTGCTTAATTATCTACGGTAGTGCTGGAATGGTGTTACAGAGGAATTTGCCGAGCATTTCCACCGCAGTTCTACCACAGGTGACTAAGCAAAAACTAGGTTTATTTTATTAATTGAAGAGGAGATTCATTTCTTTTCTTAGAGCATAACTCGAGATAAATTCAATGGAGGAAAAAGGATTATACATAGATAGAGATAGTTATGGCCTTACTATTAGGTAATGCTGTTCCCCGACCTTATATAAATTTAGCTTTATTATGGCTTGATAATTCTTTGTTTTGAAAAGACAAAGTTTAGATTATCATATCTAATGAACGGGGTTTCTCGCAATAAATAAAAAAAGATTGACTAACCCTTTGGAGTAAAAAAATGTGGCTTTCAGTGACTAATGCTATAAAATTGAATTTCGGTAAAAAGATTAAAGCTAACTGTATAAGCTGTTCAGCGAAAATAATTATACTATCCTTTTTTATCTTTTCCCTTGGCCCTACGATTATCTTTGCCCAAAGTAATAGCGAGGAATATTTAGAGGTAAAAAACTGGAAAGCGCCTAAAGATGCGGTTGCTTTTACAGAACTTACGGTGCAGGATAGTATTTATTTATACAAAGATAAACCCTTTACCGGAGTTGCCGTTGAACATTATCCTAACGGTAATTTGCTTAGAGCTGTAACCTATATTAGAGGAAAGCAAAGTGGCCCTATGTTTCTTTGGTATCCTGATGGTAATCCTCAAATGAGTGCATATTACCAAAATGGATATTTACACGGACGCTTTTTAGGCTGGTACAGCAATGGTAGCGTTATTTATGATATAGTAATTAATAAAGGAACTTATGCTGGCGATAACTTATTGGACGAAGATGAGGGCCGGATAGGTTTAGAAATGGAAGAAGGAGAAAGAGAAGGACCCGATAATGACCAAAGTAAAGAATAAAAAGAATGGAATTGCTCTTTTCCAAGATATGAAAAAGTGCAAAGAAAAGATCAGTATGATTACTGCATACGACTATTCTATGGCAAAATGTGTGTCTGCAACATCTATAGATATTATCCTCATTGGTGATTCTTTGGGAATGGTTGTTCTGGGCTATGAGGATACTCTGCAAGTGACTGTAGAAAATGTAATTTATCATTGTTCAGCGGTTCGTAGAGGAGCTCCGGAAACTTTTATTATTGCTGATATGCCCTATCTAAGCTATCATCTTTCAGAAGAGCAAACCCGGAAAAATGCTGCCGACCTTATAATTAAAGGAAAGGCGGATGCCGTAAAACTGGAAGGTGGCTATCCTTCTCGTATAGATGCTATAAAAGCTATTGTGGATATGGAAATACCTGTGTGTGCGCATTTAGGTTTAACCCCCCAATCCATTCATAAATTTGGTGGTTATAAAGTTCAAGGTAAAAAACCGGAACAACAGGAAGAACTTTTAAAACAAGCTTTAGCAGTGGAAAAAGCAGGTGCCTTTATGCTTGTTTTGGAAGGTATACCGGAAATTTTAGGTAAAGAAATTACTGAACAAATAAACATTCCTACGATTGGAATTGGTGCTGGAAGATATACTGATGGTCAAGTTTTGGTTTATAATGATCTGCTGGGCTATTCAGATATGCAACCCAAATTCGTAAAACATTATGCTGAAATAAATTCAAATATTAAAGAGGCGATTGAACTCTATTCTCAGGAAGTGAAAAATGGGGTTTTCCCTGCTCCTGAACATATTTATTACCCTATAACTTAAATGCTGTAAAAAGAAGGATAAAAAAGATGCCTAACAAAATAATGCCCCCTGAATCAATGAGCGCCGAAGAAAAATTTGCGGCTTTAGCTAATCTGAAAGATAAACTGGAAGATAATTTTGTAATGCTCGGTCAGCTACTTTCCGAAATAAAACGGTCTAAACTGTACCTATTTAAAGGATATGAAAATTTTAAGGATTTTGTAGAAACGGAATATCAACTCTCCGGAAGCTTAGCAGGAAAACTTATTTCTACTTTCGATCTGTTTATTGAAGAAATGGATATTGACGAAAACGAAGTGAAAGAAATTGGCTTTGATCGTTTACAGATGATTAAACCCTTTATGAAAAAAGCCGATTGGCAGGTTCGTGATGAATGGATTCATAAAGCGGAAGAAATGCCTTTTCAAGAACTTCGTGATCATATAAAAGAACTAAAAGAGAAAGAAAAAGAAACCAATGTAGACCTAAAAGAGGTATATATTGAGCAATTTATGGAGAAGATGCTTGGATGGTTCAATTGTTCTCGTAAAGAGCTTAATTTTAAGCTTGCCCTATTTTTTCAAGATGCTGATCTGGATCAGATGAAAAAGATTGTTAAAGAGCGCCAACGTCTCTTTGAACTTGAAACACAAACTAACAAGGAGTAAAATCCAATGAAACAAATGCATATTCTTTGGGTGGATGATGAAATAGACCTACTGAAACCCTTTATCCTCTTTTTGGAGGAAAGAAACTATCTGGTTGATACCTGTAATAACGGAACTGATGCTATCGAAAAAGTGGTAGAAAATAAATTCGATCTGGTAATTCTGGATGAAATGATGCCCGGTTTAGATGGTCTTGCTACCCTTCAAGAAATTAAAAGAATCAATCCTGCTTTACCTATAGTAATGGTTACAAAAAGTGAAGAAGAAGGTTTGATGGATAAGGCTATTGCCTCTCAGATTTCGGACTATTTAATTAAGCCCATAAATCCCAATCAGATTATTATGGCTATTAAGAAGATCTTTCAGGCAGATGAAATAAGAGCTAATCAGATTGGCCAACAATATACGCGTTATATTGCAGAATTGAATCAAAAACTTTTTGCTACTCCCGATTGGGATGAATGGAGCCAAATTTATCGTGAACTAAGCTATTGGGAATTGCAAATAGATCAGGTAAACGATGAAGGTCTGCGTCAAACTCACTTTTTGGAAAAGCGAAATTGCAATACTGAATTTACTAACTATGTGGAACGCAATTATAATAAGTGGCTGAAAAGTGATGAACGGCCTAACTTAAGTTTTGATTTGATTTCTCAACACATAGCTCCGCATTTTGAAGAAAATCTCCCAATCTATTTTATAATTATAGATTGTATGCGCCTGGATCAATATTTGGCTATTCAACCCTATATCCAAGAACTTTTTGATGAAGAATTGGATCTCTATTATTCTGTTTTACCTACAGCTACACCCTATAGCAGAAATTCCATTTTCAGTGGTTTATTGCCGATTGATATTGCTAAACGCTTTCCTGATTATTGGGTAACTTCCAGTGAAATGGATAACAGCCGAAACCGTAATGAACATCAGCTTTTAGATGAACATATTGAAGAACTGGGTTATAAACTTGATCCAACCAGCAAGTATGTAAAAATATTCAATATGGAAGAAGGCAACTTCGTGCTGCGTAAAATAGAAACCTGGAACAAAGAAAACCTAATTGTTTTGGTATATAACTTCCTTGATCTTTTGGCTCATCATCGTAGCCGGGATCAAATTTTACAAGAAACTATCCCCAATGAAGAAGGTTTGCGTGCTTTTACTAAACACTGGTTTTTGCATTCTTCCCTATATGAAGCTTTAAAACTGATTGCCAAACAGGATGCTATTGTAATTCTTTCTACCGATCATGGCTCGATAAAAGTTAACCGTGCCACTCAAGTTATCGGAGATAAAGATACTTCTGTAACTGTTCGTTATAAAGAAGGGAAAAACCTTTCCGTAAATGACCGTCATGCTTTATTCGTAAAAAAACCCAGTGATTATGGTCTCCCAGCAAAAAGCATTGTGGATAACTTTATCTTTGCCAAAGACGATTACTATTTCGTGTATCCTAATGCTTATCATCAATATCAGAGACAGTATAATGGCACTTTCCAACATGGAGGAGTTTCTATGGAAGAAATGATTCTGCCTATTGCTACCTGCAGGACTAAAAAAAGAACAAAAGAATGAAAAAAGGTAAGAAAGCAAGTTAAATAAAATAGTATGATAACAATAAATCTACCTTCAGAACAAGATACTATAGATCTTGCCAATTATCTTGCTCCAATCTTGAAAGCGGGAGATATAATTACGCTTTATGGAGATCTTGGAAGCGGTAAGACCTTTTTTGTTAAACACTTGGGTAAGGAACTGGGAATCAATGAAGAAATTGATAGTCCTTCTTTTATTATAATGAAAGAATACTTAGGTGGACGCCTTCCTCTTTACCATCTTGATCTATACCGTTTAAAAGATAAGGAAGAACTTTACGACTTAGGGATATTTGATATTTTGGAAAAAGGGGTAACCGTTATTGAATGGCCACATATAGCTGAAAGTATCTTACCCTATCAAACTTTCAAACTTGATTTCCACTTCGACGGAAAATCGAGGTGGGTGAATGTATTTCCAGACGACGATCATAAACAGTACTTTGAATAAGGAGAAAAACAAATGTTTACTGTACTATTAGTATTAATCTGTATTGCAATTGCTTTATGCCTGGGTTGGATTATCTTTGCTAAAGATAAAGCAATATCCCGCACCTGGGGTATTGTTGGTCTTTCTTTTGTTATTGGATTAACAGTATTTGGCTATTTTTTTATGCAAAGCCGTCAAGCACCAACAAGTTTACGCGTTGTGGGTTATGCCAGTAAACTCTTTGAATCGGACATCGTTAAATGGAATCTAACAATGCAGCGTAATGTTAGTAACGATGGCTTAAAGGATGGCTACAACAAAATGAGTGCCGATGTTAATGCCTTTAAAAAGTACTTATTGGAACAAGGAATACCAGAAAAAGATATCAGCATTCAACCTACAAATAGCTATCAAACAAACGATAACTATGGCAACCCTACTGGTTATTGCTTAAATCAGCGTATCTTTGTGGTTTCTACAGATATAGACAAAATTGAAAAACTCTCCTTGAATCCAGATTTCTTTGCTGAACGCGGAATACTCTTGCAAAATTCTAATCTTGCTTATCTCTATACTAAGCTGCCAGATTTGAAAAAACAATTGCTATCTGAAGCAACTAAAGATGCAGTAGCTCGAGCTGAAGAAATTTCGGGAAGCGGAAATACTAAATTAGGAAAATTGAGAGAAGCACGAGCTGGAGTTTTTCAAATTACTGAACCCTATTCAACAGAAGTATCGGATTATGGATTTTATAATACAAGTACAAGAAGTAAAAGCATTTCCGTTACTCTTACCGCTATCTTTAAGCTAAAGTAGAAATATTTCCACAAGCAAAATACAATATTCTGACTAATTTACTTGTTAGCCAAAGGGGATCGTTTAGATTATATTTAAAAGATCCTGTATCGAAGCAAGTGGAAATGAATAAGAACCTTTTTGTTCTAACTCTTTTGCTAACAATAATATTGTTAGTTGCGTCCTGTTCTCCTGAGCAGAAAAAAATCCTCAGAGTGGGCACAGATGCTGAAAATCCTCCCTTTACTTATCTGGAAAATAGTGAATTTAAAGGGATAGATATCGATATATGTGAAAAAATAGCAGATAAAATGGGGATGCAACTGCAAATTACCCAGTATGAATTTGATGACTTATTCTCTGCATTAGCTCAAAACAAAATTGATCTTGCCGCATCAACCATAACAATTACAGAAAAAAGAAAACAGACATTTGAATTCTCAGAACCCTATTTTCAAACTAATTTAGCTGTAGTAGCAAGAAAAGCCTCTCCAATTGAAATAAATAAAATTGAAGATATTGGAAAATATAGAGTTGGCTGTCAAAGCAGCACTACCAGCTACCAATATTTAAAAGAAAACCTGGTCGATAAAGACCTCCTACCTAAGGAGAAATTGAAAACATACTCTACCTTGATTGAAACCATAGGAGAATTACTCAATAAGAAAATAGACCTGATGGTCTTTGATGAATGGGTTGCCAAAAAGGTTTCCGAACAAGTAGATATAAAAATAGTATATATCATCCCAACCAATGAACAGTACGGACTGGCTATGCGACCTGGAAAAGAAATTAATTTAAGAATCAATAAAGCACTGAAAGAATTAAAAGACAGCGGTGAACTTCAAAGAATTATAAACGAATATATAAAGTAGGGGTCTATACTGAAACCCTGAAAGCTCAATAAGCTCATAATTGACCTTATACCTATCACACTTTTTAGCGCTCTATATTTTTTTCATTTGCAAGGCTCCGGTAAAACATAATTGAGTGCATAGTGAGCATCCAACACATTGATCGTTATCAATTTTTGGAAAACAATCCTCATCAAGTTCTATTGCCAGATAGGGACAGCGAGTGCAATTTCCACATTTTAAGCATAATTCCCTGTTCAGAGAAGAGCTCTTTATTTTTTTAGGCAGGTTCATAAAATCTATGATAGGATTGGGCTGAGCAATTCCTACCAATTCAGCCACACTTTTTAAACCTCGCGCTTCCAACAGATAGGAAAGTCCCATTTTCAGTTCTTCTATTATGTTGTAACCGTATTTTTCTACAATTGTACAAAACTGAACATTTCTTGCCCCTAAAGCTAAAAAGTTTGCTGCATCCAGATAGTTCATTGCCCCTCCGTTTCCAGAAATAAAGATGCCTTGGTTTCCAGCGCGGGCTAAATTTAAATAACTGATGGGTAATACACCTTCACCACTCATTCCTACAATTATTCCTTCATCCCAGGGTTTTTCTTTTTCGCGAAAAGCTAAAGCTGGAAAAGTATTAGCTAAAGTGATACCTGCCTTTTTATGAGGATATTTATTTAACACATTTTTGATGGCTGAAAGTATTGGATAGATAGAAGTTACCGCACCGGTCAGTTTAAAAAGTTTCGGTATTTCCGGAGCACTTATTTCCATTACCCAATCTACTATTTTTGCAGTTAAAACAGGATCTTGAGCAACAATATCACCTTTAGTTCCATCTCCACCCTGAGGACAGGATAAACTAAATTCAATTCCCATTGCTCCTGCTTGTTCTAATTTTTTAGTATTGGATTGCCAGCATTGTTTATCAGAACAATCATTACCGGTAACAGGACCTCCAGTAGAAGCCATTGTTAAGCGATCAGGAAATTCTTTTATTAAGCGAGCTATTTCTTTGCAAACTCTGTTTAAAGAATGCTCTGAAACATTATCACAATTGGCAAAGGTCTTCTTTTTATCGCCAAAAGTGAACATATATTCACCCGGAATATGAATATCTTGATCATCAAAAGCGGTTTTCATTATGCCTCCACTCCAACCAGCTTGATATGCTTTTTGCATTTGCTCAAAACCATCAGTTGGAGGAGCCGCAGATAAAATAAAAGGCGAATCCATTATTCTACCAAAAAAATCAGTTTCTAAGGAAACAGGATATTTTTTCCACCCCCAAACAGGGAAACAACTTTTAGTTTCCTTTTCCGGTTTTTCTATTGCTTTGTTACTAAGAGATAAGTGTACTTTAATAGCAGTATTTTTTCCTGAGGCTACTGCTTCAACAACGGTTGTGGGTCCATTAACCATATCTCCACAACAAAAAATATTATCAAACTTTCTTTCCAGCTCGTGAACATTAAAAGTAGCTCTATTCCCAATAGCTATAATAACCATATCAAATATGCGGTAGTTATCAATTACTCCAGCTTCATCTTTAATCAGATTGGGTGCGAATTTTTCATTCTTGGGTAGATAGACTTTTTTAGTCTTTATTCCTTTTAAGTGACCATTTTCATTTACTATTTCTGATATCCGGGTGCGAGGAGAAAATTCAATTCCTGCCTCAATTAAAGTTGCTTTCTCCCTATCTGTGATTGGCATTTCCACAAAATTCTCCAGCGTAATCATTTCTACATAAGCAGCACTATTTTTAGCTGCCACTAATGCAATATCGGCAGCTATGGCTCCTCCAACAATAGCTATGCGTTTACCAGAAAAATTATATTTTGATGGGTTTGAAAGAATATCTAAACCATAGATAGCTGTTTCATCACCAGGGATGTTTAAACGAATTGGTACATTTAATCCACTTGCTACAATTACTGCTGCATAACCTTCTTTCAAGAGTTCTTCAGGTTTTTCTATCTTTTTTGGAATATGCTGCAATCGGAAGGTTTTTACTACGAAATTCAGGTCTGCTATTATATCAATTTCTTCTAAACGCTCTTCCGAAATCAAATTTATCTGTCCTCCTAAAGGTTCAGGATCAAACATTCTCGTTTCGTAGCCAAATTGATTTAAAGTAACAGCAGCTCCAATTGCAGAAGGTCCAGCACCGACAATAGCAATTTTTGTGTTTAGACGAATTGGAGATGAAAATTCTGGCACCAAATCCAATTCACGCGCTTTGCGAATTATAGTTGCTTGCACATCAGGAATTTGGATCGGCTTATCGAATTTTTTATGTGAACAAGCATCTACGCAATGATAATCAGGGCATACATTTCCGCAAATTCCTCCTAAAGGATTGCTGGCTAAAATTATCCCTGCAGCTCTTTTAAAATCCGAAGGTCTTCCCTTGGCTAAAGCCATCATAAAATCTGCTGGAGAACAATCACAAGGGCAGGCAGTTTTACAAGGTTTATTTTCACAATATTCACAGCGACTTATTTCACTAAATAATTGAGCATCTGTTAAAATCATTTATCCTCCCATATTTTTAGCCACCAAAAGTACAAAAATCACCAAAATAAATGAGCCAAGCAGAATTATCAGGACACGGAATACAGAATTTCATTCTCGAATGTGTCCTTCACCAATTTATAAATTAGGAATCAACTTTGTGTAGACGGAGCTCGCTGAAGCTCTGCATTTTTTCATTTTGCGGAAGAACAGCGTCCTCCGACTACACTTTTTATATCATTATCTCACTAATCTATTATATGTCCTTTACCAACTCCCCTAACAGCACAGCCCAAAGCTTTGTATTTATTAATAGTTTCATCGGATAAGAAATTAGAACAATCTACGATTAAGGGTTTCGTTTTGCAGATAGCCAAAAGTTGTTCTGGATCCAAATTTCTGTATTGACTGTGCCCAACGGCAAAAATAACTACATCAGATTCGGGTAAAACATTATTCAAATCGCTCTGTATATGATTTTCTTCCATTTCAGGCCAGGATTCTACATAGGGATCGTGAGTTTTAACAATAGCCAGGTCTTTCCGTAAAAATTCCACTAAGATCTTGGATGGTGAATGTCTCGTATCGCCAACATCTTGTAAATAGGAAACGCCTAAAACTGCAATCTTCAAATTTTTTAGTTCGGGATACACGCTTTTTACGATATCAATAGTATGCAAGGGCATAGTGTCATTAGTGTTAACAGCTTTTATGGCAAAATCTAAAGTTCCTTCCACTCCAAAAAGAGAATTCATAGCCCAATTAGCTAGCACAGGGTCTTTTGTTAAACAATATCCGCCAACTCCTAAAGATGGTCTTAACAGATTATCATGTGTTCCTTTGCGTTTACGAATCGCCTCGCGCACTTTAAAAATATCCACGCCAATCTGTTCAGCAAATTTTGCCCATTCCAAAGTAAGAGCAATATTCACAGCGCGATAGGAATTTTCCATTGTTTTGGCTAATTCACTGGCATTTGTGCTATCCAACTGAGTTAATGGAAAATGTTCCACATCTAATACATTGGAAAGAAACTCTCTACAAAGCTCTATGCTTTTAGTATTCACTCCTGAATACACACGCCAAAAATTACGAATGGATTCAACATAATGTGCTCCAGGCATCACCCTTTCATAAGAATGAGCAATAAGGGGTGGTTGATTGTTGATATCAATTCCGCGCTTAGTAAATTCTTCTTCCAAAATCGGTTTGACTACTTGTTCACAGGTTCCAGGTGGAACAGTCGTTTCTACAAGCACTAAACATTCTGGCTGAATATACTTACCTAAAGTGCGAATGCCTTCTCGGAATGCAGTTATATCACAATAACCTTTTTCCGCATCTCCAAAAGCAGGCTTAGTAGCATCCAACTGAATATCTACTACTACAATATCTACTAAACTGTAAACACTCTCTTCACTGGTAGCACGGAAATTTTTCTTCTCTACTACGGTTCGATGAAATATTTCAGGAACTTCTGGGTCAGATGAATTTATGGGTGGAACCCCATTATTGATAACAGGAACTTTCCAATAGGAACGTTGAGAAGCACGTTGATGACCATGGACAAAATAGATCGGGTTTCCATCTTTATCTGTAGCATCAGCAACGACAGTAGCCATTACACAACCTACAAAACCTAAACCTTGAACAGCAACTATTTTACGACCCAAGGAACGTTGTTCAGCTGTAATACGCTTTAAAGTCTCGCGTTCTTTTTCAGCGTCTTCTTCAATGGGAAGCGGATATTCTTTTCCATCTGGGGCAATCGATACTTTTAACATACTTTTGGTTATCTCCTTTCTTTGGCATTTTTCTATCGAGAATCCGAAAGAACTACATCCTACCGTTCCACTATCAACTTAATTATGCTGTTTGTGTAATAATAAACTATACCTTAACATAATTGGTCCTCTGAGAACAAGATGCTCACTTTCTTCTCCTTATCCAGTTGTTACCACTTCAATTTTTAGCATTTACCTGCACTTTGTTTTTTACCTTTTTTGCATTGCCATTATTGTCAAGAGGTTTTTCTTTTTTCTGTAAGTGGTAAAAGTAAAAAGTCCTCTCCTTTAGCGCTTATTCCTATTAAGATTCATATAAGTATAAATTACAATTGGAAGGATTAAAGTTGTAACTTAAAAGATTACGAAAACTCCCCTTTTGAAAATGAATTATACTTACTGTAACAATCAATTTTATAATAAAATCCCAATATAGCTGTCTCCTATTTTCCTTGCTTCAATCCATTAATCTATCGTTAATCTAACCTTAATCAAGCGTTAATAATTAACGCTTGATAAAGGGTTGATTAACACTTGATTAACGCTTTCCCTTAAGGCCAAAGAGCGAAGCTTGAATACAATATGCAGTTTATACTATAGTAGTAAATACCTGATGACAGATATATGTAATAGGATAGTACTTAAATATCCACCCTTCATTTTACTGTATAAGGAAAAAAGAGCTTACCAGTTTTTGCTGGGCAAATAAACCGAAGTTTGTCAACAGACTATATTTTTACCTTTTTTTAGAATGATTTTATTCGGCGGTTCAGTTGCTGATTATGTCCATAAACTATGTGGCTTTCTTATGCGGATTTTTACTCAGAGGAAAATTCCGGATGAATTGTAGAAACAGAATATCACTTCCTCCTTAGTAATTTAACTTGATAAAAAAGAAGAACACCTTTTTCCTTTTACTCTCTATTTTTCCTTCTTGTGGATATCTTTGAAAGATATAGCTATCTTAATAACGCATAAATTAGGATGGTAAAGCAAAAAGAGATATTAAAGGAGTAAGTTATAGTGATGATTTTCATTTGCTATCTGGGTTGTCGAGACAAAGAAAGGAAGGTAAATAGGTTGTTTCCAATAATTTTCTCATATCCTAGCAAAAGAGGATTATCAGCAAAAAGCAAGCTGTAAACAAAAAAAAGATTACGAATATAAATGGCTACAAAATAACTAATGCAGTACAACTTAGTGTTGTTTTATTATTACTATGCCTTTATAAACAATCAATCTGAAAAGTAAAATTTAAGGTTTCATACTATTTTCAACCAGATTTCATTAAAAAGTATATGGTAAATAGTATGTTCTATGAGAAAATCTTACTTTGTAAAGGGGTTAAAAAATACAACTAGTGCTAATTGTAACAAGTTGAAAACATAATTAGTTACAAATAATCAGATTTTTTTATAATAATTAAGGCATTCCCACAAAAAAGT
>DJGX01000060.1 GCA_002432865.1 Cloacimonetes bacterium UBA5835
ATTGACTTTTATTAGCTGGTCTAGAATATTTATTTTATAGTTGATATATATCAACTTTTTTTGATATAGCATTTAAAAGGTCAAATACGGCTATTAGATTTGCTGCTTAGCCATCTCTATAACCTATATATCAATTTTTTTTGATATTAAGTTTAAAAATTTTTAAATCATCATATGTTCAAGTTTTTCCAAAATATCTTTATCAATCATACTATAGTGTCCCCAGTTAGCAATTACTTCTCTTTTAATCAATCCAGCATCAAGTAATATTTTGAGGTGATATGAAACCTTCGATTGGCTTAAATCCAATAACTCTTGAAACTCACAGGTACAAATATCCTCATGCTGTTTTAAAAGATAAAGAATTTGGAGCCGGATAGGGTCGCTTAAAGCATTGGCTAAACTTGACATAATACTTAATTTATCAGAACTTAAAAGGTCAACATCTTTTTTAAATATTCTTGGCTGTTCTGAAATACATTCTTTTTGTGCCATTTTCTTTCCTCCTAACCTATATCAATATTTTTTGATATAGATAAAATTATATTATATCAATTATTTCGATTTGTCAACGAAATTATTTATAAAATTTAAATAAATTAAATCATTAAACTCACAACTATAAAACAGTGAATTGCCTATTTTTCTTGTTAGTTATGATAATAAATATGATTAATATTATACATACAATTGACTTTAGTGTATTGTTCTTTTTCTGATGTTAAATATATTCTTAAAGTGAGTCCTTCTGGTAGGTTCACTATGAACCTCACCTCAGTCCACAAAAAACACGTAGTTTCCCCTTGGTGGAAACTACGTGTTTTTATATTCCAATCATATTATTTGAAAAATTACTCTATGATTAAAAAGTATCGATTAGAGGAATTACTACCATTCTCCCTATAACGTGATTCCTTTCTAAGTAAGCCATAACTGATTAAATCAGCTATGGCCCTCTTCACTGTACTTCTTGACAATGATGTGTCTTTTGCAATTGTATTAATGGCTGGCCAGCATTCACCTTTTGCATCACATCTATCTTTTAAATACATATACACACATTTAGCACGAGATGGAAGTTCCTCTGCATAAATTCTCCCAAAAAAACTCAACAAAACACCCCCTATGTCCTGAGTATTGATTTACGTTTTGAATCTCCTTTACTTTCGTCAGTTTGTTCATGTACAGGAGTATGAAGTTTGCCTCCTTGTCTCTTTATTGTAGATTCGGTAGTTCCTTCTTCGTCTATTACATCAGACATATACTGACAAATAACATTTTCTTCTAAGGTCTGCTTGTCGGCATAGCATACCTTACGATGGGACTTTTCTTCCATCTCATAGGGTTTATCGAAAGTAATGCCCCAATCTAAAAACAAATGAAGCTTCGTCTGCATGGGATGTACTCCTGTTTTCATGATAACAAAGTTTCCTTTAGGTAAAGATTTTAATTCATCTGCTGTAAGTAGTGGCCGCTCTATCATCTGCAAACTTTGAGAAGGATCATTTTTACCTCTGTTGATACTTCCACTCATAACAGTTCTACTACCCAGTGCTTTTGATAGAACCTGAGCGGTTTCTGAATTTGGTGCAAACCCTCCAAACATAGTAAGCTGGCAGTTATCTGTTATAATCTCACTACCTTCTTTCCCATAATTCTTATCAAGCTGTGCAAAGGATTGAATGATTGGTACTATGGAAATTCTTCTGGAACGTCCTGCACTAAGCATCATTTCAAAGGATTCTATCTTTGGAATTGTACCTATTTCATCTGCGTAAATCATCACACGATTAGGAAGTTTACCACCATTTTCATCTGCTACTGTTAACATCTCACGATAAAACTGTTGCAAAAATAGACTGACCATAAAATATTTTGTGTTATCTTCCTCCGGAAGAATAAGAAATATTGCAGACTTTTCGTAACAGAAAGTTTCTGCATCAATCGTTGTATCAAAACACAATATCTGTTCCATTTCAGAATCAAGAAAGGCATTGAGCCTTGATAGTACTGTAGAAAGAACAGAAGCCATTGCTTGCTCTGCTGAATTAAGTGCTGCACCTGCAAACCATCTTGCTTTATGGTCAGGAGGAAGTTTATCCATCAATAATTGAAACTGGCTTTTCCCTTTCACCTTGCTTGGTGCCATTAAATCCTGAACCAATTTAAACACACTTATGATATGTCTTGTATCTATTACATGTCCATCTTCCTCAGTAGGTGGGAGATATTCTGCTACAAGCAAAATAACTGCTGTCAGAAGTCCTTCTGCAGCATCATAAAAGAATGCATTTTGTCCATAAGCTGAACTGTCACCACCCGAATTTATGATTGTCTTTGAAATTATCTTTGCATATTTTTCTGCTTTGGCTCTTGCAGATAGATTATTGTTGTTTTTTCGATAAGCATCCATATATTTATTAACTAAATGCAGAAGATTATTTCCATCACTACGTGTGGGATTTCTTAAATCAATAACTGCAACTTTATATCCATAATTCTCTTTTGCTATCGTTCCATAGTTTCTAGCTAAATCTCCCTTTGTATCAGTGGTTATAAAACTCATCCCACTCGCACATGCATATTCTAGGTTTGGATATAGAAAAAAGGCTGTTTTACCAACTCCTGCTGCACCAATCATAAGACAGTGAACATCTCCTGTATCTACAAGTCCTACAATATCTCCTTTATTTCCTTTACATCCAACCACTAATCCCTGTATCAAATTACCACTCTCATCACGTGGAAGATTCTTACCCTTTCTCCATTGTGATACTTTAAAAGGAATATGCTCATATGTTTTAATAATTTCCTTTTGCGTAGCAAAGCGAGCAACTCCATGTTGGCCATCACCTACTGTTTTTGATTTGATTCCATTTAAGGTATAGTAATTGGCAAGTAAAGACAACCCACCAATAACTAAAAACATTATGGAACCAACTCCTATTAATAAAAATACCTGTGATTGCATTACATTAACCTCCATTTCTAAAATGTCTTAAGTAAATTAAAACTGTCCAATAGATTTTATGACATCATCATTAACTGTTTTTGCTCTTGCTTTTGTTGCTGCATTACAATAGTAATAATTGTTTTTAAGCAATGTCCAGCAATAGTTTCATATCTTCTGGCAATATCTTTCTTATCATTTTCGCAAATAACTGAGTATTCCTCTGATTTAGAGC
>DJGX01000037.1:0-4497 GCA_002432865.1 Cloacimonetes bacterium UBA5835
TCCCGCACTTTGAACTTTGAACTAAGAACTAAGAACTCCCGCACTTTGAACTTTGAACTCCTGCACTTTGAACTTTGAACTCCTGCACTCTGTACTCCCGCACTAAAATAAAAAAAAGTCAGAGCTAATCGTTTAGCTCCGACTTTCAAATTTACTGGTTAACCAGTTAAACTTATTTTGCTAAAATCATTTTTTTGGCGCTGAGATAGTTTCCACTTATCATTTTATACATATAGATACCGCTGGAAACTGGTTTTCCGTTTGCATCGCAACCATCCCAAGCAATTTGATAAAAGCCGGGAGAATCGTGTTCTGCAGTTAATGAATTTATCATTTGGCCCTTCATATTGTAGATATCGATTCGAACCTTGCCTGCATCCTTTAGTGAATAACGGATATTAGTATTGGGATTGAAAGGATTAGGATAGGCATTTAGCAATTTTGTCACCATTGGTATGGTTGGAGGATTGGGTTCCTGAGTTGGATCGCCAATGGTAATAGTTAAAGGTCCGTAAAAATCGCTGATTCCATCCAAAGAAACACTTTCCAGCCAATAATAATATACCATATTGGAATAGGTCTCAAAATCGGTGTAAGTATAATCTATCTGCGTTCCGTTTTCAATACCATCATCGATTAATCGGGCATTTATTTTTTGAGCGGTAGCAAGGTCTTTCTTTTCGGCACGCAAAATGTTATAACCAGAATGGTTCGTTTCGGATTCAGCAATCCAATTAATCCGTACATACATATCGGAAGTTAAAACTGCAGTAAAACTACTCAATTCTACTGGCAAAGTAGGATCCTCTTCACCTAAAACAATCGGAACTAGAACCCCTTTTGCGTTCGGGACATTAAAAATTATTTTTCCCTCGCCATTAGCAGCAACGGAATGCCATGCACTTTCAAAATAATATGCTCCCCATAAGGCAGTGGTTTGAATTTCAATGTGCCAGGGTCCAGCACCAAGAAGATCCAGAATAAAATTGCTTGAGGCAACAAAAGCATTATTATTTACAGGAGGAATATCACCTGTAACAATATTGGCACTGCCACCCGTAATTTCTACAACATCTGAACCGATAGTTACAGGGCTGCCTTCCGGGATATCGTATGCATCTTCAAAATCAGCCAGAAAACGGGGTGAAATTTGAATTTCAGCATTATATTGTCCTACTAAACAAGTTATATTTTGAGGAGTTTGAGGAATTGGTTGTCCGTTATAATCAGTGGAAGTTAATGTTCTTAAAGTTAAAGTTGTTTCACCTTGCGCAACAGGAATATTTTGGGCACCCGTAGTAAAATTACCTGAGGTTCCTAAAGTAACATTATACACTTTTATTAGTTTAGATTGATCTGCACTGGTTAAACTGGCAAGTGTTCTTTCTTCTGGGATAATTATGTTTCCAGTTGTGGAAGCAGGTCCGGGATCTGCCACAGGAACAAATTCCAGCAAATTATTATAAGTAGTAAGAGTTCCCAGTAAACCAGTTATTCCATCTCCCATATTATAAGCAGTAGTTATTTTTCCAGCAGTGTCATAAATATAGATAGCGGCAGTTGCATCTTGAACCCATTTGGGATGATAGTATAAATCTTGTTGGAAAGTAAGAATCGCTTCTCCAGTTAAACGATAAATATTAGAACCGGTAGATTGATTTCTCAAAGTGGCAATATCAGCTACCTCAATTATTTCAGGAAAAGTATAAACCGCAGTAGCAATAGGGCTGGGATCATAACCATCTGCATAGGCAATTGCTTTTAAGGTTGTGGTTTGAGTAATATTAATAGGAGCAGTGTATAAAGTAGATGTATTATCTGGATCAGAACCATTGGTAGTATAATATATAGTTGCTCCCTCTGTTGAACAGGAAATTGAAGCATCAAATGCAGAATAGTAAGTATTTGTGGAAGGAGAAATTATAGGAGTTGCAACTGTAGGGTTTCCACCTGATAATTCAAAAGTTCCAGTAATAGTTATTGGTCCTTGTAAACCAGCAGTGCCACCGGTAGCTTCAGAATTATATAGATATAATCTAAAACCACAATTGGTGGTAATATTTGCATAATCAGAACCAAGTGTTAAAATATTCCCTGTCCAATTTCCGTTAGTATCTGGATTTGTTAATACACCAGAAGAATTGTTTAAACCTGTATTCAAAGTTGTATAATTATCCAATATTGATCCATAACTATCATAACTACCTCTCCATTGGCATTGTCTGGTTGCTGTTGCACTTCTACCAATTCCAAATGTAATCGTTGAAACAGTAAATTTATAACCAGATTCAGCAGAAATAGTGAAACCAATATACTTACCAGTATCTACAGAACCTGTAAAAGTGTCACTACCACTTATAGCTCCAAGGGGCCATTCAGTAGCTCTAAAGTTACCAGTGCTTGAAGAAGTCGTAACACCTACTTTATCAATAGTTCCCATAGAAATTCCATCGTAAGTAGTTCCATTGTACGCAAAACTTTGTACATGACCAGTCGTACCAGTAAAAGTATAAGTAGCAGTAAATGCAGTTTGTGCCCAAGCCATACTCATAACCAGTATGGTTAGTGTAAATAAGAAAAATAGCTTTTTCATTCTTCCTCCTAATGAATTAAAGTTATCTTTTATATCATTATAGAAATCTGAATACAAAAGACAAGATAAATGGAATGAATTTTTTGGCAAGGATTTTTTTTGTTTCTCACAGATTTCACGGATTACACAGATAAAAAGAGAATCCACAAATGATGACAAATGTGTAGTCGGAGGACGCTGTTCCTTTGCAAAATGATAAAAAAAATAGGTCTGGGATGAACAAGAACGGATTTATAATTTTGTAATCAAGCCATAATTATTTTCTTTTTGTTCTCTCCAATAACTATGCTTTCCTCAGAATTTATATCTCACTATTTTGCCGTCAGTTCTTGCGGCGGGTGACAAAATTGAGATTTGTCACCCCCTTAATATATAGAAATGGGATTTGACATAAAGAGCTAAAATAGAATTGTGGGTTTAGAAAGTTTGAAGCATAACAAAATATGTTACTAAAAATAAATAAAATATATAGAGGTTACAATGCGTAAATTCATTCTGCCGTTACTGATAGCTTTTATCTATCTGCCTTTTATGTTTGCAGATAATATCTATGTAGTAAATTCCGAATCCCGCACTTTAAGCAGGATTGATACAGATACCCAAACTGTAAACAACACTTTTACTCAGTTGGGTTTAACGCCCAATTTACTGAAAGTGAATGAAGATTATATTTATGTGGTCTTATCGGGAGCGAATAGTATTCAGATGATTGAAAGAGAATCCGGAACCACTCTTCGCAACATTTTTATTGCTTCCAGTTCCAATCCTTGGGATGTTGTAGAATATGATGGTTATCTTTATGTGACCGGAATGTTTTCTAACAAAGTCTATAAAATCAGTCAAGAAAGTTGGAGCGTTGTAGATCAAATAACAGTTGGCACAGCACCTGAAGGTTTAGCCGTATGTAATGGAAAACTATATGTTTGCAATACAGGAGGTTATGCCAGTAATTATGCCAATAGCAGTGTTTCTGTTATTGATTTAGTTGATTTTAGCGTTATAAAGACCATTCCTGTTTGGACCAATCCTCAGGATATTGCCGTTTTTGATTCCCAATTGCATATTGTTTGCACTGGCAATTGGAGTTCAATTTCCGGAGCGGTTGATGTAATTGATTCCATAACCGATGAAAAAACAGACCGGATAATGATTGGAGGCAATCCTTGGGGTATATGGATTAGTCCCGATGGAATTGCTTATTTGGGAGAGGGTTATAATAGCGGAATATATTCTTATAATGCCAATACTTTATCTGTTTTAAATAATAGTAGCAATCCTTTAAGTCCAGGTGGAATAGCAGTTAGTGGCTTAAATGAACATATTGCAGTTCTTTCAGCTAATTGGGGTGAAAATGGAATCGTGTATCTAAGAAATAGTAATTGGCAACCTATTACTCAGTGGACCGTTGCCTTAACTCCCACCGACATTTGCTATTTTGAAAGCCCTTCGCCTGTTGCTGATGAAAATTTACCCCAGCCAAAAATAACCTTATACCCAAATCCCGTTAAAAAAGAGGGTGTCCTAAATTTTAAAACGGATAATAACTTTCGGGGAGAATTGGAAATATATAACCTAAAGGGACAGAAAGTTTTGCAAGCTAAAGTTACCAAAGGGGAAACAAGTATAGACCTTAAAGGGAAGGGTTTGCATAGCGGAATTTATTTTTACAAAAGCGGACAGGCACAGGGGAAAATAATAATCAAATAGACTGCAGAGAAAAAATATTGCCCGCAGATTACGCAGATTTTGTTTCACGCAGATTACGCAGATTACGCAGATTTAATAGGTATGGGATGAACAGGATTTTAGGGATTTACAGGATTTGTTATATTTAGCCACCGAAGACACCGAAAAAAATATCCTCTCACAGATTACACAGATTACACAGATTTAGTTTTAGAAAC
>DJGX01000037.1:4528-4694 GCA_002432865.1 Cloacimonetes bacterium UBA5835
TTTTAGGATTAAGAGGATTTTTAATATGTAGCCACCGAAGTCACCGAAAGAAGAACTTTGAACTAAGAACTCCTGCACTTTGAACTTCCGCACTTTGAACTCCCGCACTTTGAACCCCTGCACTTTGAACTAAGAACTCCTGCACTTTGAACTCCCGCACTTTGAA
>DJGX01000005.1 GCA_002432865.1 Cloacimonetes bacterium UBA5835
CATTTCTTGCAATACACCTAATTCACTGATAGTATAAGCCTGCATCTCTATTGCTTATAGAGCGTTAGTGTCTTTTTGATTTTATCATATGTTGATCGCCGTAGATATACCAAACTCCGTTATCTCTTTTGAAATAAGATATATCCCCCGATTCTTCAGGTTCATTAAGAATCTGCGTATCGGAATTGGAAATAAATTTATTTTTACTGTAAACAACAGCAGAATTACCATTAAGATCGATATAGAGGACTTCTATTTCCAACAGTGAATATAGAGTCATTCTATTCAGCCACAGGTTATTGAAGTTATAGCGGTTCATCCCTCTATGTAGATAGTCATTATGGAGATGTTCCATAATTCCATTCATATCTTTTAAGTTAAAATCATAACTTATATCGTAGAGGATATCTCGAATTTCGCGTTGAGCAAGGGTATCACTATCACTACTTTCGCAACTACTCAATACCAGCATTATCAACATTCCTAATAAAACTGCCAGATATTTTTTCATTTGATTCTCGCTCTCAAGATTATTGTTCCCTATTTACATTATAATCCTTATGGAAAAGAAAGGCAAGGCATTCTATATGCCAGGTATTAGGGAACATATCAAAGGGTTGAAGATATCCAATTGTATACCTGTCGCTTGCTGATAAGATTTTAATATCTCTTGCCAAAGTCATTGGTGAGCAGCTTAGATAAATGATCTCCTTTAAATCTGTTTGAATTATGGCTTCTAAGGCATTTTTATTAACACCACTGCGAGGCGGGTCTAAAATTATCTTAGTGATGTTTTCTTTTGCTAATATCGAAGCTAGGTTATCTTCAACTTTACCGAGGACAAAGGAAACATTATCAATGTCATTCATCCTAGCATTTTCTTTTGCATCATCAATAGCAGCAGAAAGTTCTTCCATCAGAACAACTCTTTTTACTTTAGCTGCCAAAGAAATACCTATAGTCCCTATTCCGCAGTAGGCATCAAGAATTACATCTTCACTATTTACTTGGCTGCTTATTATATTAAGGATATTGGCTATTGTGCCACTATTTATTTGCCAGAAACTACGATAATTTATCCGGAATTTTATATTGTTTAGTGTATCGATAAAGTGCTTGCTGCCGAAAAGTAGCTTTTCTTCATCTCCCAGAATCACATTACCTTTTTCTCTATTTATGTTTTGTATAATTCCCTTTATCTGAGGAAAATCAGCAGTAAGTTTTTTCACCAAAAGTTTAGTAAAAGGCAGTTTAGCTCCTAAAGTTACTAATATTACCAAAATTTCGCTGGTATCTGCACTGCAACGAAAACCGATATGTCTTAGCTGACCTCTATGCTGAATTTCATTATAAGGCTTGATATTTGTTGTTGTGCAAAATTCCATTATCTCATTTGCCAGCAAATCAAAATCAGGAGGATGATTTTCGCAGCTTTTATGTTCAACTACCCGATGTGAAAAACGCTCATAAATCCCATAGCTGATTTTACCCGTTTTTCTGTTTTCGGCTACAGGCATAAATACCTTATTTCGGTAGTGGTTAGCTTTTGGGGAAGCTACAATAGGTAAAATAATATCCTGTTTGATAAAAGGGCTAAATACATCTTGGATTAGTTGATCTTTATATTTCAGCTGTTCAGTATATTTTAACATCAACCAATCGCATCCTCCACAAGCATTCTTAGCTGCAAAAGCATCACAATTTACCTTTATGCGACTATCGGCATAGCTGATAAAGTTAACTACTTTCCCAAAGGCGTAATTCTTGCTGATATGGGTAAGAACAATTTCTACTATATCTTCCGGAACTGTATATGGGACAAAAATAGCCCGCCCATCATTGTAGGCAAGACCAAAACCGCCCATTGCTATTTTTTCAATTTTCAGGCGTATAAGTTGTTTCAAAGCATTTCCTGAAGGCGTTTTATCCGGAGTTCGATTGGAGGATGAGTAGCAAATAGAGAAATTCGTTTCTCGTTATTTATTTTTGCCAGAGCATAGGCATTGCTTCTTTTTTCGGGAACATAGGCATTAGCGATCTTTTTCAGGGCTTCAATCATAGCTGAAGCACCTGCTAAATTTGCAGCTCCAGCATCAGCTCTAAATTCACGCCATCGCGAAAAAGCAGCAATAGGGATATTTGCCAATAACATCAAAACATTCTGTAAGAGCATTATCACCATCATATATCCAAAATATCCTAATCCACCACCCTGGTCATCACGCAAGGCATTATCTATTAAAACAGTTAAAATGCGCGCAAAAAACATCACAAAGGTATTCACTAATCCCATCAGCAAAGTCATCGTAACCATATCACCATTACTTATATGGGTCATTTCATGACCGGCTACTGCAGCAAGTTCATCTTCCGAAAGGCGATCTACTAAAGCTGAAGAAAAAGCAATCAGTGCATTGTTTTGAGAGGCTCCGGTAGCAAAAGCATTAGCATCTCTACTATTGTAAATACCTATTTCTGGAGTTTTCAAATTCCTTTCTGTAGCCATATTCTCTACCGCAGAAAGTAAAAAAGCTAGCTTAGGATGAGCCACATCCGGTTTTATAATTTGAACACGGTAATTAGCTTTAGCCATAGGTTTACTTAACCATAGCGAAATTAGCGAACCGCCCATTCCAAAAAAAGCACAGATGATTAGTAAACTCCATAAACCATCTACTTTTAAACCCAACAGTCCTGCTATAAAGCCCAAAACCAACATCACCAGAAAGTTGGTTAGCAGGAATATTCCAATTCGTTTTAGGAATGTCATCGTATTCTCCTTGTATACTTATCTTTTCTACTAAAGCAGATTTTAAATCATTCTAAGACAATATTATTTATATGCCGTCCAAGGCAAGGTTTTTTTTATGATGTGTAGCCGGAGGACGCCGTTCCTCCGCTTTTTTTTAGCCACCGAAAATAGTTTACGCAGATATAGTTTTCGAAACAAGGATTTAAGAAGAATA
>DJGX01000046.1:0-1662 GCA_002432865.1 Cloacimonetes bacterium UBA5835
TTCGGTGACTTCGGTGGCCTCGGTGGCTTATAAATAAATCCTCTTAATCCTAAAATCCTAAAATCCTCGTTTCTAAAACTAAATCTGCGTAATCTGCGTGATCTGCGTGAACTACTTGACAGATTTTCCCTTTTCAAAATCCTGCCCTCATATATACTATATTATAGGAGAATAAATGTACGCCATCGTAGAAATTAAAGGATTTCAGTTTAGGGCTGAAAAAAACGCCGTGCTTCGCGTTCCCTATCTGAATACAGCGGAACCTGGTGAAAGTTTAACTTTTGATAAAGTTCTTCTTCTGCGTGATGAAGATCAAATTAAAGTTGGCCAGCCCGTTGTTGAAGGCGCCAGTATTATAGCAGAAGTTATTGATAGTGGTAAAGGAAAGAAGAAAATTATATACCATCATAAACGCCGTAAAGGCTATCGCGTTAAAAAAGGTTATCGCGAAAGTTACACAGACCTTCGGGTTACCGATATTCTAGCTTAAAAAAAAGAGGTTTATAAAATGGCACATAAAAAAGGTGTAGGAAGCTCCAGAAACGGCCGCAATAGCAATCCTAAATATCGCGGCATCAAAAAACACGCTAGCGAATATGTCCTGGCTGGAAATATCATCGTCCGCCAAAAAGGCACAAAAATCCACCCTGGAAAAAATGTCGGTATAGGCAGAGATTTTACTATCTTCAGCTTAATTGAAGGAAAAGTAGAATTTTCTACCGGTAAAGAAGGCAGAAAATTCGTAAGCGTTATGCCCAACGAATAGAATATTAAGTCTCTCATAGATTACATAGATTGCACAGAAAAAAGAATAAGTATGTGATACCTTCTGGGTAGTCGGAGGATGCCGTTTCTCCGACTACCCATTTTTCATCCCTTTGTATACTCTTTTTTAAGATCTGCGTAATCTGCGTGAACTAATACTAGTTCAAAGTGCAGGAGTTCTTAGTTCAAAGTTGTTCTTTCGGTGGCTTAGGTGGCCTCGGTGGCTTATAAATAAATCCTCTTAATCCTAAAATCCTAAAATCCTCGTTTCTAAAGCTCAAATCTGCGTGATCTGCGTGAAAAATCTTCGGTGGCTTCGGTGGCTTATAAATAAATCCTCTTAATCCTTAAATCCTTAAATCCTTGTTTCTAAAATCCAATCCTTAAATCCTCGTTTCGAAAATAATCTGCGTAATCTGCGTAATCTGCGTGAACCAATCCTAAAATCCTCGTTTCTAAAACCATATCACTCCCCATATATAGTGGATTGTTCAGCAAGACAATTAAAATCATATTAAGATCGATTATTCGAAATCATTGAGATTCAATAACACCAAGAATATTATCAAAATACAAAGATTGTTTCAATCTAAACCTTACTTCCTCTTGCAAGTTAACAATATACAACTTATCATCCACCCCACCTTAACTCCTCCTTAACCAGGGGTTGATGAGGAGAGGAGGAGGAGAGAAGGATGGGTTGTTTGTTTGTTATGGGTTGGCGAGGACATTAACCTTCCTGTATTTCTTCGCCGGGTTAAAACCCGTCGTTAAAATCTGTCGTCCCGCTGGGACTTTTTCAATTTGTTCTTCTTGTCGCCGGGTTAAAACTCGTCGTTAAAATCTGTCGTCCCGCTGGGACTTTTTTTATTTATTCTTCTTGTCGCCGGGTTAAAA
>DJGX01000046.1:1729-5719 GCA_002432865.1 Cloacimonetes bacterium UBA5835
AAAATCCAATCCTTAAATCCTCGTTTCTAAAGCTAAAATCTGCGTAATCTGCGTAATCTGTGAGAGACTTTTTCTGTGTAATCTGCTACCCTTATGATTCTTATATCGCCATTTGGGAATCGTATCAAAATTTATTGAGCTATATAACCCCAGAAAGTAATAAGAACCATAAGATAGATAAGGACTATAACAACTTTACTATCTCAAATATTCGCTCACTTGTTTAAAATTAATGATAGGTAGATTGTTTCAAAACAATTGACAATATAAGGTAGTTACATTTTAAGGTTTACAAGTAAATAAGGTAGTAATATAATATGAGTTTTGTTAATTATAAGAAGCAACAAGCACAGCAATGTAATGTTGAATCAACTACAATTGTATCCAAAAATAACTTTTGGCATAAGCACAAATACATTATCCTTTTGTTCCTTGCGATAATTTTGGTTAGAATCCCTGCTCTAATTCTTTGGAATCCATACATAACCGGAAGTGATTCTGCTATCTATATGGAAACGGCAAAAAATGTAGCAAAAGGAAATGGCTATGTTAGTTCATTTTGTCGTTTTTCAATGGATAAAGAAAAACTGATAAACTATGTAGAAAAGTACGGACCAAGGTTTGAAGGTCAAAATCGTGCTCCTCTTTATATATATCTGCTTGCTGGAATATATTTAATAACTGATGATGCGGGATTTATGGATGGTGTAAATATACTAAACCTCTTGTTTTTTATTGCTGCACTCATTTTGTTTTATCTCTTTCTTTTAAAGACATATCCAGACAACCCCTTTGTTCATTTTGCCTCAATTCTATGGTTGGGCTTTAGTTTTCCCTTGTTTAAATTTTCTTATGGTGCTTGGTTAGAGAATTACACTCTGTTTCTTTTTGTTTTGGTTTTATTATATCATTATTATATCGTGAAAAAAGATACCCCTTCCTTGGGTCATATAGTTCTGTATTCGTTTGTATTAGCTCTGTTGTTTGTAACCAAACGATCTGTAATCCCTATTGTCGGTGCTTTTATCCTACATTTTCTATTGCTGAAAAAGTATAAGCAATTTTTTCAAATCTCAGTGTTATTTATTATATTTGCAGGCGGTTGGTATTTAATTAGAGAAACCTGCTACAATATTCCTGATCTCTATCCTTTCAGCCATAATTATCCCTTTGGTGAAACCGGTTACAAAGAATCGATAATACCCCGTTTCTATTTTTTCAGTACTCAGGTTCTACGCGCGTTGGATTCATTTTTTAATGTATTAATAGATTTTGAAAATCTCTCTGTGTTGCTTCCTTTTAGTATCATTTACTTATGCGTCTATAAAAAAGGTCTTAACAAACAAATTATATGGTTGTTACTTAGTGTTACCGCTTTTGTGTATATCTTCGGAAGAGGTGCTACAAGCACAAGAAATTACTATCCTGTGTTTGTTCCACTCATTCCTGCCTCTTTTTTAGCTTTAGATGATCTACTAAAACACCTAAATAAAAATAAAAGGATACTCTCCATCTATTTTATCCTTGCCCTTCCTCTGTTTTTCTCTCTAAAGAATATGGCTGACTTTACTAAAAATGTAGTAATCAGCGGTGAAGATAGAAAGCGTATTTTTTTAGCTTCCGATAAATTACTTGACCAGATATGTGTTCCTGAAAATGCTATTATTACCAGCAATGTAGTTGGCTATAATGTATATTCAAAAAGAAATTGTGTACTTACTCCCCCCAATATAGATCATGGTAATAAATATGAATTTATAGACCTGTTCAATATTGATTATGTTATTCATTGCAACGGATTTTCAAAATACTTCTTCTGGAATGAATATAGCACTAATTGGAATAGTTTTCTGGATTATGAACAGGTCGGAAAATCGGATTTTGATGATAGAATCATCCTTTATAAAGTTATCCCCAAAGAATCTATTGCAACTAAGATTAAATAATGAATAATAATTCATCGTGCTTTCCAAATCTGCATTGTAATATACTTATATTGGATACAATGCCATTTACTGGATATGATTTAGTTTAGTTTAAAAATGAGAAGAAATAAACTGTGATGATTATGGGACATAATTTAAGATAATGTATCTATTTTGTAACACATTTAATCTGATGTGGTCTATCGTAAATTACATTAATTATTTCTTATCTTCTTGATAGAGATTGTGTTACAGCCAATGAATAAATATTATCTGCATTTGGAATACTGCTTGCATTCATATACAAGTGTCTGCCCAGTTGGGCAAATATAAAATAGAGTGAACAAAACAAAAGAATAACCCAAAAAAAGGAGAAAAAAATGGGAACACAACAAATTCTTTTAATCGTCCTCAGTGTGATTATCGTGGGTGCCGCCATTGCTGTCGGTATCACAATGTTTAACAACCAGTCGTATAGTGCTAATAAGTCAGCTATTGCTGCCGATGCCCAGAACTTTGCTTCTCAAGTTGTTCAGTATTACAAAACCCCCGCTTCTCAAGGTGGTGGAGATCGTAAGATTCCTACGGGTACAGACGCAGCTAAGACAATAGCCAACTTTATTGGATGGGGAGATACTGCTGATACTGCTACATACATAAACGATAATGGATGGTATACTCTTACAGTTAAAACTGCAGGGGCAGATGGTGAAGTTACTATTACAGGAAATGGAAGAGAAAAAAATGGAGGCAAAGTGCCCAAAATTGAAACTACTATAAAATTTCCCGCAGGTGAAATTACTGCTACTGCCTCTGATAACGGAATTCAAGGTACCTAATAAGAATCAAGAAACCTTTCAAATAAATAACGGGGTATTACGCCCCGTTATTCTTTTATTATAAGCTTGCGGATATGAATTCCTCTTCTCATAAGGAACGATGAGAGAATTGCAAAAAAATACTTGACAATTTCTTTAATAACATAGAAAAAAACATTTGTATTATATAATTCTAGGAGTTGTAAAATGGGAGTTCAACAAATACTTTTATTGGCGTTGAGCGTTATTCTGGTAGGGGCGGCAATAGCTGTAGGCATAGATATGTTTAATCGTCAGGATCAGGTTAGTAATCGTTCTGCGGCAGCCACAGAAGCACAATTGTATTTAACTCAGGTTTTGCAGTTTTATAAAATGCCGAGGTCTTTAGGCGGTTTAAGTAATAGCTTGGCTACTACAACTGCTGATTCTATTGCTGCCTACATTGGTTGGCCTAATAATCCTATGGATAGTGAAAATGCTTCTTTCCAATTAATAATTCCTACTTCTACAGCGGAAAATGAATTTGTGGATATCAAAGCAATTGGTAAATCAGTTTACCAGGATAAAAAACCCGTGGTGCATGGCAGAATTACTTTTCCCGATGGAATAATAATTTCCAAGGTGGGAACAATAAATAGAGACCAGAGTTTTGGCGATTTTGATTTGTTCGCCACGGGGACTGAGTAATCCTCGTTTTTTGACCCTCGTTTTGTTGACCCTCGTTTTGTTTTGACTCTAAACCGATTCTTTCTTTCATTGCAACGAAAGTTGTATGGCAACAAGTGATTTTATTCGTATCTCTTTCCTGACAAAGCTGAAGCTCGGTTTAGAGTTAAAATAAAACATTTACTTCGATGGGGTAGTTTGTAAACAGGTTGTAGTATGGCTGGTTGATAGTGATTTCTTGTTTTAACTCACAATTTTGAAATCTGGATACCAGTTAGAATTCTTGTTTTAACTCTCAATTTTGAAATCTGGATACCAGTTAGAATTCTTGGACAGGTGATAATTTGGCTGGTTGAGGATGAATTCTTGTTTTAACTCTCAATTTTGAAATCTTGAAACCAGTTAAAGTAAGATTCCCTATCTTGAAATTGCAGGAAAGTGGTTTCTTAAAGACCTTCGCAAAATTGAAAGTCAAAACAAGCAGGTGTGTTTTGTTTTGACTCTAAACCGATTCTTTCTGCTATTGCAACGAGGTTCATATAGCAACAGGTAATTTTGTTCGTGCTTCGATCCTGACAAAG
>DJGX01000004.1 GCA_002432865.1 Cloacimonetes bacterium UBA5835
GCTCAAATTCCATACAACGTCCGAGGCTAAGCGCAGTCGGGCATCATTGTTTATGCATCATACCGGCTAGCGCAATTTTCAATAAATGTACAATCTTTATCCTTACAACCATTTGCCCGATTGCGTATTAGCCTTTGTTAGCAACTGCCATTCATATTATAGTCAACAATTCTGGTAATACAGATAAAGCACTAGATAACAATGAAATAAAAATTGAAATCCAAATTAGCTTCGAACTATTTTTAACGGTACTTTTTTCAGAAATCTCATTCATAATTAATTCAGGGTCCTCTTTATCTACGTCAATAAGCTTAGTTCCTGCAATCAAATCTCCGAATCTTCTTTTAGAGTTAAACATTGAAGCTATTACTTCTAAGGGCCAAATAATCATTGTTGAATTCCTAATTACACATTGTAATTCATTAGCTGGTCTATTTGTTTTTAAATCAAATACTTGGTAACCGAAATGTCTTTTCGCTATACTTTTTGCCTTATAAAAGTCCTTATTTAATATTAAAAATGTTATGAAGGAAAAAGGAATTATTCCAATCCAAATTGGTAATAATACATTTATTTCATCAAAAGATGCAATCAATATAAAAAATGGTATAAAAAAAATTGCAATAAAAGGGAATATCAATCCAAGAATAAATGAAAAATCCATCGACATTGAATTCAATCTTCGTCCGAAAATTTGCAAAGTATTAGATCCATTAAATGATTGTCTGGTGAAAAAGTTAAATATTAAAATCTTAGGTATTTTCATATTTCTATATTTCGCTTTTTAGTGTTTCTTTTTTGGTTGTTGCTAACGGTCGGCGGTATGAAATCGTTGGGGATTGCGGGCTACTATTCTGTCCAGTTACACCGAACTTGATGCGGGGTAAAATGCTCGCATAACCGCTTAAAACCCAATGTTTTATACCGCTTGTTAGCGCCATGTTGGTTATTTGTTTTTTTATTTTTCTCCAAATATAAATGGAATATCTTCTGGAACTTTCAATCCCATTTCTTTTGTCTTATTATACCACATCATTACATAATCTTTATCCTCAGGCTTTTTATTGGTTGCTAATCTAATTGTATAAAGATTCCAGTTTCTTAAAAATGATTTTGCCATAAGTTTTATTGTATCGTCACACTCTGTCAAAGCTTTTAAGAAATCACCAGCAACCGACCAACCACTATACTGATTAAAAAGTCTAAGTATTAATTTTTTGCCTGTCGTATCTGTCTTGTCATAGATTTGACGAAGCTTATTATAATCAATCCCTTGTTTGGATAAAATCATTTCTGCAACTTTTTTAGTACTCACAGGATTTATGTCCTGAATTATCTGATATGCAATATCTGTTGCTAAATCTTTGTCAAGATTGTAAATGCCATATAAAGCAGCAGATTGAACTTTTGCTCTCTTTGAATCCAAAAATGCTTTTATCGTGTCAATATCTGAATTGTCAGCAACTTCGGATAGCCCCAGAATTGAACCGACTAAATGCTTTTGTTTTTTTAAGTTAGCCTTGTAATATTCTTGATAATCTTGTTTGCCAATTTTATCCAATAATCTTCGCGCATCATATCTTATCGTCGATGAAGTATCAAAAATTAACTCTTTAAGGATTTCTTCGAAGTCTTCAATCTTTTGATTGTATATTAAACTAATCGCGCCCTGTCTTACCTTTTGAGATATGTCAGATAGTAGTTTTGAGAGAACAACCTTTTTGTCGTTTAACTTATCAATGTTTTTAACTACAATTATCCTAATCAAGTAATATTTATCATTGAGCATTTGAGAAACCATTTTATTATCAAGTTTCTCTTGTCGTACAAATGATATGAAATAAAAGAATCTTTCACCTTCGGAAAGCATATTGACTTCTTCATTCTCCAATGGCTTTGATGTCAGCAAATCAGATATTTCATTAAACAACCCTTTTAAATCAGTTCTCTCAACTTGCAATAACCAATTTAGTAATTTATGATTTTGAATAAAGTAAAGTTTATTCTCCTCTGTGATAAAATTTTTGAAAATTGCTTCTGCTTTAATTCTAATCGGAGAAACCCAATCAGCGAGCCTAAACAAAATGAAAGGAATTGTTTTTTTGGTTTTAATTTCAGCCAATTTATCAAGAGCAACTTCTCTTGAATAACCGTTTCCATTCATTGAAGCGATACACAAAAGAGTCACTTTTAATTCCAAATCAAAACGGTCAAATCGTTGGATGTCAGATTTGTTGATTCTTAAATGTCTAAATGTCTCGTATAATTGTTTGTTTTTAAAAACGGAAACAGTATTAAACAATCTATGAATAGTTTTTGCTGCTTTATCGGCTATTGCAAAATCTGGATTTAACACATAATCAAAAATTGAGATTATTTGTCCAAATTCATTGAATTTATCAAAATCTGGCGCATAGAATCTTGGTTTGCTATGACTTATCTGTCCGCTTTCCTTTTTCTTTCCGAATATGTTTTCAAATATGCTCATTGCTTTGCTGGGTGTTTCTTCCAATTGGCGCTAACGTCCGCGTGTATATACAGTGCAGGCTCAGCCTGCTAAAAGTACTTCAA
>DJGX01000052.1 GCA_002432865.1 Cloacimonetes bacterium UBA5835
TTTAGCCACCGAAAGCACCGAAGTTACAAAAGCCACGGAAGAAATAACTTTGAACTACGCACTTTGAACTACGCACTTTGAACTCCTATTCACTGATTTTCCGGAGAGATTTTTGCATTATAGGCATCAAAAAGTTTACGCACAAAGTTAGATGCCTCAGTAAATGCCTCAACCGGATCATTTCCCATTGCCAAAGAACAAGTAAAAAAGGTGGAAAACACGCAACCCGTTCCGTGAGAATATATCCATTTACTACGCGGGAAATGGAAAATAGTTACTTCCTTTTTATTAATCATAGCTTCTTGGATATTATTTGTTTTGCCGTGCCCTCCAGTTAGCAAAACAGTTACTCCCGTTTTTTGGCTAAGTTCTTTTCCAACCTCAATAGCCGTCTCAAAAGCAGTTGTATCTTTTCCGGTTAAAAAAGATAGTTCAGGCAAATTAGGAGTTATAAAATCAACCAGATTCATTAGCTTCAAAAAATCAGGCAGGGCTGATTCAGTTAAAAATGCCTTCCCTTTGGTCGGAGTAAAAACAGGATCAACAACAATTTTAAGTTCCCGTTTTGAGGAAAGAGTTTGTTCCAGCAGGTTAACTTGTTCAACGCTACATAACGCACCTATTTTGCAATATTGAACTTTATCAGAAAGCACTATTTTTCGAATACCGGCTTCAAAGTTCTGGTTATTTACGGGAATGATTTCTTCCACTCCTTTTTCGCTTTGAATGGTTAATCCGCTGGAACAAAAAACAGGAGCAAACCCCAAACCTAAAGTCATTATATAGTCCAGTTCCAAACCCGTATGGAAGGTAGGATCTCTGGGTTCAATAAATGCCAGATTTGTTCGTAATTGCATTATTTATGACTGCTTATCTGTTTTTATAGCACATAGTTTTCCGCACATACTGCATTGATCTTGAACCTCGCTGGAAGTTTCGCTTTTGCGTTTTCTTGCCAACTCAGGATCAATACTATAACGGAATATGGTTTCCCAATCCATTTCTCTTCTGGCTTTGGCGATAATATTATCAATTTCTCTGGCGTTAGCATTTCCTTTGGCAATATCTGCAATATGGGCTGCCAGGCGAGAAGCGATAATGCCCTGTTTTACATCTTCCAGATTTGGCAGACAAAGATGCTCGGAGGGGGTTACATAGCATAAAAAATCGGCTCCAAAGGAAGCTGCTATGGCACCTCCAATGGCTCCTGTGATATGATCATAACCACAAGCAAAATCAGTTGGCAGAGGACCCAACACATAAAAAGGAGCTTCAGCGCATAATTTTTTCTCCAGCAAAACATTAGCTTCAATTTCTGGAAGAGGTATATGCCCCGGACCTTCCACCATAACTTGCACTCCTTTTAGGCGGGCTCTTTTAACCAGTTCGCTCAGCACAAGCAATTCTGAAATCTGGGTACAATCGGTGGCATCACAAATTGCTCCAGGTCTGAAGCCATCTCCCAAACTTAGTGTTACATCGTGTTTCAGGCAAATATTTAGCAGGCGGTCGAACTGTTCATAAAGCGGATTTTCTTTTCCTGTATGTAGCATCCAGCGTTTGATAAAAGCACCTCCTCTGCTTACAATTCCCGTTAACCGATTTTCTTTTTGATGTGCCTTAAGTGACCATTGGTTAATACCTGCGTGCACGGTCATAAAATCCACTCCCTGTTCTGCCTGTTTTTCTATTTCGGCAAAGAGCATTTCGGGTTCAAAAGCAGTGATATCTTTATCGGTTCTTTGTAATTCTGTAGCTACAGCATAAAGAGGTACCGTTCCCAAAATTAGGTCTGTTGCTTCCAACATTTTTATGCGGATATTATCTAAATTGCCACCTGTGGAAAGGTCCATAACGCTATGAGCTTGATATTTTTTACACAGTTGCAGCTTGGCAATTTCGGTGTCTGGCTCACAGCAAAGTTCCGAAGTTCCGATATTGGCATTTATTTTGGTAGTCATTTTACTTCCGATAGCAGTTGGTATCGCTTTACGGTTTTGGTTATGAGGGATAACCACTTTGCCTTCTTTTATAAGCTGCATAAGAATATCAGCTTCAATATGTTCCTCTTTGGCTGCGGTTAATATTTCGGAAGTGGCTATGCCTTTGGTTGCTTGTTGTAATTGGGTCATTTTTGTGCCTCCTTTAATAATGATTTCATTTCTCTAATTTTGGCTTTTAATTCCGCTGTTTCGCGGGAAAGAGTAAAATGCCTGATAAATGCCATATTTTGGGCTCCGACGGCTAAAACATTAGGCAGATTTTCAGGAAATAACCCTCCAATCGCCACTACCGGTATAGGAGATAAATTCAGAACAGTTTTTAAATCCTCAACCCCTATAGCGGGATCAGGTTTTTCTTTGGCTACAGTAGGATAGATGGGGCCAAAACTGAAATAATCAGGTTTTTGTAGGTTTTTTTGGGCAGTGATACTTTCCATTAATTCTTTTGCCTGCTTTAAATTATGCGTAGAAACACCTAGAAGAGTGTTGGTGGGCAAAAAAGGTAAAACCTCTTTCCAGGGAAGATCATCCTGCCCTAAATGTAAGCCATCTGCTTTTGTCAAAAGACAGATATCCGGTCGGTCATCAACTATGAACCTGGTTTTAGAGCCCTCGGTGATAGCTTTCAACCTTTTGCAAAGATTCAGCAACTCTTTATCGGAAAGATGTTTATCGCGAATCTGCAGCATCGGTACTTCTTCCTGAACACAGATCTCGGTGAATGTCTCATAACCCAAAAGCGGATTAGTCATAACGATATATAAGCCGAAGTTATCCATTGTTAATTCTCCCGGTTTAGCGATTGCAGAATCAAATCCGCGGCTTTCATTCCGGAAAGCAACATACTGGTAAAAATAGGACCCATTCTATTACTGCCGCTAACTCCACAAGCAGCCATACCGGAAACAAAAAGTCCCGGATAGACCTCTTGCGTAAATTCCAAACAGGATTTTTCGCCTGCTTCAGCATTTAAAGACTTTTCATAAGGAATGGTATCAGAGGGCAAATTCAAGTGGATAGTGTTTTTGCGGCATAAAACACTCACTACCTCACAAGGATGCCCAGTTGCATCCAAAATGGCTTGGGCGGATAAAGATAAGGGATCAATATGTAATCTGTCTTTCTTTACAGTTGACCAGTTTATCACTACACCTGAAACCCGATTATCTTTTACCAGTACATCTTCCATACAAATACCGGTAAAAATGCCCGCTCCTTTATGAGTGGCATTGTAAATTAGAGAGGAAGTTGCTTCCACGGCATCGCAAACATATAAGTCGTTGCCATAATAGCTATAGGAAATTGCAAAACGCTCTAATAGCTGAAGCGCATCTTTATGGAAAACGATTTGATTAAAAAACATCGCTCCACCCCACATCCCGCCTCCAGGAGCAAGGTCTTTTTCAATAAGGGTGGTTTTGATGTTTTGCGAGGCAAGTTCCGCGGCACAAACAAGACCCGAAGGACCTCCTCCAACAATTATAACATCACTGATGAGATGATTTTGCAGCTTTGTAAACCAGCCGCTGGTAATGGCTTGGGAAATTTGAGCTTCCATTTTGTCCCCTTTTTAGTTTTTTAAGGGGTTGTTTGTATGAGCTTTATCCTTCGATGGTTAACTGAGTGAAATTTAAGGTCTTCTTCCTCGCGCCGGTATTATCCGGATCAGGTTCGAAGGGTATAATCTCAGCCGGAATATTTTCCAGCACCCCTGTTTTAGGTTACAAAAATACTTGGCACCTAAATGTCAAGCAAAAGATAAAATAATTAGGGGATGAACAGGATTATGATTGCAGGGGGCAAAGAGCTTTGGTCGAAAAGGATTCTGTGGGATTTTAGATTTGAGTTTTAGGAACAAGGATTTTAGGATTAGATTTAAGAAACAAGGATTTAAGGATTTTAGGATTAAGAG
>DJGX01000035.1:0-32583 GCA_002432865.1 Cloacimonetes bacterium UBA5835
AAAAAAATATGGGAATGCCAATTTTTATAATAATTTCCTTGACAAATACTATATTTGATTTATAAGGGAATTAGGATTGGGTGTGGTCCAATTCGAAAATAAAAAAAAAGGATTAGCAAATGAATAGTTTTAGAGAGTTGATAGAATCTAATTCTAATCAGCGGAAAAAATGCCATCGAAATTTACCTTGGCATTACCCAAGTGTATTTTACCACAATCCACAAAATTTAATCAAAAAAAAGCGAGGTGCAAATGAAACGCAAATTTCGCACATCACTACTTTTTGTAGTGCTTTTCATAATTACTGCAACTACACTTTTTAGCCAGACTAGGGCATTTGACGATTCAGACATTGATGTCTCTCTTCAAAATGATCTTGGCGGAGTTGTAGTAGTTAATACTATTATTACAGTAACATTAACTGATCCTGAATTTAGTGCAATTAACGATCCTCCTAACGAAATATCGTCAGCCAGTGCTAGTTTTAGTCAGTTTGGAGGTTCAAATTCTGTTTCTATGCTACAAGATCCGGTAACTGGTCTTTGGAGTTGTAGTTATACAGTAATTCCTGGAACTTTAGATAATGTTACAGCAAAAGTTTTTGTATCTGGAAATTTTAGAAATGGTGGTTCTTCCACTATTCCTGATGATGAAACATTTACAGTTAATAATGTAACGATTACTATAACGGATCTGGATATCGATACTGTTATCCAAAATCCTGGTCCAACTGGTTATGCAATAGTCGGTTCAAGTATTGTTGTCAGTTTTACCAGCATGACTATTGATGCTGCGTCCTTCTATATATATAGTGAAGATGGCATTAATATGCTTATTGGTCCTATAGCGATGGCTGGTCCTGATGCAAATAATATATTTACAGGTACTTGGAATGTAGATCCACTTACTGCTTTACCGGCAAATTCGTATGTGATAAAAGTAATTGCTTATGATAATGATATTTCACCAAATCCGGGAGAAGTTAATGATGATGTACCTGTTCCTATTGAAAGTACAGTTCCCATTGCAGGAGATCTTCTTCTATCTTATTTGGGTGTAAATGGCAATTATTCTGCGAATTATATTGCTGCTAATGATACCATTTATGTATATGCAGAATTTAATCCGAATATATACAAAGTAACTATTGATTGGGGACATACATTTACTGGGCAGCCAGCTGTGGAGTACATTTTAGATAATGGTATCCTTGATATTCAATATCCTATTCCAATAACAAGGATTCCATCTACAACTAATTTGGAAATTAAAATTACAGCTCTTGCAACTGAAGCTGGTAATGTCTATACAGACGGTCTTCTCATTAATTTAAATCAGGCAAATAATCCTATTGTTCTGGATTTTACACTACCAACACTTACAGATGCAGATGTTGATCTGTATTATGATAATGATTCAGCTACCGGAAACTTAAGATTTTCTCCTGTTTCACCAGCAGTTACAGGTTATTCCGATACTAGTCCTGATCATATTGATATTATGTTAGATTTAGCAAACTGGGGAATTCCGAATGAAATATACGGTTTGCAACTGCGTTTTGAATTTGAAGGCAGAAGCGTATATTATAGAGATTACGATCTCAACTCCTCTGATGCTAGCTATGCAGAGCCCATTTTAACTATCAAATGGGATGGTTTAGATAATGGAGCATCTCTTCCGGAAGGTACTTACGGAATTACTTTGTGGAAATTATGGGATGAAGCAGGTAACATTCTTGACTTCAGCAACTATTATACAATTGCCGAAGAATATCCTCCTGCATCTCCTCTGTTAGATAATAATAATGAACCACAGGTGATTCTGAACCGTATGCATGTAGTAATTGATAATACTCCTATGAACTTCTCGCAGAAACTTAATTCTCCCGATCAGGAAAATCCAGGTGCTGAGATTGTCTTTACGCACAATCATCATATTGATCATTTTACCGGAGATATTATATTTCCCGATCAAGTATATGATGAGTGGGAAAACGGCTTCAGCTCAACAACCTTTAGTTTCCAGGTGAGTCGTAATTTTACGGTTGATACTAATCAATTACGCTGGGAAAAAGGAACTTACTGGGTAATTGCTAATGACGGTACAAATAGCTGGTATTGGTTAAATAATGTCTGGACTCAGTATACGGTCTTTGATCATTCAACGATGAGCGACAAATTGATATATCCTACTCAAACTCATCAGTATGCCAATACAGTAAACTTTTCCTGGGATGCTACTCAGTTTGATGCTGGGACATATACAATCACAGCTTACGCTCAAGATAATGCTGGAAATATAACTGCTTCTAATATAATAACAATTCAGAACATTTATAATTCTACAGATAGTTATTATACAGCAAACCTGGCTCTAATAGATGATATTACGATAACTTCAGAACATAATGGGGGAGCCTATAGTTTGGCTCCTTATGATACTGAAGGTGATCATAACTTTTATCTAAATAGAGATAGTTATTATACTTCCTTAGATTCGATTGCTATTCAAATTACCGTGAATAACAAAAATTATCTGAGGACGACTAGTTCGGTACTTTTGGATTTAACTAATCTGGGTTTGGGTGAAAAATGGCTAGATCAGGATGATTTTAGTGATTTGAATAAAGCAGAAATAACTATATCCAATGCAGAAGTGCAATCTTTGAGTTCAGCTAAAGCAGGAGAATGGATTCTTGGTATTGTTGGCGGGAATAATTATCTTCCTGCTCATGCTTATAGTGAATACATAAATACAGATTTAGATACTCTGATTAACGATGCTGTTCCCACGCATTCGGATATCTTTAATCTGGTTATTCCTCCCCAACCAACATATCCTGCTCAAGGTAGTGTTTCTGTTTCCGATGATAGTTTTTCTCCCGGGCATCCAAGTAGAACATATAATTCACAATATAATCCTGCTAATGACGGTATTCAGGATTCTACGGTGGTAACTATATCTGTTCCTTCTTCTACTTATGATCTTACCTGGAAACTAAGCATTACTAATCCTGTAAATTTAAGAGAATGGAGTAAAACAGGTACTCTTGCTTCGGATGTGTCCTTACCTGCAACAGAGTATGTCTTTGCGGGACTCAGTAACGACCTGAAAGCTATGGCTGATTCTACTGGCTATCAGGAACTGGATGTAAAACTCTATGTCCTAGTAACTCAATTTGCTGATAACGGCTATCTTGTAGCTACAGATCCAGCTCCCGACAGTACGGAATTAGCTATAGATAATGAAAATCCCAAACTTGAGAGTATTCCTGAAATTTACACTTATAACCACGACAGTAGATCAATTACTTTTGTTGATGATGTACCTATTCCGGTGGTTTCTGCGGCTAATAACAGTTTCGAGATTATTTTACAAACCAGCGAACCACTTAGAACCACTAATTTGAATGAATTGGGAAACCACACTTTTCATACTTCCGGTTGGAATGTAGCAGGTGTTTTTACTGCAGATAACACACAAATAGCAGGTGTAACAGGTTCTGTAGATGAAATTAGTGCTATTCCTGGTGTGGATAACCAATATAAATTAAAAATAAGTGTTATCGGTATCTCCGGCTTGGAATATCCTAATTCCAAAATGGTTCTGTATTTACCTTGGGATGAAGCTGGGAACCCTGGCAGATACAATAATCCCATCTATCCAGTAACACTTGATTTGTTCCACAACGATTCTGCGGAAATTTCTTTCCCCATTCATATTTTGAATGCCAGACCCTGGATCAGTAAAATCGAATTTACCAATTTCCAATCCACGGGAACTGTAGTTTATGATGAAGCCGGAAATGTTACGAATGCTATTCAGGGTTATGTAAATAATGTAGATAATACAGGAACATTAAAGGCGCAAATTTCCGGGGGTTATAACAGAAGTGTAGTAACTAATTTTGTAGCTGATGTTTCCAGTATTTCTACTATGGCTGATGCAGCTGCTCTACCTTTGGTTAATCCTGTTGTTGATCTTGGTGGAAATGTTTTTGAACTTACTTGGAATATAACAGATATAACCCTTCCCAATTTGATTCATAATAATATAGCTAATATAACCGTTTATGCAAATTCTATGGAAGAATCTACTAAAATGCATACTACTAATAGAAGTATTGCGGTAATTGTGGATCAGGAAGTTCCGATACTCGATAATTCTTCCTTTGATGATGTAACCAACTATATTACAGCAGATGGTAATCCACAGCCCTTTACTTTCAATGTAATTGATGCACTAGCCGGAATTTATGATAATATTCCTGCTTCTATTAACCTTGCCTTTACTGAAAATGTGACTGCTACAGATTTACTTTATAATGCTGGTGCCATAACCGGTAATATTACACTGCTGGATACAACTGCAGTAAAGAACTTTGTAGCTACTCTATCGGTAAAAGATAAAACAGGAAACGAACTTGTGGAAAGCCGCTATATTAATGTAGCGCCTTCTCCTCTACCTGTTAATGTAGTAATATCTGGGGCAGTTCCCACTGCAAATCCTTACTTTAAACCTGGAACTGATATTACTGTTTCCTTTGAGGTAGAAAATTATCAACGAGCCGATAAGATAGATGTGATGCTTATCAATCAGACCACCGATTTACAAGTTGGTAATACACAAACAATCAGTGCTCCTGATTCCAGTTTGTTTAATCTGTCATTCCCCTCAGTCAGCATTCCGCATTCTGATACGTTATCTGCTCTTGTAGTAGTAACTTATTCAAAATACGACACGGGAACTTCTCTTTCATTGAATACTAATGCAATAAACACTGCAATTAGCGGTAATAACTTAATTGCAGATGGTGTTGATCCTGATGGACTTCCTGTAATATCAGCTACTGATGGTTCTTTAGATTATCTTACCGCAGGAACAGATCAAATACTAAGCTTTGATATTACCGATGCCGATTCCGGAGTAAATTGGTCAACTCCTGAAATAATATTTAATCCTGCTGACGGAATTACTATTGGTGCGTTGGATATAACGGATACTGGTAAAGCTAAATGGAATATAACTGTAGATCAAGATATTGCGGCTCAAAGAGTTGTAGCAACTATAACCGCTAACGATAATGTTGATAATACCGGAACTCTTGTCCGCTATCTGAATATTATCCCGATTCCTGAAATTACTGTAACCGATATTTCAGTTACTGATAACGCTCCTGATAATATTGATCCTACTAATTGGTTTGTTCCTGGACACGATCTAAAAGTGAGCTTTACGGTTACTAACCCTCAACGCGTAAATCAATTATTAGTTTCTCTCACGGTCAATGGAGATCCTTTGGCTTCCCAAACCTTCAATGCAGGTGATCCCATTTTCCAAAGCAGCGATATGAATGTTTTATTCCCTGCTCTTACTGCTACAGACCTTGATGGTAAGGTTATCAGAGCTACTATCACAGGTAATACTCTTACCTACTTAGATTCAAATGGAACAGATGTTTATACTCCGTTGAATGGTGATGGCAACTGGGATGAAATCAATGTTGATACAAAACCTGTTATTCAAACAGTTACCTTCTATCTAGATCAGGCACATACTACCGCAGTTGATAATATTGTAAAAGAAATGAATAATGTTTATGCAGCGGTAGAAGTGAAATCGCCGAACGATCTCATTGAGCCTGAAATTACTCTGCCCGCTATTCAGGGAACAATTACAGTTACACTAACTGCTGGTCCTCTTTCTGAAGGAACCGGTGCAGATAGAATAATCAAATACTATTATACTATTGATATCACTCAATTAGATTATTCTGCTTCAGATCTTTATACTGTAGCTAATTTTTCATTGGATACGAAGACCATTTATGGCTATAATGCCGATAATTATCTTCACGATATGATCATAATTAGCAGTCCTGTTGTAGATCAATATGGACAAGGTACTCCCGAACGTGGCTATAGTGATGTTGGGAGAGCTCCTAACGGTTGGTTTGCTCCCGAGAATGATCTGATTACGGAATATCATTTTATCAGCACTCTTAATCCTGATGAAGTAGGTGTAATTGCAGACTTTGATAGGATTGAAGATAATGTTCCTGAAAACTGGTCAATTCCGAGTACTTTAGTTATAGATACACCTGATGGACAACCGATAGTTATTAATCTGTCAGGTGGTAGAACAGTTAATATTTATCCATATTTAGCAACTTGGGTAACGACTCCGGATTATAGCTCTGTCTGGAATGCTTACTCTGATGGCGAACCCATTCAAATTGACTATAAATATTGGAGTTTCCTACCCGAAGAGATAGTAGATACTACTTGGGTGAAAGTAGATAAGGAAGTTCCTACATACGATGAAACCAGATATTGGGTTGCTACTGCTACAGATGATAATCCTCCTGTTTATGAAATGATATCTTCTATGGGTTCTGTTATAAATCTGTCTTTAACACCTCCCGCTCCCGGCGTTTGGGAAACTAATAGATATCTATATTTGAAAGTTGCTACAAAAGATGATGATGGAGATGCAAGTAATCCTTATAACGGAGTAGGAGCTGGCTGGGTTAATGATCCCACAGCAGCAGGCTGGAATGTTGTCCCTTACAATACTTCTAGGATTGGTGATTACTTCTATACTGAATGGAAACTAAGTCCTATTACTCCGAATGATCTTGGTCCCGATTATATTCTGAACATTTACCTTCAAGGAGTTGAAGACCTAGTTGGGCATAAGAACTATGTTGGTTCAGACCCAAGTATAGTTCCTATTCATTCTATCCAGTATGTAGCTAATGGACCTATTATTACTATGGGCTTTACTACCAGTGCGGATGATGGAACGGCAGCTTATATGATTGCCTATCAAAAATTTGTAGGCGATGAGTTGAATACAAAGACCAGCCCTTATATCAAACCTGGTAATAATCTTGGTTTCATCTTAAAATTGAATACAAACCGTGCTGTAAATATCCCACGGGGAGTTGCTGTTGAGTCTGTAGAACCTATACTGGTTCAAATTAACGATCCTATCGAGATCAATGATGATAACGAAGTATGGCATGATTTGGCTATGCTGAGTGGTAATCCTTATGAGTGGTATCTGGATGATGATCTGGTAATAAATCCTGCTAAAACAGTTAGCTCTCTGGGTTGGAAATATAAGGTTACCTATCTGATAACTTATACCGATAATACTACTACTCAGGAAACATACACTTCAAACTGGTTTAATGTTGATGTGAATAGTAAGTCACTTATGCTAATAGATCGGACTTCTCCACAATTTGTTCAGGATGGAATAGTTGTAAAGAGTGCATACTCAGTTACAGATAACTATGTAGTTCCTGGTGAAGAAGTTGAAATTACGGTTAAATTTACCGATGAATCATCCTATAATGCAGCAACAACCAAACCGTTTGTCAGTATAGAACATCTTGATACATTTATTGAAGGTGTCCCTACTGTTTATATAGTAAATGATTCTGATATTACCTTTGATAATGATCTTAACATTTGGGTAGCTCATATCACTGGTTTTACTGCTAAAGCTAATCCTGGTATTACTTCTCAGGAAATTGTAGTTAATCTTCAAGACCCTGTATTGAACGATGTTTCCACAGCAGACAAGTTCGTAGAAGTTGCCAATGAAGGTCCTATTGTTCCTATAATTCGCGGTGCCAAATATTTAACTCAGATATATGACGGCAGCTGGGAAGAAGTAATTGTAGAACCTGTAGGGACAGGGACAATAAACTCCAAAATTGAAGTATATGTTGATGTGAAATATCCTGAATATATTGATGAAGTAAGCATTGATCCAGTTCCAGGATTTACTATTCCTGTTAATTACACAATAAGGCCTGCTACGCAAGCAGATAAAGACCTGATTGGTAATAACAGTATAGATTATGTGGCAGTATTTGATAGTGTTTCTGCAATAGGTATGGTAGATGGTGATATTAACTTTACAGCCCATACTAAGCGTATTCCTTATAATGCAGAGATATTTACTCATACCTTTGTGTTTTCCGCACCAGTTGATATTATGGACTATATTGCTAACATCCCTGTAGTTCAAGGCAGAGATATTGACGGTACCTGGGAAAGCAATATAATCAGTCCTGAAAGAAGAATGAGAATTAGTGTTCAGGTAACAAACTTGGGAGAGAACTTCCCAAGTGCACTTCCTGCAGATATGAGCGGATGGTTTACATTAACAAGTGATCCAGCAGGACTACTTTCAAATATACCTGCACCGGTAATTACTGATTCTCATAAAGCCACTTGGACTATCCCTGCTGCTAGTATTGCTGATCTTGATATTACACAAGCCAGTATAACTATAACCTACCAAAATATATATGGCTTAACTCAAACTATATCTCATAACTTCAATGTTGATGATATTGCTCCTCAATATGCAGGTATGCAGTTATACTTGGGTGATGATGTAAAAGCTGATGATAGTTCAGGAAGTTTCTTCTATGACGATGTTTGGGATAGGATCAGAGTTAACTTTATTGATCTGCCTAATGTTTTTGTCGGCCTTCATAGCGTAGATGTTACTTTCATTCCTGATCCTGTAACTTATAGTTATGATCCCAGCCAATATCCTCAAGCAGCTGATGCCTTAGCTAATATGCAATATTCACCTCTTACTATTAATACTGATGGAAGTGGATATGTAGATATTACTTTTAGTGCTCCTTATACAGGAACAACTCTGGCTAATGGACGATACATTATTACGGTAGAGAACTTGAAAGATAAGTTTGATGCCACTGTTCCTACTTTTGAGACATATTTTGACTGGCAGTATAACCCTGCAATGATGACTCTTTACATAAATGGGACTACATCAAACTTTGAAGTAAATGTTTCTGAAGCACCTGTTAACATCATTGCTAATACAAATTCTAATGTTCCGATTCAGGGCGTAGAATTTCGTTTATTCTATGATGCTGATGGTGACGAGACCTTCACTGCAGCCGATCTTAATTATGAAATTACCAGTCACCTTGATAATACAACCGATATGGAATTTCCTTATGAAACGCACTGGAATATGACGGATGATTTATATGCCTTTGTTCAGGATCCGAATTATCCAAATCGTGATTATCGCGGTTTCTGGTTAAGAGCCAGCGTTATAACTCAAAATCGTGACCTCTATGATGTAGTTCAATATGTTAAGGTTTTGGATAATGTAGCTCCCGTGGCTGAACCTGATACTACTGAAATTGTGAAATCTATAGATTATGCCATTACTGCTAATAACAACCTAAATATTCCTGTATCTTTCAATATCAGAGATGCTGTAACAGTTCAGGTTGATATTTATTCTGCAGATGTAATTGTACATACTATAAACCAGGCAATAGCTAACCCCCTTAGTGTTAATATGATTAACTGGGATTTTAATGGCTTCCTTCCTGGAAATTATACTACAACGGTAACATCTTGGGATTACATTGGCAATTCCTCTGTTACACCTGGACCGAATATTCTTCTGGAAAATGACATTAGTAACGCAATAGCTACTGTTAATATTCTAAAGCACGAAGATATCAATGATGAAGAAATTATTAACAGCATAGAATTTGCCTCCAACCCTGTTGATGATGCCAATGATTATATTATTCTGGAAGGTAGAATTACAAATCCTACTTCTACCAGCGGACCTCTAAATGGTATTGCTTCTGTAACCTTCGGAGTGAAGATTGTTGATAATACTGGTACGAATGCTGATGTTAATATTGCTCCTGTTCCCAATGATGTTAGTAATCAACCTCAAATTCCTACTACCGGAATTATAACAAGTAATCTGATTTATATTGATCCGGTTGATAATGTAGCCATTATCCGTCTTGCTATTCCGAACAGTTTCTTTGCTCCCTATATGGTGAACGGAACTGACTATACCTTTAATTTCAATATGGCTTTCACACCAACTGCGATGTATACAGGTATTGATCTTCCAGAACAACCATATAGCTGGTTTAGTGTTGATCAGCTTGCTCCTCAGGTTACCTTAAACAATATTTCAACGATTGATCCGGTTTCCTGGGCTCCTGGAAAACAAGGTTCATTCAGTGTAACTCCTGTGAATCCTATTTATGATAATGCTACAGAGATTGATAATACATTACTTGAGTGGAGTGTAGATGGAACCAACTGGTTTGCTACAGTTCCTCAATTAAGTTACGATGCATTAACTGGTGTCTATAAAGCATTGAACTGGAATATTGCTGGTGGCTCTGTAAACACTTTCTTGGGTGAAAACTATTTCGGACCTGTTCAGATTAGGGTAACTGTTACCGATAATAAGGGAAATGCAGCTACACTGAATTTGAGTACACCTATTAATGTAGATAATCAAGCACCCGAAACCAGATTTACTCATATTATTCATTCTGTCAATTATCCGAATCTTACAGAGATTACGGATATTCCTAATGCTCCAGATGAAATATCTATTGTAACCAGTTCTCAGCAGGGAACCAATGGTGCTTCCAATCTCAGGTTATTTGTTGATGCCAGCACTCTTGGAACCGATAATGTGATGCCTTTGATGATGTATCAGAGAACTCCTGATGGAAACTGGCAACCTGTAGAATATGACCACGAGGCATGGAATCTAGGTAATAGTACCTATCCAGAACTCTTTGAGTTTGAGATTCCTTTTGATTTGTTGTCTGCTGGTCAACATAGATTTGTGGTAGTGCGTAAGGATGCTATGGGCAATCTGGAAGGAGATAAGGCCTCCGAAACAGTTGCTTATAATAATAAACTAAGCAATGCTGAAAAACTTGCCGCTACTGATTTGATAGTTAATGTTACCAGTATTGATGATGTTATTGCTTCTATTGAGTATCCTGAAGATATGGCATTTATTAGCGGTAAAAAAGCTTTAACAGCTAACACAACTGATAACAACGCAGTGGAATATATCCGTTTTGAACAGAAGGTAAATGATGTCTGGCAACCTATAGCCACTGTTGCTAAAGCCACAACTCAAACCATTACTTTTGATCTGGATATAGATCAGCTGCTTTGGGCTCCAGGTGTTCATTTGATCGCTAATGGCAATGTTTTAGGTGAACTTGTTTATGATGGAAATTCCTGGAATGGTAGTTTTGAGCTGAATGTAGGAACTACCTATAATTTCCGATATGGCATTGATTTAAATAACAATGGAACATGGGATCAGAATGAACCTTTGGTTGAAGATATACATGGTTTCACAACATTTACTCCAATGCCTTGGACAATTAACTTTAACAGCATTGATTATGCACAAGGCATTCACGAATTCCGGGCTGTTCCTTTAGATATAGCGGGAAATGAGCTTGAACATTATCAGGCACCTTCCAGTTATATGATTATAGATAATATAGCTCCTGTTATCAATAATATTACTTCTGTTGGTAATGTTACAAATGCTACTCCTGGTAATAATGTAGATTTCGTTACTGATGTAGAAGAACTTTTGGTTGCTGCGGATGACATAGTTGGAGTTATGTATCAATATAGCGGAATTCCAGCCAGTGAGATGAACCGTCAATGGAATATCTTTGATCAGTCAGTTCAAATGGCTGGAAATTATCCTGTAACTTGGCAAGCGCCGAATCCCTTGTTTGATAATCTGGATAACAACGCTAATGGTTTAGTAGATGAAGCTGAAGAAGCAAATTCTACTTACTACATTCGTTCAATTGCATTTGATAAAGCAGGGAATTTTGCTGTTTCTACTGAATTTGCAGTTAATGTTGATACCAGCCCTGCCAAGATGGCGCTTACTAAGATTGAAGATGTATTGCTTGCTTCTACAAATTATATTTACACTATTAATGCAGATTTAACTAATGTACCTTTAACTGCTACGGAAATACCTACTGGTTTTGATCCTGCAGTAGAAGCTGAATTCTTCTATCAGTACAAAGCTGAAGTTACAGATACCTGGCCCAATAACTGGACGCAAATTGGACAAAGAGTTAATGTGATTAATTCGGAAGCTACTGTAGAACTTGATGTTATTCAAGAAGGATATTATCAGATTCAAGTTATTGCTTATGATGCTCTTGGCAATAATGAAGCAACGGTTACTACTGTAATCTTTAATGATGTAACCGGTCCGGAAATCACTTTTACGCAAGTTGGTACCCGTCCTGTTATATCCGAAGAGTATGCCTTTGCCAATAATGCTAATAACTTCAACGGATTACTGCAAGCGCATCTCTCTGATATTACCGAGGTTAATTCTATAACCTTTGAATACTCCACAACTGGTATCGATAATTGGGTAAATATAACAACTCTTGGCGCAGGTTCTATTGTTCCTGATGGAACTGGAGGTGGAACGATCACTTATAATGGATGGGATTATCCTCCTTTCCGTGCTCCAGTTCTATATTTGAGAGCTATTGCTCAAGATTCCGATGCCAATAATATGGCAACCGAAATTATCAAACTCTATGTAGATGCTCTTGCACCTAATGCTGAAGTAGTGAGCTTGACCAATACAATGTATGATAACAAGATGGCTGTAGATAGAACTCAGGATGTAACTATTACCCTCAATTACACGGAGTTGAATAATGACGGTTTGCTTGATATCGCTAAGGTTAAGATTCGCTTCTATGATTCAGCAGGGAATTTAGCATTGCATAGGAATAAAAATTATAATGATGTTGGTATGGCTGAGACAGTATTTACTTTCACACCTGTCCAAATGGCAGGTATGACAGAAGGACTCTATCACCTTACTGTTGTGCTGGAGGATTTTGCAGGTAACACTGTAACCTTGCAGCCAGCAGATTATCAAATGATGTACTTTGATGTTTATCCTCCTGCTATTCAAAGTGTTACATCTCTTGCCCCTAATGTGAATAATACTGTTGCCTATAATCATCCGATTACTTTCAAAGTAAATTATAAAGATTTCATTGGAATACCTTTGGATGCTTTAAAGGTTAGGTTCAAGATCAATAACATAGTACGCGATTCAGTCCAAACATATACTTCAATTGATAGTACTAATATCACCTTTACCTGGACTCCAATTGATTTTGATAACCATTTTGCCAATGGCAATATGAATGATATCGTAGTAAGTGCAGAACTTTCTTTGAAGGACTATATGGAGCATATTTCTCCCATAGAAAACTTCAATATAAATGTGACTTATGGTATTCCTAATGTAGCTCGCATTATGGCTATCACAGATGTTCAGAACGGTGAACCAACTATTCATTATGTGAATTGGAATAATCCTGCCGATCTAAACATTGGATTGATTAATGAAGCAGTTGGAATGAATCAAGATGGAACCGGAACTCCTATTAAGCTATATGCTTATGTTCCTCATAATGCTGAAATTCCAGCCAGTATTTCTTTCTCATACAGAGCTATTGGTAATTCCAACTGGTCTCCTATTACCACTATCGCTAATGGTGATCCATCCTGGGATTTCATTGATCCATCATTTACAGGACAATTCCAAAGCCAGTTCACGGCTAATTGGGATATTGTAGGATTAGATAGTGGAACTTATGAAGTTCAAGCTACCAGTAATTACAATCCTGGTTCTACTACTTCTATAATCACTGTAAATATCTACAATGGTTCTATTATTCCTCAGGTTGCCGTTGCCAACATAGAAGCAGGAAATATTGTCCAACGCGGTGAGACATATACCCTCACTTCCAATTTCACTAATACCGATTATTTGAGTGCAGTTCGTTACCGTTATCGTTATGTAAATGTAAATGGTAATGACATAACTCCAGTTAGTAGTTGGACTGATTTTGGAGATGATCAAAATGGTGGTGTGCCTACCGAAGTCTGGAATAATGCTACCACAAATTACAGCTACGATTGGTTTGTAGCTCCGTATTATCTGTTTAATAATACAATGCAGATTGTGGCTCAGGCAAAAGATATTTGGGGAACTGTTACTCCAATTTCCAGTGTAATAACCGGTAATGCTTATGCGATTGCCAATATTAGAGATACCCAAGCACCAGATGTTGCTATTAGCTACATTTGGAATGGTTTAACTGATCCTGAATGGGTTAGCGGTGTTGTTGATTCCACGCTGACTATTACTGCAAACATAACCAGCGATGTAATGCTTGCTGATTTAGCAAGAGTTGAATTCCAATTCAATAATGTCTTAATCGGCTCTGTGAATGCAGTAAATGGTATCCTGCTCAACAATATGGCTCAAATTGTCTGGAACGAAATACCCCAAGCTACAAATGTTACTAACGGTGTATTGAAAGTGATAACTTACGATGTGTATGGTAATACCAACGAAGTTACTAAGACTCTGAATATTGATAATGTATTACCAACTGCTACATTTACGATTCCAGAAGAAATTGAAAGAGGAACTACTCTTGTTCTAAATGCTAATCCTATAGATAACCTTTCAGGTCTGCTGAATGTATCTTATGTTTATGCTCCAGTTACAGTTCCGGCTTCTCCTTGGATTCCTATTGAGATAGTTGTAGAAACACCTTGGACTTATTCCTGGAATGTTCCTGAAGATTTAATCTTTGGTGCAGAATATATCGTTCAAGCTACGGTCACTGATAATGTTGGTAATATTCTTGAAGTTACCGATACCTTTACAGTGGTTGATAATCAGACCCCAATGCAAATTATAAGTGTAGCTGGTCATATTCCTGTAAATGGAATTATACCGGTTCGCTTACATAATAATGTGAATGTAGTAATGCAAGTGAATGATATTAGCATTCCTCGGGTGGAATATGTTATTCGTGCTGTGGGTGCAACGGATTGGACACATCTGGAATATGCAGATGTAGCTGGAACTAATGCCAATGTTCTTCTAACAGATGTGCTAACAGCTTACGCTGAAGGAAATTATGAACTTGGTGTCCGTGCTCGCGAAGCAAGAATAACTCTTGGTCAGGTCTCTGATATGGTAACCATAACGCTTGATCATAGCTTAGCAATTGCAGCTACGGAAACAGTTCCTGCAAGTAACGGTTTCTTCAATGGAGAGACCTTTACGGTAAACTTCACTGTAAATACTGATGATGAAATTGATGCAAATAGTATTGCTCTTCAATATCATATTCTCGGTATTGATGGAGCAAATGATCCTTGGCGTGATCCTGAGCTGGGTAATGCAGAAGTTACCAGAACAGGAACTAACACTTACCTTGCTACATTTAGCGAAATAGAAATATACCATCACGACAATGTATTGTTAAATGGTATGTTAGATTTCAGATTCAGCGTATCTGACCTTGCGGAAGAAACACCGAATACTGATAATAGCACAGTTATAACTAATGTGATGTATGATACTACCGATCCTGAAATTGCCCTAAATGGAATTACAGGAAACGGCGTAACAGAAAATAATGGCAACTACACTATTCAGTTAGCTACAACCGCTACTATTGATGTAAATGCTTTTGATGTCCTTTATGGACAGATTACTCAAGTTGCTTCCGGAATGGAAAAAGTAGAATTCTGGTATAATTATAATGGGGTAGATGTTCTCATTGGAACTGATACTGAAGCTCCTTATAGTATTAACTGGAATACTACAGGTCTGGTAGTGGGTAATTACAACCTTGGCATTATGGCTTATGATTATGCCGGAAATGTTAATGGCGTAGCTAAAACAGTTACTATCGTTCCTCCTGCTAACTGGGAACCTTATGCTCTGATTACCGCAATGAGCTTTAATGGAGATAATGCTAACCAGGATATCCTCTATGCTGAAGTTGCCAACTGGAACAATGAAATTATAGAAGCAGTCACCTTTGAATACTTCGCTAACAATATCTGGACACCTTTTGCCACAATTTCCAATCTTGTAGCTACACCCTTTGCAGTGCAGTTTAATGCTGAACTGATGAATGGGGCTACAAAGATTAGAACAGTGGTAACCTATAACAGTGGATTGATTTCTACCAATAAACCCGAATTGAATGTTACTTACGATGCAACTGAAGGTGGAAAACTGGTTGTTAACAATCCTACTATTACTGCCAATGTGTTCTATAATAACGAAGTGCGTATTACAGGTGCTCTTAGTGCTCCAATAGTAACTACTCTTTATAATGGAGTTTATGCTAATACTCCTGCTGTTCAGATAGTTAATGGAACACCTACAGCTTTCTTTGATGTTCCTAGTTATGGTGAATACGAATTCTGGACATCTGCAATTGATTATGAAAACTGGATGATGCAACTAAACAGCACCGTGCTTAATACTACTAATATTGGCACAATTACCCATAATGGAATTGCTTTGACTGTTCCTAACGGTAGTTTTGCTTACTATGAAAATGTTGAGCCAGCAATTGCACTTCCTCTTGGTTATACTGAATTAAGTAATCCTGCTCAAACGGCGTTCATAGTGAATCCACAAAGTGATCTTAATCTCACAGTTACTTTAGCTGCTACTCCAGATCCTACAGTGGGAACCATTGTGGGAATGTACTATAATGGTAATCAGTGGATTAATGTTACTGCAGATGTTATTGGAAATGTTGTAACCTTCGCTGCCCCAAGTGGATTTATCTATGCAGTTGGCCAATACACTGGAACCGTGGACTTCAATGTTGTCTTTAATAGTATTGAACCACAGTATATTAACGCAACTAATAACGAACTCTGGACAGTAGAAAATCATTCTACTATCAAGTTCTTCGTTTATGATGGGTTTACCGATGGTGGATACACAACTCCTTCTGCCGGAGAAATAACCTATCAAATGTATATTGATAATATAGCGGTTCCTGCTTCTTACAATAACGGTTTCATTACTGCTGCTAATATTATGGACCTTACTGCAGGTGATCATATTGCCTCTGTTATGGTTACTCGTAACAATGTAAATATCAGTGCAGAAAAGGCATTTAAGGTTGATATTACAGCACCTGTTATTGTAGCAACTGGAACACAAATTACAGTTACAGATCGCACATTAAGTGCTACTATAACTGATCCAGAAACAGCTATCAGTGATGCTCATCTGTATGTTATGGGCTGGAATAGTGACATTACTGTTCCAATGGCAAATATGACCGTAAGCGGTAATACTTACAGTTATACCCTAACTATGGATGATTTGAATGCTCTGGGTTATGACATTAACTATACAATGGAAATGCAAGCAGTATGGTATGCCGATAATAATCTGGAGATGAATAGTGTAACAGAACCCGTAAACTACACAGTTAATATTGAAGGTCCTGCAATTACCTTTACTGGTTTTGCTAATGGCTGGTGGTTGAATCCAACCTTCAATACTCCTTTAACCTTCACAGTAACTGTTCCACAAGGCAGAACTATACCCAATGATGGTGTCTGGATCGATTTATATGAAGTATCAGCTGCAGGTGAAAACCAAATCCAGCAAATGGTCCTTGCACCCATTTCTGTTTCTGGAAATGTATATAGTTATTCTTTCAACTTTGGTCAGTTGCTGTCTCCTATGGCAACTGCAGTTAAGCTATATGTTGAAGCAATAGATAACTACAATATTGTTAATCAATCACAACAGACCTACGGAATTGATATGGCTGCTCCAATTGTTTGGGCACTTGCTCCAGTTGGTGCTCCTATAGATAATGATGGTGATGGTTTGTTTAATGAAGATGTTCCTAATGGTGTGAATGAAGACCTGGATTGGGTTGATCTTGATCAAGATGGCTTCTGGGATCCGGAAGAACCACAAATCGTGGATGAAGACCCGATTGATTATTATCCTGCAACTCTTGCTCAGGGAACCGATGTTGTTGTAGCAATTGCCTTTGAGGACTATCAAGGGATGCAAATTCTAATGCGAGGAGCTGATTCTGGAAGGCTAAACGGAAAGAATAGTAGAACCCCTATTTGGTATTATACAGGTGCCAGCGGAATTGATGTAACAAACATTAATGTAACTCTAAATGGTGCTGCCATTACTGGTACTATTACCAATGGAACCTTCACTCACGATGCAGGTGTTCTTCCTGCTGGCCACTATACAGTAGTTGCCGCAGTTGGTGATATTGTAGGTAATGTTGGATCTTTATCCTATGAATTTGATGTTGTAGGTGGAGCTCCTACTATTGCAATTAATCCTCTTAATGGTAACTGGTGGCTAAATACTACAGGATCTAATACTTTCACCTTTACAGTGAACTCCGTAGCTCAGCTTGCCAATGGTGGTGTGGTTGCTAATATCTATGCCGAACCAAGCAACACATTAATCCAGGGTCCGATCACTCCTACGGCAGGTGCTAATAATCAATACTCTGTAATCCTTTATGGTGGAGTAGTTCCTGCAGATCAAACAGCAGTTCGTTTAGAAGTTATTGCTACCGATGTTTGGGGTGGAACTTCTACTTCCAATCAGACCTTCTTGATTGATAATAATGCACCGGTGATTACAATTCATACTCCTGTAGCAGGTACCGAGGTTACCTATAATGAACAGGTTAGTATTACAGCTACGGTTACTGATAATGCAAGTACGCGAGGCATATTGAAATCCTCTAAGGATATACAGGATAGAAGTGGTTCTGGATTACAGACTGTAACTATGACTGTTACTCCTCCTACTGGAACACCAGTTGTATTCAGTAATCTGACTGGAGCTATTGCTGAAATCGCAACTGCTAATCAGTATGGTAACTATACAGTAGCTATCACGGCCAAAGATGTAGTGGGTAATGAGAGTGTAGCCAGCACGAACTTTGTTGTTCCTGCTCCTGCACCTGAAATTACTTTCCAGCCCTTAGCGAATGACAGCTGGTGGCTAAATTCCACTAATAACAACAAGCTTAGCTTCACTATCAATACAGCAGGTATCAATTTGGCGGTAGGCGGAGTGGTTGCTAATGTTTATACTATTCCTGCCAACGCTCTATTCCAAGGTCCTGTAATTCCTGCTGCCGTAAATGATGTATACAGCATTGATGTTATGGGTGGTGTAATACCTGTAGATCAGACCGGAATTCGTTTGGAAGTGACTGCTACTAATATTCTGGGTGGTACTTCCACTTCTAATCAACTCTATGGTATTGATAACTATGCTCCTTTAGTTACCATAATCAATCCTACAGAGGATGCTCAGTTTAGTTATAATGCCTCTGTGAATATTATGGCTACTATTTCTGAAGTAGTAGGAACCAAGAATAATGGACAGCGAAGTGTTTCCAGTGATCCTAAGGATAAAACTGGTTCAGGGATAGCTGCTGTGAATCTTACTGTATTGGCTCCTGATGGAAATGAAGCTGTAAATGCTAATTATCCTGAAAATACTCAGGTTATTGCAAGACAGCTGGTTGTTAATCAATACGGAACCTACACAATTAACATCCTGGCAACCGACAATGTGAATAATCAAGCAATGGCAACTCGTAGCTTCATAGTTACTCCTACAGTTGCGCCTATGATTTCCTTCACCGATATTGCCTGGTTGAATTCCATAGGCCTTAATAACCTTGATTTCACAATTAGTGCAGTAGTTCCTGTAACTGTTACCACTAATGTAATTACCTATCCTTCGGGAGTAACCCTAATGGGTCCGCTTACTGTAAGTCCAGTAAATGGTATATACAGTGTAATATTGAATGGTAGTTTAATTCCTGCAGGTGAAACTTCAGTTCGCTTACAAGTATTTGCTACTGATCAATTTGGTAATGCCACAGAAGCTAATCACTATTATGGTGTGGATCGTTCTGCTCCTGTAATTACAATTCTAAACCCTGTAAATGGTGCTGAAATTACTTTAGTGGATGAGACTACTAAAGTAAGAATCGAAGCCCAAATCAGTGATCTGATTCCTCCTTTGAAGAATGGTAGCAAAACTAGTGCCGGTTCTGGAATTGCAGGAAGTCGGATGGTGATTATTGATCCATTGGGTTTAGTAATTAGTGATGTTACAGAGGGTGCTGGCATTACTGATATTACGAAAGAACTATCGAATTTAATGCTCGGAGCATACACTGTGCGTGTATCTGCCTGGGATAATGCAGGCAATCAAGCAATGACAACAATTAGCTTTACAATGATTAATACTCCTCAACCTCCTGCAGAATTGGAGATTGTAGATGCTTATGCATATCCTAATCCCAGTACTGATGGAACTGCGAAGTTTACCGTAACCTTAACTGAAGGTGCTTATGTAAACATCCACATTTATGACTTTGCGGGTCGTGAAGTTCGCACTTTGGTTTACAGTGGTAAAGTTCAAGGTAAGAGTAAAGCAGAGATTGTATTTGATGGTCGTAATAATGATGGTGTGAAATTGGCACGCGGAGCATATTTTGCACGCGTGATTGCCAACGATGGCACGAAGATAGTAGAAAAGGTAGTTAAGATAGCTATCAACTAAATTGGTGAAGAGGGGAGGAGGATATCCTCCTCCCTTCCAACCGAAAGGAAGGAAAAAAATGAAACAAATTAAATTAGTACTGATAGCCCTGATACTGATGATTTCACTGTCTTCTGTCTTTGCTGAAGATAATTCTGCAGCAGCATATCAATTGTTAGGTATTGATGCTCGTTCAATTGGTATGGGTGGAACTGGAATCGCGTTCTTGGATAATGTCTCAAGCGCATATCTGAATCCGGCAGTTTTGGCAGATGTTAAAACAATAGAATTTACTTCAGCCACAAGGCAGAATATGGTTTGGGATAGAAATCACAATGCAGTTGCTTTGGGGTTTGTTTTACCCATAGGTTATGTAGCAGCATCTTGGCAAAATGCTACAGTTGATGATATTCCAGGATATGATATTAATGGCAATCCTACAGGTAATTTTAGCAATAGTGATAATACTTTAGCGTTAAGCTATGCTGCCAAAATTGGGAAATTCAATTTAGGTGTTACTCCAAAGTTCTATTTTTCCAGCCAGGATGATGATTCCGATTCTGGTTATGGTTTTGATCTTGGATTACTCTATCATATCAATCGCTATTTTAATGCAGGAATGGTAGTTCGAGATGTAATAGCCAGTTATCCAGGAGAAGAGGATAAAGTCCCGATCGAATTTATTCCTGGTATTGCAGCTTATCCAATTCCTGGTTTGATTATTGCTGCAGATCTTTCCGGACGCGATAATTTTGAAGAAGCAAAATTACGTCTGGGAGTTGAATATTGGTTAGGCGTGAAAGACGATGCCGAAATTGGTTCCAGTTTATCCGGAATTCGTATTAGAGAGAGTGCAACCTGGTCTGATGTCTTATCCAAAGTTCAGGCTGGAATTCGTGCCGGAGTTAATGATGGTGCTTTTACAGCAGGTGCAGGACTACGGTTCAAGATGTTAGAAATTAATTATGCATTCCAGATAGCACACGATGAATACTTGAATGATACACATTCAGTTTCTCTGTTACTACGTTTTTAAAACATAGGTAACTGGGATATCTGGTATGCAATAAAAAGTTGTGATTGGTTTCCCCTGAGTGTTTTTCCTTAGGGGAAACCATTACAATAGAGGAGATATAATGAAGAAAATAATAATCTGGTTAATAATCCTCCTATCTTGCCAGTTTGCTCTCGCCATAATAACTGATAACATCTATTATGTAAATGCCAGGCAATATTATGAATTAGGTAATTATTACTCTGCCAAACAAAATTTGGATATGATGGGAGCCCCAGATAATCAGGATCCCGAATATGCTCTTTTGCGAGGTAAAGTAGATCTGGCTTTGGGAGATTTCAAACAAGCCTATTTTTGGTTAACCGAATACAATAAAAAAACTTTGGGAACAGACCCTTTAGTTCAGGAAGATTTGCTTAAGATGCTGAATGATGTTGCTTTGTATCAAGAGCAGACAGCTATATCTGTATCTTTGGGTACACTGAAAGGTAAAATAAATACAGGAGATTCAGAATATGCACCTGTACTTACTCCAGACGGGAAATATATGTATTTCAGTTCACTGCGTAGATGTGAGTTTAAAAAAGAGAATATTTTCATTTCTCTTCAACAGAATAATGTCTGGAGTGAAGCAGTTTCGATAAGCGAATTATGTACCGACAGCAATGAATCCTTTGGTTCCCTTTCTCTTGATGGAAATACTGCTTATTTATTTGGATATTATACAAAATCTAATACTAGTGGAGATATCTATCAAACCACACAAAAGAATGGACGCTGGAGTAAACCGACCCTGATTAAAGAGGTCTCCAGTAATTATTATGATTTGCAACCTTTTGTTTGGCGAGATAAAGTTATGTTTTTAACCAGTAACCGTGATGGCGATCATTCAAACTATGATATTTATGTGTCAGAAAATATTAACGGAACCTGGTCAACACCTGTTAATATTGGAAATGTAATTAATACTCCCTATGATGAGCAATCACCATTTTTAAGTGAAGATGGAAAGAATCTCTATTTTGCTTCATTTGGGCATAACAGTTTTGGTGGCAACGATATTTTTATTTCTACCAGAATTGGTAATTCTTGGCTGGAATGGAGTAAACCTATAAATATGGGACCTATTATTAATTCTGTGAAAGATGATCGTTATTTTGTTATTGCTCCTGATGGCAAAACAGCATATTTATCATCTAATCGTTCAGGCGGTATTGGGCAAGAAGATATATATTATATAGATTTAACTATATTAGGCAAGATAGAAGAAAAAATTGCTACTTTAACCGCGCCTGAAACTATCCCTGAAGAAGTTCCTATAAGTTTTGAGGAATTAAAAATCAGTGGTGTTGTAGTAGATAATAAAAATAAACCTGTACAGACAGATATAATATGGGTTTATCATCTTGAAGATAAAGCATATATGCGCATTATTTCTTCAGAGAGTAACGGGACTTTTGCCTTTACTCTTCCAGGAAACGCACAAGATATAGCTTTTGAGATTAATACTCCTGGTTATAAAAAAACTACAGGAGCGTTAGAAATTCCCTCGGTTAAAAATGAAATATTCGTAAATATCACTTTGCCTATTGAAACAGAAGAGATTCAGGGAAGAAATCTTGCCATCAATGGAAAAGTATTAGATGAAGAGAATAATCCCGTCTCTTGTAAAATTCGATTTAGCTATATATATGAAGATGAGCTGAATGAAGTTATTGTGGAAAGTGATGCGCAGGGTACTTTTAAACTTTATACTCCCTTTGTTAATAAGTTAAAGTATAAGATCGAAGAATCAGGTTATGCTGTTCGTGAAGAAATGATCACTTTACCAGAAAAGGCAAATAGCTATGATATGATCATTCGTTTGGTAAAACTGGGCAAAGAAATTACGCTAAGAGGCAAGATTGTTGATGAGAATGATAATCCTTTAGTTGCTACTGTTGCTTGGATTTATGAAAATGAAGAGGAAATTGTAGAATATAGAGTTGTTACAGACGAAAATGGCAACTACAATATTTCCCTTCCCAGAATGGCCAAACTTGAGTATGGAGTTTCTAAGCCAAATTATCTACAGGTATCGGGTGAAATAGATATTCCTGAAGATCAGCAGGAAATAACAAAGAACTTTACATTGTCGAAACTGGAGAAAGAAGCTGTATTTGAACTGAAAAATGTAGAATTCGAATTCAATAAAGCAGTATTAACTCCCAAATCTATCGATATTTTAAAACCTATTTTGGCTACTTTGAAAGAGAATGAAACCCTGGAAATCGAACTATCTGGCCACACAGATAACATTGGAAGCAGGCAAGTGAATAAAAAGATTTCGGAAGCACGGGCTAAAGCAGTCGCTGATTATTTTATTCAAAATGGAATTGATCCTAAACGAATTAAAACTGTCGGGTATGGATTTGATAAACCAATCGCTTCTAATGATACTCCAGAAGGCAGACAAAGAAACCGCAGAACCGAAATGAAAATTTTGGGCATCGAATATCAATATGATTCTTTTGAAGGTTCGGAAAAAGAATTTATAGAAGCAGAGAAAAAGGCTCGCATCGTAAAAACTGTCTCTAAAGATTCTGCTTACTCTACTAGCCAAACAGGTATTCCTTCTTCCTTAGAAACTCAGTTCAAAACTATGATTCTGCAAAACTTGGCTTCCAAAAAAAAGCTTAATTTAAAAGTTGATCTTTTCATCGATAATGGTAAAATCCAATCTGCTAATGTGCGAGACCTAATGGGCAATCTGGATGAAAAGACTGTGGAAGAAATTGCAGATATGATGCTGGGTTGGAAAGTGCAATCTCAAGGACGCAGTATTTATACTTTCTCTGTAGAGAAATAGTATATCCTTATACTTATCGTTAATAAGGGTTCCGAAATTCAGTTTGGGACCCTTTTTTGTGTGTAATCTGCCCCACATATAAATAGGGAAATATGGATCCGAAATTTAGTCAGTAGGCTTATTACGCTTGGCTATGAATCCTTTCTTGAAATGAAAAGATAAAAAAAGCTGGTGTTGAGTTCCAGCTTTTGCCATCATTATAGCGATAATATAAAAGCAATGAAAACAATATAATATGAAGATAAAACCATAAAACCGTATCCTGGATATTTCAATTTAGTTTTATGCTTGCTTTATTAGGTGCGGTGTAGCTGCAAAGGCGCTTCTCGGAATTTTGCCGAGTAGTACCACCGTATCCCTACGACAGATATCTAAGGAAGAAAGAAATTATATTTCAACAATGAAGGTGCTATATCTGAGATTCAGAGGACCCTTAAAAAAATAGTTGCATTAGGAACGAAAGGTGATAGTTATTAATATTGGTATTGGTGGAAAAGAAAAAACATCACCATTATGCGAAGAAATTTGATATCTTCTTCCAAAGAAAAATGAAGAGAATTAACTAGAAAAACTGCGAAATGCTGTTTCTTATATCTTAAAAGTACTTACCTCATTGCTACAAAATGAAATTGTTATAATATCAAGGCAAAACTCTCACTGAGTAATAATTACTTCCTGTGTATGTTTTGCTTTAAAAATGACACTGGTTATCAGTTCGATCAATAAACCATAAACAGCACCCAAAACAAGAGTCAGGAAGAAAATATGCCATTTTCCCAAAACTGGTGTCTGATAAGCCATCGCTCCAAAGGAATAAGGCAAACTGACAATTATCCCCATAAGGATTCCATGCAATGGCCAGATTATCTTGCAAGCACTAATCCCGATAACAAAACCAATCAGAACCCGACTGGCGAAGATATTGGCTAATAATTTCTTAGCCATGGGATCGGTATAGCTGTTACTTGCTATCAAGCAGGCAACAATCCCGAAAAGAATTCCGGAAAGGGTAGCGATTAAAACTCGTTTTAAAGACATAATCACCTCACTAAGTTTGATTATTTCTATAAAAGCGCAGGGCAATAATAATGTCAATAACTTTTTTTAAAAGATATCGATAAATTGCGGGATTCTATAAAATAAGATCGTTGCACATAAATGGAGCAAAAATCTTTTACTTCCTAAGCGGGGAAGCGGTATGCTCAGAGACGAACCCGGTTGTCGGATTTAGAACACAAAAACCGTTTCTACCCTTTCATTGAAAGTGAAGGACTACAACTATTGTATCTATATGATGGGTAATTACTTCAGGGTGGTCATCTGAAAAGGGTAACTTTTTTACTCAAGCATCGTTTACCATCAACCGACAAGTTGAGAAAGTATATACCACTGGAACACTTTTTGCCGCCAGCATCTCTGCCATCCCAATAGGTGTATTGCTCAATTGTCTTATTAGGATCAAGCGAGATGCTCTTCACTTTTTGCCCTTTTATATTATAGATAGCGATGCTTGCGGTGGATACTCTTGGCATTGAGTCATCCAGTTTTGAGGGTAAAATAACCTTAAGATTAGTGAAGGCAGTAAACGGATTGGGGTAAGCAGATAAAAACCCATTCTGCAAAGCCGGAGTTAACGGATCGTCAATACCAACATAGGGCAAAGAGCCATATTCATAACATCCCATATCTATCCTGCCATCCCAGACTCGGTGATTGCCTGCCAGGTCATAGGGTAGTAATGCTAAGCCCGTAGTATCGGGAGTGGCAGCGTTTATACAGGGTGACGATGCAGTTAGTTGCGCAAAAAAGCGACTTTCGCCATCCAAACTATATAAGTCCGGATTGTCGCTGATATTGGTGGTGCCATATTCCACAAAGCAATTGGGACCGGTGATGATTCCCTGACTTCCGCCGCGGATATTGTTGTAGTCCAGATAAATATTGGAGACCGGTGAGATGGGTACTGTCATCACTGAAAGCTCATAATTGCACAGTGGATTGTAGAAGATGTTGTTCTGGAGTTGGTGGTGCCCAATCAAGAATAGCGCTGCCGGCCAGCCCTCAAGGTTTACAAAGGTGTTGTTTGTGATCTTGAAGCTTTCGGTACTCTGATTGCCAAATACTATCGGGGGATAAGTATCATTACTCATATTACTAAAGAGGCATCCGGTGATGTTCACATTGAGCGGAGCATTGTCGTTCAGGCCATCGGTAATGGCAAAGGCAGTCTGCCCGGGTGAGGTCTCAAAATTACTGAAGATACAATTCTGAATGCTCATGGAATCATTTACATTTATGATGAACATAACCACTGGATCCTCTTCTGGATCATTGAAGACAGACCGGATATTGCGGAACTCGCAGTCGATGATGGCGCCACTATCCCATTCTGAAGAGTAGATCCCTCCCCTATCTTCGGCATCAATATCGTAAACTCTTATATTCTTAAGCAGGACATCAATTGGTTCTGTAATCATTATGCTGCCTCTATTACTAGCAACGAGATCCCGTATCGTTACATTTGAAATGCTGGACTTTTCTAGAGAACATAAGTTTAGTATCGGCCAAACGCCATCTATTATTGATGATGTGATAGTAAAACCTGATATTTGGGTATTTTTACTATAGCATCCGGACACTACATTATTATTGATACCTTCAATGCTATTCGTAACTACGAGCAGGGTGGAATCTGGCCCAGCACCAACGATATTCACATGAGACCTGATAGGAACCATGGGGTTGAATTGATCTTCGCTGGTATATGTACCCGGCAGGATGTGTACTGTTTTAGTATTGGTGCTGTCCGGGGCGATTTTGTGTATGGCTTTGGCGATGTTTTTCATAGCAAGTTCAGGACTGTAGCCGCTGTTATCGTCGTCCCCATCAGGGCTTACATAGATATCGTGGTTTACCTCCTGCCGAAAAGCGCGAAGATAATGATAGTTATCGCTGTAACCCTGTGTATCCGTAAAATTGGCATGACGGCCAAAGTAGAAATCACCCGGATTGGGTACCGAGACCAGATCCAGATAGATCTCCAGATTGGTCATCAGATCGGTTACAATGATATCACAGGGCATGCAACCGTAGTTTTCGTACACGGAGCAGCGATTGACTTCATCGAAAATGATATTGGGGATTACACTTCTGTTACTCATGATAAAAATGCCACCTCCGGAACCTGAAGCATAGTTGCTGTGAACCTTGGTCCCAGCCAGATTTAGTGAGGACTTATAAGCTGAGATACCTCCTCCCACTACTGCTCGGTTATTTTTAACCACGCAGTTAGTGATACTCACGCTGCAATTGGTGCGGACAAAAACCCCACCTCCCCATCTCTCGTCCTGAGCCCCAAAGGGATAGCCGATGCCGTGTTCCAGGGTCAGGCCCTGCAGAGTAACACCCTGTTCTTCATTGACAAACCTCACGCATGGATTGGAATTGTTGCCGTCAATTATCGTAGCGCTGATAAAGCTGCTGTCATTGGTGACTGCTTCCAAAGAGCAGAGGGTGATTATCTTGCCGCCAAATACTACATTCTCATAGTAGCGTCCCGGATACACCAGAACCGTATCACCATTATTGCAGTCGTTTATCGCACTCTGGATGCTGCTGTATAGTTGTGAACCATCCAGGGCTACGGAACGGGTAAGTGCGGATAGGGGCAAAAGAAAGCACAGAGGAATATAGATAATCAGGCATTGTAGTGCCCATAGCGGATTGAATGTAATAACCTGAGACATTGTTTGCTTCGCTGAGGCCGCTCGTGCAGCGATGACAACTTGTCTTCTTTTCGATGTCTTCATAATATATATTCCTCTGTTTGCTCATAAGGTAATCCCTTCAACTTGACTACCATAAGCAATAAAAAGAAAAGGCAAAACCAATACTTTATCATCATTCCTTCTACCTGAGTTTGTTCTAAATACATCCTTTATACATCTGACTTTTTTAAATTTCATTTAAGCAAGCAATCTGATTAGAAATGCATACTAACAGTATAACTGATCTTCTGCTTCTTGTCAACTAAGAAGTTGAGTGCTTGCGAGAAACCAGATATTGAGTCAACACTTCACTTGAAGACAAAAACCGTTTCCACCCTTTCATTGAAAGTTAAGGACTACGACTATTGTATCTATATGATGGTTGATTACTTCAGGAAGATCATCTGAAAAGGGTAACCTTTTTATTCAAGCATCGTTTACCATTAACCGACAAGTTGAGAAAGTATATACCACTTGAACACTGGCTACCACTGGCATCTCTGCCCTAAGCTGAGAATTAATGTGTTGTTTTCTGTAATCCATTCGCTTTCATTCAGATCAGACCCCAATCAATACTTAGCCTCTGTTTTTAATACGATGTCTATCAAGTGGTCTGCCTTGACTATCTAGCCAGTCAGTAAAACCATTTGATGATCTGCCCAGGACCAGCCTGGAAGCTGCCGAAGGAGATTTGAATGTTACATCCTGCCTTAAAATGTATTTATCCTGAGTGCTGTTCAAGTATAGAGTACCTGAATCTATCATCTGGATTTTGCCTTCCAAATAAGCCCCATCGAAAGATTGGGAATGGTTCATAACAATTTCAGAGTTCTTACAAAGAACAAGTTGATTTGTATTTGGATTGAACAAGCCACTTGCCTTTACACTTTTCTTGTTAATAAATACCGAAACTTTGTCCCCGGGTGGTGGCGGAGGAGGAGTTGGAGCACTGCCACCTGGCAAGGTTCTTTCCCAAAGTTCCACAATTTCTTCTATTTTTAGATCAGTATGCTCGGTTTGGATCAAGAGCTGTTTAGCGATCAGGTATATGTCCATGCCAGTATCCGAAGCGATTTGAGTTGCCTTTTGCTTAACCTTGTTAATGAGTCTGATCTTACCAAGTTCTTCATACATATCGCTTGCGGTCTGAACTGCCTGTTTTCTGAAGTTTTCTCTTCTCAATACTTTGTCTAGTGTCTGGCAAATGAAATCCACTCTATCATCCAAAATGTTAAACTCGTTGAAAAGCGTACCATCAAAAGGGCCACCCTCAGAAGGAAGATAAAATCTCCAGGTTATCCCGTCGGTTAAAATGCAAATAGCGGCCTTATCCCAGTAATTATATCTTTGAAGTTGCGCTTCACCAGATGGTAATTCGTATGGTAATTTGCCAGGACTTTTTACTTCGATAAATACTTCTGCTTTGTCTGTTCTCTTATCTGCGAGGAACAGGGCTACATCAACCCTTCCACGCAATTCAGTTGTCAGCTCTTGTGGAGGATACTTTTTGACCGGGTATTCTGTATAAAATTCTGCAGGATTCCATACGTTCCATCCTAACTTTTGGCATATTCGCCCTACCAGTGAAAAACGGACATGTTGCTCATCGGAGAACAATCCGTCGCTAAGCATCTTCCTGACACTTTCAATTACTTCTTTCATTCGTCCCTCTTGCCTTACTTTTTCCTTATTTGTAAATAAACAATCATGGTTGAATTTGTCAATAACAAAATTTGTCTCATCCTTACTCATCCTGATTTGTCCGCAGACAGGGTAGTGCTTTCATGGTTATGGATCAATGGTCACATCTGGAACCACGGAGAAAGCATAGCCGAAGCGTTGATGAAACGAATCAAGTCACAATTAGTCAGATATGAGGGTCTGCAGCTGAAGCAATATCGCTGCGTTGCTGATAAACTGACCATCGGATATGTTCTTAATCTCGATGATTGTGGTATCTCCAAAACAGAAGCTTATGTGCTCTTGTAGAACGATATCCAGACCTGCGAGAAACACCTTATGGATGAGATTCCTGAGATTTACAATGCTTTGGATGAAGTCCGCAAGTCGGTACTACTCTACATTCGCTTCAATCTTAGAATATTATCTCATCCTGAAGGGAAAGGGTTTATATAAGTTAGCAATCCTCAGAAAAAATAAGCTTGTGGATCATTCGTTCTTTGTTTTTCTTGTTGTCCGCTATAGTATAGGCACTTAAAATCCGCCTTGCTGCTTCTTCCGCTAAGCTTTGATGGGAGGCAAAGACCTCGCCAATTTTATCTCCTGCTCTTATTTCATCCCCGATTTTAGGATAAAGCAAAGCGCCGGCGCTATAATCAAGAGTGTCTGTAACTTTTTGTCTGCCGGCTTTAATGTGGACTAGAGCATAGCCAATGGTGCGGCTATCAATGCTTTGCACCCAACCGTTTTGTTTAGCTATAATAGGAACAGATACATTAGCTTGCGGGAAAAAAGAATAGTTATCAATTACTCTTGGTTCTCCTCCCTGGGCAATAATAATTTCCTGTAATTTTTCCAATGCTTTGCCGCTTAAGACGGCTTCATCTATCATTTTTTTTGCCTGGGAATAATCTTTCGCTTTGCCTGTGCTGAAAAGCATTTGGGTAACAAGCCCAGTAGTAAGTTCATAGGTATCTGGCAGATAATTCCCTTTTAAATATTCAATTGCTTCAATCATTTCTAAAGCATTGCCAACGGCATTTCCTAATGGCGAATTCATATTGGAAAAAACAACTCTGACCTTCTGACCAAAGCTCTTTCCAGTATTTAGCAGTAAATGAGCCAGTTTATTTGCCTTTCTAATATTCGGCATAAAAGCACCGCTACCGATTTTGAGATCAATAACCAGATGCAAAGCACCTTCAGCTATTTTTTTGCTCATAATGCTGGCGGTTATTAAGCCGGGACTTTCTACCGTACCGGTAACATCACGCAAAGCATAGATTTTCTTATCGGCGGGAACAAGCTCTTCGGACTGTCCTGCTAAAGCCAAACCGTGCTTTTCCACCAGCTTTTTAAATTCCTGCATAGAAAATGAGGTTTGGAATCCGGGAATGGATTCCAGTTTATCTAAAGTGCCACCTGTATGACCCAAACCGCGTCCCGAAATCATCGGAACCAATAAACCCAACGCAGCGGCAATGGGAGCCAGCATCAAACTGATTTTATCTCCTACTCCGCCGGTGGAGTGTTTATCGGCGACAGGAAGCCCTTTCCCAAAGCTGAGAGTATTCCCGGAAGCGATATATGCTTCCGTTAATGCTTCTATTTCTGTTTCCGAAAGCCCTTGTAAAAAACAAGCCATTAAAAAAGCGCTCATTTGGTAATCAGTAATTTCTCCTTTTAAAAAGGCACTGATAAAATAGGCAATTTCCGCTGCAGTAAGCTCATAAGCATCCCGCTTTTTGATGATTAGTTCTACCGGATTATAGGAATTCATATTGTAACCTCTAATATGTAACAAGTTTGGAACGGATATAACCGCTAAACATATCCATAACCCAAACAACTAAGGCAATTAACCACATTATTAAACCTACATTTCGCCAGGCAAGCATTTGCTGCTGTTGATAAAGGGCAAGACCAATTCCACCCCCACCTACAAAACCAACTACAGTAGCCATCCGAATGTTCATATCCCAACGGTAAATAGTAAAAGCCAAGTAGGGAGCCAAAATCTGGGGAGTGACTCCATAACGCCAGACCTGTAAAGTGGAAGCACCCGTTGCCTTTATTGCCTCTACGGGTCCGGGATCAATATTTTCTATCTGTTCACTGTAAAGTTTTACCAGCGCAGCAATGGAATGTATCCACAAAGCTAACATTCCAGCAAATGGACCAATGCCCACCCAAACGCAAAAAATAATCGCCCAAACAATTGCTTCTATGCTTCTGACTACCGTGGAAACTGTTCGGATAATTATATATGCAATCCTTCCGATGAAGGAATTATTCATTAGATTCTTAGCTGCGAAAAAGGAAAGCACAAAAGCAAAAGGTATGGCAAAAATCGTTGCCAGCAAAGCCAGATAGATGGTCTCTACCAAAGCGGATAGCATCGGAACTAGCTCTTTCAGATTGGGATTAAAAATTCCGCTAACTATAGCCTTGGTGTTGGCTGCTTGCGTAAAAAAAGCAATGGGCTTAACTTCTACAATCACCCAAGCCATAATTAAAGTGATGATAATAACTATGGTAAACTCGACCTTCCACAGCGCACCGGGTTGTTCAGAAATAATTATTTTGGCACCAATACAATTTTTGCTAAAAGTAAACAGAAACGCTATCAGCAGCGGAAATAAGAGTATTATCCAACCGCTGAAAGAAATATTGCCTAAACGCAATAAAAACCAGCTGATACAGGCAATTACATATAACCATACAGCATATTCAATGCTCAAAATCTTGATTTTCTTTATCATAATGCAATCCTCATTTATGGGTTTGTAGAGTCAAGGAAAAAGTGAAAAGGGGGGGAGGGGTCGAGAAGTCGAGAGGTCGAGAGGGCGAGAGGGGGTAGGGTAGCCGGAGCTCGCTGAAGCTCCGCATTTTTTTCTTGCGGAGGAACGGCGTCCTCTGGCTACACTTCTTGCTGAGGAACAGCGTCCTCCGGCTAC
>DJGX01000035.1:32631-48880 GCA_002432865.1 Cloacimonetes bacterium UBA5835
TCCGGCTACACTTCTTGCTGAGGAACGGCGTCCTCCGGCTACACTTCTTGCTGAGGAACAAAGTTATCATAGTGTTTTCTGACTTCTTATTTAATTCTGACTTCTTATTTAATTCTGACTTCGTATATAAAGGGAAAAAGCCCCGGCAGGGCACCGGGGCAGGTGGTTCTGTTAATACAGTTTACTTGATAAGTTGTTTATCCAATTCATCCAGGAATACATTGAGCAGAAAGGAGAGCATAAATTCGAAGAATGCCTGTTCATTCTGCTCGTTAATTATAGGAATATCCAGAAGTTTATTGATACGGGTAGCCAGTTCTTTTATTAATATAGTTTTATCGGTCATTTTACATCTCCTTTTACATATTAGCTATTAGTTCATTTGCACCAGGGACACTATCCAAATAGCCATTTTCTACGGCTGTAGAAATAGACAGGATATCAGTGCCGACAGTTTGCAGATCGTTATAAGTTACAGTGCTTAGTTCAATGTGTCCTTCGCTATTACTGGCGAAACTAAACATCATTTTAATCCAGAGGGCATATGCATTGGGAGGAAGAGAACCCTCGGGGACTTTAGCTGCGTACTTAGAAGCATATTGTTTAAGCTCTACTTTATAATCACTGTTAACCTCTGCATAAATAGCTGATAGATTTTTCATTTTAGCTTTCATCTGGACATTGTGATTAGTGAGACTGGGTTTTACATATTTGCGACCGAGGCAGACAGTATCTTTACGATAACTGCCATAGGTCATTCCGTCTAAAGTGCCGGAGTAGGTTTTAATTCCATACTTTAAGTTTACTTTCATTTTAAGCTCCTATGCTTATTTTTTTCTTAGGCGTTTCCGGAAATCTGCCTTCATATATATAGGGGGTGACAAAACTGAGAAAGTGGTGACAAAATTCAGAAATATTTTTAAAAATTACCTCACTTGACACAAAAGCAGGTATTTAAAATATGGCATTAATATGTATAACTATAGGAGTTAGCTATGGATAGCTCAATAAAGGATTTATTAAATTTCCTCACTGGTAGCAGAAGCAGTTTTCTAGCAAGTTTGGAAATTGAGAAACGGTTGAAAGCAGAAGGTTTTAGTTACCTGCCTGAAGGAAACCCTTTTAAACTTAAAAGTGGTGGCAAATATTATATTCGGCGTTCTGGAACAGCGGTTATTGCTTTTGTAGTTGGTAGTGAACCAGTTGCCAAAGTTGGCTTTAATCTTGCTGGAAGCCATATTGACTACCCCTGTCTGAAGCTTAAACCTCAAAGCATAAAAACAGATAAAGGGATTACTAAAATTGGTGTGCAGGTGTATGGCTCACCTATTATAAGTACTTGGTTAGATCGCGAACTTGGCATAGCTGGCAAAGTGGTCGTTAAAACCGCAAAGGGTTATAAAGTGGAATCTGTGGATTTTAAAAAACCTGTGGCTATCATTCCCAATGTGGCAATTCACTTAAACCGTGAAGTAAATAAGGGCTTTAGCTATAACGCACAAACGCAATTAAATGCTCTTTTAAGCGTTAGTGCCTCAGCTGAAAATCCACTTTATAATGCCATTGCAGAAGAATTGAAGATAAAAGAAGAACAAATTTTAGAAACAGAGCTGTTTTTGTATGATTTTGCTCCGGCACAACTTATTGGATTAAATCAAGAAATGATTACTGCGCAGGGACTGGATAATCTATCGATGACTCATTGCATTCTATCTGCCTTGCTCAAATGTGATAAACCTCAAAAAACTGCTGTAGGTATCTTTTTTGATAATGAGGAAATTGGTTCACTTACTTCCCAGGGAGCAGATTCGTTATTATTGGATGAAATTTTAGAAAGGATTTGCCTTAGCCAAAGTAACAGTAGAGAGGATTTTTATCTGGCGTTACGGAATAGCTTTTTTATTAGTGCAGATGTAGCTAATGCTTGGCATCCTTCTTTTTCCGAAAAATATGATCCAGATTATGCTCCTCTGATGAATAAAGGACCCGTGATTAAGTTTGATGCTTATAGCAGATACGCATCAAACGCAGAAAGTTCTTATCACTTTATCCATCTTTGTGAAAAAGTAAAAGTTCCTTATCAGAAGTTTGTTGTGCGCAGTGATGGGACAGGTGGAATTACCATTGGGCCTATTTTGTCTGCTCGTTTAGGACTCAATACTGTTGATATCGGAAATCCAATCTGGGCAATGCATTCTATTCGTGAAACAGGTGGAATCGAAGATCACTTGTATCTTATAAAAGTGCTTAGTCAGTATTTTGGATAGCGAAAAAGCGAGATAGCGAGATAGCGAGATAGCGAGATAGCGAGATGGCGAAATGGCGAAATGGCGAAATGGCGAGAGGTCTTGGGGTCGAGAAGTCGAGAAGTCGAGAGGTCGAGAGGACATTCAAAGCTCTTGACAAATATACAAAAAATAATATAAAGTTTATGAGAGGTTAAAATAATTAACTGTAAAAGGAGAAACAATGAGTGGCTTTAAACAGCTAAAAGTTTGGCAAGTAGGAATGGATTTAGTGATAAAAGTTTATAAAATCACTGAGTCCTTTCCTAAAAGTGAAATGTACGGATTAATCTCTCAATTAAGAAGGTGTTCAGTATCTATTCCTTCTAATATTGCAGAGGGCTCAAGTAGAAATAATCCCAAAGAATTCGCTCAGTTTTTATATATAGCCCAAGGTTCACTATCAGAGCTGGATACCCAATTTACAATAGCTCAACTTCTTGGTTACATACAGGATTTTAATGATATAGAAGAGCTAATTCGTCAGATAAGAAGTATGTTGACTGGTCTTATAAAAGCACAGAAGATACAAAACCCTCAAACAAAATTCTAACAATGACCTCTCGACCTCTCGACCTCTCGACCTCTCGACCTCTCGACCCCAAGACCTCTCGACTAATAAACATAGGAGTATACAATGGCAACATTCAAACCTTTTAAAGCCCTAAGACCCGTTCAGGATAAAGCTAAGGCAATAGCTTCATTGCCTTATGATGTTATGGATTCAGATGAAGCACGCCTGGAAGTACAAAAAAACCCTTTAAGCTTTCTCCATGTAGAAAAGCCGGAAGTGGATCTTCCTTCAGGAACTGATTTATACGATCCCGCAGTTTATGCCAAAGCCCGAGAAAACCTCTATAAATATATATCCGAAGGATATATGAAACAGGATGCAAAACCTGCTTATTACATATATAAACAAGTAATGGATGGTCGTGCCCAAATCGGTTTAGTAGGTTTAACTTCCGTTGATGAATATATGGATGGCACAATCAAAAAGCATGAATTAACGCGTGCTGAAAAAGAAGCAGACCGCATTCGTCATATTGATACCTGTGATGCACATCCTTCACCTGTATTTTTTACTTACCGGCACCAAGATATTATTGACCAAACTGTAGCCAAAGTTATGGCAAATAAGAAACCGGAATATGATTTTACCAGTGATGACGGTATTGGTCATACGCTATGGGCGATGGACGATCCTTTAGATATAAAAACTATTCAAAATGCCTTTGCTAGTTTACCAAATTTATATGTAGCAGATGGACATCACAGAACTGCCAGTGCGGCAAAAGTTGGACTTAAACGACGGGAGCAGTTTCCCAACTATACTGGTGACGAAGAATTTAACTTTTTTATGGCAGTGATCTTTCCGGACAATCAATTGAAAATCTACGATTACAATCGCGTAGTGAAAGATCTGAATGGTTTAAGCAAAGAAGAATTCTTAGCCAAAGTATCTGAAAAATGGAATGTTACTCCCATCCCTGAAGGCGAAAACTTTGCTCCGCAAAAGAAACACACTATAAGTATGTATCTGGATGGAAAATGGTATCGTTTGGAACCTAAACCAGGAACCTGGAACGAAAAAAATATTGTGGAAGACCTGGATGTTTCCATTCTGCAAAACAATCTGCTAAATCCTATTTTAGGCATCAAAGACCCTCGCACCGATCAACGCATTGATTTTATCGGTGGAATTAGAGGTCTGGGTGAATTGGTAAAAAGAGTAGATAGTGGAAAAGAAGTAGTTGCTTTTGCAATGTATCCTACAAGTATGAATGAACTTATAGGCATAGCTGATGCAGGAGAAATTATGCCCCCCAAATCTACCTGGTTTGAACCTAAATTACGCAGTGGACTCTTTATTCACTTACTTCAATGATCAAATATACGATTATCAGTTTGGGCTGTCCCAAAAATTTAGTGGATAGCGAATGCTTTGCCTCTATTATGGAAAGCTACAAGATGCAGAGAACCGATGCTTGGGAAGAGGCAAATTTGATTCTGATTAACAGCTGTTCCTTTATCTTAGCCGCCTTGGAAGAATTGAATAGTTTATTGGTGGATGTCATCAATGCTACAGATGTAAGGAAAACTAAGATAGTTGTTACCGGCTGTATAATGAACCGTGGGTATGAGGAATTTAAAGAAAGCTATCGGGAAGTGGATGCTTGGATCCCTTTAAAGGACTTTGTCGCTTTTGATCAGTATCTGCAAGATAGTTTTCTTTTTCCTAAAGTAACTCCCCAAAAGCTATCCTATAAACAGAGAACTCATCTGGAAGATGGAAAATATGTTTATCTGCGGATAGCCGATGGCTGCAATAATAAATGCTCATATTGTATGATTCCGTATATTAGGGGAAAACAGATTTCCGAACCGATTGAAACTCTTATTGAAGAAGCAAAACAAATGCAAGATTATGGAAATGAGCTTGTTTTAGTGGCTCAGGATACCTGTTCTTATGGAACCGATATTTATGGAGAAAAAGCGCTTCCCAAACTGATTGAGGCGTTGCATAATCAAACGAATTATGATTGGATTAGGATCCTTTATCTGCATCCTGATCACTTTGATCTTGAGTGGATCGAGCTCTGGAAAAAATATCCTAAGTTATTGCCCTACTTTGATATCCCAATTCAACAGGTTAGCCCTAAAATCATCAAAGCTATGAATCGAAAAAAAAGCTATCAGGAATTGAAAGAACTCTTCCTGGATATTCAAAACGAAATACCGAATGCTGTTTTTCGAACTACTTTGATGGTTGATTTTCCGGGTGAAACAAATGAGGACTTAGAACTTTTGGATAAATTTCTTGCCGAAGTGCCTATCCTACAGGGAGGCGTATTCAATTATTCTCCTGAATCAAAAGTAGTGAATGATAGTATCTATGCTAAATATGATTGGGAAAGAGGCAAGAACTTGATGTTTACTTGGGAAGATAAACTAAATCAAGAAAAGGAACAGCTTCTGGAAAAATATGTAGGAACCGTTCAACCGGTCTTGATAGAAGGATATGATCCTTTAAGCGAACAATTTGTTGGTCGCTTATGGTTTCAAGCACCAGAAATTGATGGTTGCGTATATATAGATGAACTTCCAGAAACTAAAAGTTCTATTGTGAATGTGGAAATTGTGGATGTTATCGGAGAGGATGTAATGAGTATTTTCCATTCCGAAATCGAAACACCTAAAGGAAAAAAATAAATGAAAAAAATAGCCCTTACAGGAATAAAACCTACAGGAAATCCGCATATAGGAAACTATTTGGGAGCCATTAAACCTGCCTTAAAACTTTCTGAGACCTGTGAAGCGCGTTATTTTATTGCCGATTATCATGCTTTAAACGCTTGTAAAGACCCTATCGAACTAAGGAAAATGACAGTAGAAATTGCTGCGGCTTGGCTCGCTTGCGGCTTAGATCCTAAAAAAACTCTTTTTTATCGCCAAAGTGATGTTCCGGAAACATTTGAGCTTTTAACTATCCTTATGGCTTTTACTCCCAAAGGTTTAATGAATCGTGCGCATGCCTATAAGGCTATGGTCCAGAACAATCTGGAAGCGAGTAAGGATCCCGACGATGGTGTTAACATGGGTCTATATACTTATCCGATTTTAATGGCGGCCGATATTTTACTTTTCGATACAGATTTAGTTCCGGTAGGTACAGACCAATTTCAACATATTGAAATGGCACAAGATATTGCTCAGAGTTTTAACTATGTATATAAAACGCAAGCATTTAAGATTCCTCAACCAATTGCCGCTGAAGAAAGCAAAACTATTGTGGGACTTGATGGACGCAAAATGAGCAAAAGTTATAATAACACAATTCCAATGTTTTGCACCGAAAAAGAACTGAAAAAAGTGGTTATGAGTATTGTTACCAACAGCCAAACCGTGGAAGAGCCCAAAGATCCAGATAGCTCGAATATTTTTGCTCTGTATAAAAATTTTGCTACACCTGAACAAATAGAGAATTTAAGAGCGCGTTATCGGAAAGGAGGTTTGGGTTGGGGACAGGCAAAGAAAGAACTCTTTGAACTAATAAATGCAGAATTTACTCCTATCCGAGAAAAGTATAACGATCTAATGAAAGATCAAAATCAAATCTGGAATACCTTAAAAGAAGGAAGTGAAAAAGCAAGTAAACTCGCCTCGGAGAAAATTAAATTCCTAAGAAATATTATAGGAATTGACTGAGATAGGATTATTATAGGATTAGCAGGTTAAGTGTTTAATCTGCTAATCCGTTATAATAGCAATGCGGGCAAAAGATAGCTATTTCCTCTTTTGCAGCTAAACTATATCCCCTTTTTATTCTGCGATAAGCAATGTTGTACTATTTGAATCAATCTTGCTTTTCTTCAATATATGGAAGAAAGAGTTCATAAACTTCAACGGGAAGGCGTTTGGCTTTTCCTTTAGAAGCAAAAACAATGGTTAAATTGGCTTCAAAGCATTTTTCTTCTTGCGCATTAAAAATTTCTTGAATCCATATCCCTTTTATTCGGTTAATTTCCACAAAGCGACTTTTAACGGTGACGATTTCATCGTGGTCTATAGCTTTTATATAGTTCATTTCCACTTTATGAACCAAAAGTTGAACACCTTTTTCCTGTAAATCCGATTGAGCCAGATTCATTTTATATAAAGCTTCGCTTCTTGCAGCTTCTAACAATTGCAGATAGTTGGCATTGTTTAAATGACCGTAAATATCGCATTCATAGCCATAGATTCGTTTAGTAAAAGTCCAAGTCATATTATTCAATCCTTTTTATCCAGTATTTTAGCTGAAATTTACTTGACCGATATTCCTGTTTATATAATTATGGAAAAAAGAATATAATCAGAGGATATTATGGCAGCGAAAAATGTCAACCAGAAAATAAAGCAAAACATAAGAAAATCAACTAAACAATCTACTTCAGCTACAAAAACACCGGAGGTAAAGACGCCTTCCGCTTTCAGTAAACATCTACCTTGGGTTTTAGTAGTTATTCTTTTTCTTTTGTTAAGTTTAGTTTATTTCCCTGTTGCCTACCAAGGAAAAGCACCTCAGGCATCAGATATAACTCAATGGCAAGGTGCGGCCAAAGCCATTATTGACTACAACGCAACCCATAAAGACAACGCTCTTTGGACACCCTATATGTTTTCCGGAATGCCAACTTATATGATTTCTTTTCCGAATCGATATCCTTTTCTGGAAAGCATCACTAAGCTGACCGATAAAATTATCAACTGGCGTATCTTTCTGCTTTTTATTGGAGGTTTAGGCATCTTTTTACTTTTAAGGCAGCTGAAAATGGATCCCTGGATTGCCTTTTTTGCTGCTATATCTTTCACTTTTTCCTGTCATTGGGTTGGCCTTTTAGATATTGGACATAATACCAAATTTCGTGCAATTATGTATATTCCTTGGGTAGTTTGGGCTCTCTTTCGTTTAAAGGAAAAGCCGAATATGCTCAATTTGGGCTTGCTGGCAACTTTTCTGATTACACAATTAAGGGAAAATCATCCTCAAATAACTTATTATCTATATCTTTTTATCGGGATGTTTTGGATTTATGCTCTTATAGAAGCCATAAAGGATAAGCAATATAAGAAGCTTGGGAATTGGACTTTACTGCTGATTATTGCTTTTGTTTTAACCGCTTTGGCAGTGATGAATCCTTATCTATCTACTTGGGAATATAGTCATTACACAATGCGAGGGGGGGCTGCAGGTTTGGAAAAAAGTTATGCTCAGGCTTGGAGTTTTCCTCCCTTAGAAATAATCGCACTGCTTATTCCCAATTTCTTTGGGGGTATTAATGAATATTATTGGGGTGCGATGCCCTTCACCCAAATATATAATTACTTTGGAATAGTGGTGTTAGCTTTGGGTGTTATAGCTCTTTTTGGCAAACATAAAAAGTTCTCCCTCTTTTTGTGGATTGCTTCTGCTATTTTTATGCTGCTAAGTTTTGGCAGTTTTACGCCTGTGCTTTCGGATTTCTTTTTTAAGTACTTGCCGATGTTCAATAAATTCCGCGTGCCTTCTATGACATTGATTATGGTTCAATTTATAGCAGTTATCCTTGCTGCTTTAGGTTTGGATACAATTGCCACCTTGAATAACAACAGTAGGTGGCAGAAGAACTTATTTACAGCTTTTTGGGTTAGCGGAGCTGTCTTTTTCCTGTTTTTAATTTTGGGTAAAAGTATTTTCAGCGGTCTGCCTTTTACTAATGCTGAAGAAATTGCCCGTTATCAAACTAAAAATGCTCTTGCCCAATTGGAATCGCTTAAAACTATGCGTCTTAATATGCTTTATAAAAGCGGAATTATGAGTTTATTGCTGTTAACCGTATCTTTTGGAATTTGCTATCTTGCCAGTGCCAAAAAGCTAAAAACCGTAGCTTTAGTAATGTTGATTACCTTAATATCCTTTATTGACCTCTATATATACACTGGCAAACATTTAAAAGACCTCTATCCAGCAGAAGAAAGAGAAGCTCGTTTTGTAGCTCAGGATTTTGATCAATTTCTACTGGAAGATAAAGACAACTATCGCATTTATCCTTTTAATATGGGACGAGTTAGAACTGCTGGAGAATGGGCTTATTATCATCAAACAATTGATGGTTATAGCGCAGCCAAACTAAAACGCTATGATGATATCTGGAAATTAATCCAGGGAGATGCAAAAAATGATGGCGAATTTCTTCGCTATTTAATAGGTGTGTACGAAAAAGGTGGAATTGAAACACCTACCCCCATTCTGGATATGTTAGCTACCAGGTATATCGTCTTCCCTGATTCTTTACCCTATGCTTCTCTTTTAACTAAAATCAGGCCTGTTTTTAGCAGTTATACCGGTGCCAATATCTATCAAAATTTAACTGCTTATCCTCGGGCTTGGTTTGTAGATTCACTAAGTGTTATTCCCGATATTAAAACCCGTCTGGAAAATATGCAGGATTTATCTTTCAATCCGCGTTCTTTAGCTATTGTAGAAACTAAGATAGATGGCGTTTCTAAACCAGATAGCTGTTTCGCGAAAGAGACCTTTTTTGATATGCACAATGTGAAATATGATGTAGGAACAGATAAAGATGCCTTTTTAGTCGTCTCCGAAATTTATTATCCCGCTGGCTGGAAAGCATTTATAGATGGCAAGGAAACCGAGATTTATCCTGTAAATCATATTTTAAGAGGCGTTAAAATCCCTGCAGGTAAACATACTTTGGAAATGAAATTTATCTCTGAAACCTATCGGTTAAGCTTAATTTTAAGCTTATCTGGAATCTTGTTAACAGTTATTCTAACGGTTGTAGGTTTTGCTTGGGAAGAGAAAAATAAGAAGCGTAAAATCAATGAGATCGTGTAACTGGAGCTCGCTGTAACTCCACTTTTTGGGTAGTCGGAGCTCGCTGTAGCTCCGCTTTTTTTTCTTGCGGAGGAACGGTGTCCTCCGGCTACATAGTTTTAGAAAGGACTTCGTCCTCTATCTACAGAAGTTCTTCCAGAAGATTTTTCAGCAGTTCCAATTTAGTATTCACTTCCGTAAATTTCTCTTTTTCTTTGGCGACAATTTCTTCTTTGGCATTATTCAGGAAATTGGGATTAGCCAGTTTTGCTTGAATTCCGTTTAGTTCTTTAGCTAACTTTTCGATTTGTTTGCTGAGGCGATTTTTTTCACTTTCAATATCCACCAATCCGCTTAAAGGCAAGAATATCTCTATATTCCTAACTACAGAAGCAATTGCAGCTTTAGGTTTTTCGATATTTATACCCCCGGATAATGTTTTTACCTTAGCCAGGCGATTAAAGTAAGCCATATAATTTTCGAAAAGTTCCTGTTGTGATTTTTCAGCAAAGCGAATAACAATATCAATTTCCTGAGCGGGAGCCAAGTTAATTTGTTTACGCAAGTTCCGAATGGCAGTTATGCTTTCCTGCACGAAGCTCATATTTCTATCAATATCATTATCTATAAGGGATTCATCTGCCTCAGGGAAAGCGGCAACAATAAGCGCTTCTTCTTCCATCGGGAAGATCTTTTTAATGCCCTGCCAAATTTCTTCTGTAATAAAAGGCATAATTGGATGCAGCAATCGCATTCCATTTTGCATTACATTCAGTAAGATATACTTAGCTGTTAACTTGCTTTCCTTTTCGGCAGAAGGATTTAAACGATCTTTACTCAGCTCAATATACCAGCTGCAGAATTCATCCCACATAAATTTGAAGATAGCGTTGGCAGCATCATTAAACCTTAAATTTTCATAGTGTTCGCGCACTTCGTTTATTACTTCCTGCAAACGAGAAATTATCCATCTATCGGCAAGTTCCAGTTGTAATTCATTTTCTTGGGGCAATCCCTCAATATTTTCCGCGTTCATCATAATAAATCTATAGGCATTCCACATCTTATTGGCAAAGTTGCGTCCTGTTTCCAAAATGCTTTCACTGAAAACAACATCTGCACCTTTCGGAGTGCCAAAAATCATACTGAACCTTAAAGCATCAGCACCCACGGAATTGATTAAATCAATCGGATCAGGAGAATTACCTAAGGACTTACTCATTTTGCGTCCGATGTCATCTCTCACGGTTCCATGTAGCAAAACAGTGTCAAAGGGAATTTTATCCCTAAAATGGAGAGTGCTCATAATCATTCTGGCAACCCACAAGTAGATAATTTCCGGAGCCGTAATTAACACATTGGTAGGAAGATAGTATTTAAGATCTGCCGTTTCGTCAGGCCAACCCATTGTAGAAAATGGCCATAACCAACTGGAAAACCAAGTATCCAGCACATCGGAATCCTGAGTAAATTTCGTTCCGCCACATTGAGGACACTTTTCCGGCATTGCTTTTGCTACAATCATATTGTTACAACTATCACAATAATATACAGGAATGCGATGTCCCCACCAAATTTGCCTTGAAATACACCAGTCCCGAATATTATTCATCCAGTGCATATAGACCTTTGTCCAGCGTTCTGGCTGAAACTTTACTTCTCCATTTTCCACAACTTCTATAGCCTTTTTAGCTAAGGGAGCCATTTTCACAAACCACTGATCAGAAAGATAGGGTTCAATAACCGTATCACAGCGATAACAACGACCTACGGAATAGGGATGCGTTTCCGTCTTTTCCAAAAGATTCTGTTCGGATAGCATCTGCAAAACTGTTTCCCGGCAGGCATAGCGGTCTAAACCTTCAAAGTTCTTTCCTGCATTTGCATTCATAATTCCGGTTTCATCCATTACCAAAATTTGGGGTAAATTGTGCCTGACGCCAATATCAAAATCGTTGGGATCGTGGGCGGGAGTTACTTTTACACAGCCAGTTCCAAAATCCTTATCAACATATTCATCAGCTATAATAGGTATTTTCCTATCCGTTAAGGGCAACAACAGTTCTTTTCCAAGTAAGGATAAATAGCGTTCATCTTTTGGATTTACAGCAACGGCAACATCTCCTAACATTGTTTCCGGACGAGTTGTAGCCACTGTTACATAACCATTCCCATCAGCAAAAGGATAATGAATATACCAAAGGTGACCATTTTCATCAGTATGCTCCACTTCGTCATTTGCCAACGCTGTTACACAACGCGGACACCAGTTGATAATATATTTCCCTTTATATATTAAACCTTCTTCATATAGAGTTACAAAAACCTCTTTCACAGCCCGCGAAAGCATATCATCCATCGTAAAACGTAAACGTTCCCAATCGCAACTTGCGCCCAAAAGTTTTAGCTGATCTATGATTATATTGCCTTTTTCATTTTTCCACTGCCAGATTTTTTCCACTAATTTATCGCGGCCTATATCCTGACGGCTTATACCCTGTTTAGCAAGATCTTTTTCCACCATATTTTGAGTGGCAATTCCAGCATGATCTACACCCGGCAACCAAAGCGTTGGTTCTCCTTTCATCCGATGATAACGAACAACGACATCTTGAAGAGTATTATTTAGCACATGACCAATATGTAATATTCCTGTCACATTAGGAGGGGGCATAAGAACTGTAAATGGCTTTTTTGTTGAATTTTCCTGAGGCTTAAAATAGCCGTTTTCCTCCCAAAATTCATACCATTTCTTTTCTAGATCTTTGGGCTCAAATGTTTTACTGATTTCCATTTTAGTAGTTACCTCGCTTTATTGTCGTTGTCGTTTGCTTTGCTTAAGCAATTATTAATTGTTTTGGACAATTTCTAAAAAGAGGGTTAGGCGTCAAGGAAAAGGTTTTACCGTTTACGCAGATTTTTTATCAGATACAAGGATTGTAGGAATAGCATCTTAGAAACAAGGATTGTAGGAATAGCATTTTAGAAACAAGGATTTAAGGATTTTAGGATTAAGAGGATTATTATATTTATAAATGATTATTATAAAGAGGGTTATAGGAAGCTACTTGGGGCGGGCTTTAAGTGGTTGGCTGTCGGCTTTAAGTCAAAATCGGCCTTTTCTATAAGATTATTACTGACCTTATTCAAAGATAGGGGAAAAGAATGAAATTAGATGGAAGATCACAAACAAAACCGATTTTAACTCAAAGGGCGATACAATTATAGCGACGGCGGCATAAGCCCCTCAAAAAAATAGAATTACGACAAAAGTTCCGTTAGGAACGATACATATTAACGACGGGTTTTAACCCGGCGCAATAAAGAATGGGTATAAAAGTCCCAGCGGGACGACACATACTAACACTGGATTTTAATCCAGTGTAAAAATATAGGGAGGTTAACTTCCTGGTCAACCCACAACAAACAAACTATCAAGCAGTCGTAAGATATAGTGGGAATTACATAACTCGGCTGTCAGGAGAACGACGAGGATTTCGTTCTTCCTGAAAAATATCTCTCATAGATTACATAGATTACACAGATTTGATTATAGAATCAAGGATTTTAGGATTTTTTTAAAGAGGAAAGAACATAATAGGGCCCTAAAATCTCAATTAACTTAATCAATTTGGGAAGGCAAGAATCAGTGTATCTTGATTATTTTGGTAATTACTTTTTCCTTGCCTGAGGTTACTTTAACGAAATAGATTCCGGAGCTGGTGACTTTTCCTGCATTATCTTTACCGTTCCAGATAAATTGAAGATCTTTATTAGGATAGCCATGAAATACACTTTGCACGATTTGTCCTTTCAGATTGTAGATTTTAACATCCATTAATTTACTCGGATCAGCATTTTCTACAGTTAATGTCGTTTCATTCACGAAGGGATTAGGATAATTGGGAAGTACCTTTAGTCCTATATTAGGAGGGGGAATATCGGGTTTGGTTGTTTCCTGGAAAAGGTTAGCAAACACATATTTGATTAATTTCTTAGCCGACTCAGCTTGCATATTGTAAAGAGGAAAACTTAAACATACTGTTTGACCTTCTGCATAGGTATGATGAATACCAACACTTTTACCATATAATGTCCCCTGATTGCTATCAGAACTGTAATCGGAGCCATACTGATAAATACTTTCCTCAGGATTTACCGGTTCCAATCCTTCCACACCAAAGATATGACCATTCCAAGTGGACAGTGTCTTTAAGCTATCAACTTGAAGAGCAGGATAATTATCCTCATTAGGAATTGCACATTTAAAGCGTGCTTGTCCATTATAATTTACACCCCCAATTCCTAAAACTTCATAGATAAAACTATCTGCAGAAAATAATGCTGGATAGCCAGCATTCAATTCAAATGCCTTACCCGGATAATAGACAGTAATAAATAAATTACCTCCCGACCGGATATATTGTTCTAAAGCATCACGAATCTCGTAGGGATATGTGTTATCATTCAGTTCATTGCCATGCCACAAAATAGATGAATAGATACCGATATCTGCCATTTTCAAGATACTGGTTTGTTCTTCCAAATCCAAATGGGAGACATTTTCAAAGTTCTCCAATAGATCATTGTAAAAATCATCAACTGCTTCATCAGTCGGTTGAAAAGGAGATGTTCCGCTAAAATTTTTGCTTTCGTCTATCACATAAATACCTCTGTCCAGTGAAACCATTCTACTTGCCAAAGGAGTAGAAAATTGACTTTGATTTCCCTCTAAATCATTGGCAGTAATGCAATAGTAATAATATTCCTCATTACTTTCCACATTCGTATCGTTATAAGAAGTATCAGAGAAAGGAACAGTTGCAATCAGTGTTTTTGTTCCGTTTAAGCCGAGAGAGCGATAGATACTATAGCTGGCAATATCCAGTTCCGGATTAGGTAGCCATTTGATAGTTATAGATGCTTTATCCGGGAAATCAGCAATTAAATTGGGTGTGGTAGGAACCAAAAAAGGAATTCCATTTGCATATTTACGCATACTTTCAAAGCCAGAATCATTTACGGCACAAACAGCTATGTTATAAAATAGTCCTTCCTCAAGTCCACTAATAGAACACTGGTTAGCATTTACATATTGCCAGAAAGTTAGAGAATCAATTTCTGTTCCGTAATATACCGCGTATTTTGTAACTTCCGGATCGGAGGAAATATCCCATTCAGCCAATAAGGAGTTTCCTGTTCCAGGATCATAGACCTTTAAATTTTCCACCAATATGGGCTGATTGGCAAAAACAGCAACAGTTGCAGTAGCTGCTTTAACTATTTCAGCTTCATACTGAAAATCCAGATAATCAATTAAATCCTCGTTGCTATGATAATAGGAACTGATATATCGTTCAAAGAAAAATACAGCATTAAATCCGTTTCTTGAAAAGATATCGCTATCCGAGCCCATACCTGTTATTCCCAAAACCGGTTGATAGGAACTATATAATTCTGCTATTCTCATCGTTTCATAACTATATTCCTCACAACCTAAATATGGCATAACCCGAAACTCTTGACTAACCTCCAAATTATTAGCTACCATATCCAGGTTTATCATCACTCTGATATTTTGGTTTTCAGCGATAGCATAATCGCAATATGTTTCCGATCCCCAGGCGGCACCTTCTTCTGCACTAAAGGCAATAAAACGAATTGAACATTTTGGTTGATATCCTGTAGCCATCATCACTCTGGCAATTTCTAATACTCCAGCTGTGCCACTAGCATTATCATCTGCACCGGGAGCAAAAGTAAAAAAATCAGAATTAAAGGAAATTGAATCATAATGCCCTCCTACAATGATATAAATATCTGGATGTAAGTAACCTGGAATAGTGGCAATTACATTATATTGAGTAGTATTATTATGTGGATATTCCTGCATCCAAGTATTGGTAAAGCCATAACTTTCAAATTTTCCTTTTATCCAATTTGCCACTTCTAAATGATTATCAGCCAAAGCATAACGCGTTTGATAATTCTGCAGGTGTTGAACATACGCTCTCAATGTATCAGCATTCACCATAGATATCAAATTTATAATATCGGGTTTCGGTTCCGCAAACTGAGCGAACAGAAAACTGATTACTATTAAAAAAGCCAGTAGAAAGCAGATCTTTTTCATTGTTTCTCCTATAAAATATATTTATCGGGCAGCTAAGCAATTGTTTTTTCTTATTCTACCCGCTGCTTCTTGCCTGATGAGTGCCATTCACAGGAGTAATTTCTTTTGCATTATCTTATTCACTTTCCGTAACTTTTCTCCACTAAAACTAATAAAAGATATGAATGTGGAATTGTCAATTAAAATAAATACCATTTTGGGAGTGGTAAAGGTAAAAAGTATCTCCCCTTAAGTTATCATTCCTATAAAATACATAGAACTATCAACTACAACTGAAAGCACTAAATTAGAAATATTGAATAAATTTAGCTATCGGAACCATATTATGCAGGCTTTCCCTACCACTTTCCTTATAAAGTATCACCCAAACTTGCAACTGGGTATCACTTGTCACAGTGGTCGTAAGTGTTTATAGGATTGTGAGATGAATAGGACTGGCTTTAGACTCTGTCACAGTGGTCTTTGGACTTT
>DJGX01000035.1:48890-96168 GCA_002432865.1 Cloacimonetes bacterium UBA5835
GCAGAATTGTCTGAAGATTTATCAAAAATTCCCCGTTAATAAGCGGAAAGGACTTCCCAAGTTATTGCCATGCAGTAGAGTAGCACCTAGTAATAACTAAAGGGAGGCGCTTATGAAAGCGACCAGTTACGAGTTAAGGCTGAGGGAATTCAGGGCAGACCACTGTGACACGTTGAGCACTGTGACAGGTGTCACAGTGGTTCCCGAAAGGCGGAAAAAGCCGCAGAAGCTAATCAATAGTGGGTTTGAGCACTGTGACAGCAACAATGCCGGATTTTGTGTCATAGTGGTCTCGAATCTACCAAGCACTTTGGCAGCTGTCACAGTGGTCCGGAATAAGGGGAAATGCCATCTTTGTTTATCAGCAAAGGCTTTGAGCACTGTGACAGGAGAAATGGCGATCAAACTGTCACAGAGGTTTAGTAGGCAGCCTCTTTTAGCGGTTTGTTTTGATTTGAGGAGGGGTTGTTATGAGAGTTGAAAGATCTTTACAGGCAGATGTAGCAATTGAGGACTGCAGTCCCGGCTACATTGACCTGACACCCAGAACAAAGCTTCCCTTGAGATATGACAAAGAAGCCAGACTCCTCGGCCACTTCTGCAACCTCGTGATTCGGAGACTGGCCTTATGCCACTCCAAAGTTGAAGAGTGGAAGATGATAGTTGAAGAGTACAACAAAGGAACCATGGCACCGGAGCTATTCAAGCTCAGAGGTGAGCGTAAAGAACGGACTCTGCGGCTTTGGATCGACCAGTATATCAAATCCAATCAGGACATGTTCGCACTGCTGCATAAGGGCAAGAATATCAGCCATAAACGCAAGGTGACCGAGATCGAGTCCAATGTTCTGCTCAGCATTCTGCTACATCCCAACCAGATCACCATCGGTTCTGCCATCAACATGCTCAAGGCTCAAGCCAGGATGGGTTACTTTGAGTCACCTACCAGCAAGCCCACCTTAAGAAGATGGTGCACTGAGTGGATGGAAAACCACCTGGCGACTTGGGAGCAGACACGTAAGGGCAGTAAATACGTGGCGGAACACATAGTGAAGACAATCCACCGGGATGCCCGGCTTCTGCATGTGGGTCAGGTCTGGGTAGCCGATGGTCATACCCTGGCTTTCGATATCCTCAATCCCCATACCGGTAAAGCTCAACGCATGACCATGATCATGGTCTTCGACTGGGCTTCCAGATACCCGGTAGGTGCCTCACTCGCCTTTACCGAAGATAGCCAGCATATCCAGACTGCCTTCCGCAATGCCTTTCTCAATACCTCGCACTGGTATCTGCAGACAGATGCCGAGGGAAATACGGTGCAAACCCGGCCGCCCTTCGCCTTCGTGCCCGAAGCGGTCTATCTCGATAATGGCAAGGCCTTCAGAGCCAAGCTATTCCACGAGTCCTGGGAAGGACATGACCTGGAACTTGAGTTAGGGGGTGTGTTCCCCAAGTTAGGCATCGAGGCTCACTTCGCGGAGAGCTACAATGCCAAGGCCAAGGTGATTGAGCGGTTCTTCAGGACCTTCCAGGAGCAGTTCGAACGCTTCATCAGCAGCTTCCGGGGAGCTAACGTAGCTAACAAGCCCTCGACCCTGATGCGTAATGAGAAGTGGGCAAAAGCCTTATACAATAGAGAGGCTCCCACTATTCAGGACGCAATGCAGATGATCGGCTTCTATATCAGGCACATCTATGGCGAGACCGAGCATGGTGGACTGGAAGGCAAGACACCCTGGCAGGTATTCAGTTCAGCACTGGTGCCGGAAGAGCGGATGCTCAGGCCGGATAAACTCAACTTCATGATGCTGGCTACCGAGCGCAAGTCAGTTAGAAACGATGGTATAGTATTCAACAAGCTGCTCTACTGGCATATCGCTTTGATGGACAATATCGGCAAGCCGGTGATCATCAGATACGACTATGCAGAAGCCAGGTGGATACTGGTCTATGACATGAAAGATAACTTCATCTGCCAGGCAGAGCTAAGACGCAGCCAGCATCCCTTCATCCACATCGATAAGAACAATCCGATCTCGCATCAATCCCTCAAGAAGGAATACACGCAGATCAAGAAGCTGCAACGCTTAACGGAACAGCATGCCAGAGACTTCGTACTGCATAACCAAGAAGCTGTGGATAATCTCCTCGAACCTTATGTGCGGGAAAGCTTGAGCGGACCCAATCCCACCTTCAAGCAAGGCAACCTGATCACAGCTCCCGAACCTGAGGCTCAAGACCGCATCGAGGCGATGGAGCAGGAGTTGGTCAAAGAACTGCCAGAACTAGAATTCATAAGCCCTGAAGAACAGAACTTCGGATCTGACCAATCAGATACCAAGATAACTGATACAGAGAATGAACAAGAAGCATCAACAGCAGATCCTGACCCTGAAGAGCAGGACGATGATGATGACGAGAGCTTCTACGGCATGCTGAAAAAAGTCGGCATTATCTAAATAAGGAGGATAAATGAAACCTAACAAGCTCGTGCAAATCAAGAACGTAGTCAGGGCTGATGCCTGCATCCAGTTCCTGATGAACCGACCCAAGACCGAGATGGTAGGCTTGGGCCTGATCTATGGCAAACCCGGCCTTGGCAAGACCACCTATGCCAGCCGCATCGCCTTCATGCGAGGCTACATCTATATGCGACTGGAATCAACTACCACTCCCAAGTCCTTCGCGGTTGATCTCTTGACCGCACTATACCGCCGCTTCGGACTTGGTGAGTTCATCCCCAGCGGTACCACCAACAACATCTTCAAGTACTGCCTGAAGCTCCTGGATGACAATCCGGAGACAGTAATCGTGATCGATGAGATCGACTATGCCTTCAAGCATGACAAGCTACTGGGTGCCATCCGGGACATCGTGGATGAGACTCTCACCATCGTAGTCCTGGTCGGGATGCAGGATGCCCGGAACAAGTTAGCCGCCATTAACCGCCACTACTTTGACCGCTGCAACTACTTCTACGAGTTCAACAAGGTAGGCAAGGACGATATCCGTAAGATTGCTAAGGAAGTGATGGAGATACCGGTTGATGAGTCAGTTGTAACCAAGATCGACTTTAACTGCGAAGGCAATCTTCGTAAAGCTGTGAAGATCATGTACATCATTGAGCGGGCCAAGGCTACCAATCCTCAACTCTCTATAGCCGATCTCGATCTGGGGAGAGACTTATGACCGCCAGAGAACTCGTATTGAACTTCGTTAACCAGTATCGCAAGCCCTTCGATGGGGAGTTAATCGCCAATATGACTGGGCTGGACATTGAAGTAGTGGAGCCTGTTATGGTTGAGATGATCAAAGATAAGACCATCAAACTGATCAGTGACCGGGAGCCCATCTATGCCCGCAGTAACCGCTTCAACACAACTCTGGATAAGCAGCTGCGGGCGCACTGGAACTTCGATCCCAAGGCAGCCCTGGCACTTCTCAATCTGATCGAAAAACGCAGCTTCACTTCAATCAGAAGCATTGCCGAAGCCTTCGGGAGAAGTCGCCAATGGGTCTTCGTCTATCTGGAAGCTCTGGCTTCGGCAGGTGTGATCGGCGTTAACCAATATGGTTACTGCGTGTTAACTAAGAAGGACGTCGGCAAGGTTGGCATCAAGATCAAGCGTGGCATTCTCAAAGAAATGATAAGTCACTGTGCTGAATTACGTGAACAGCAGAGGCTGCAAGATAAAGTAGATGCTTGGCATCTAAAAGTCGTAGGTCCAGAGCCTCTGGAAGAGGCGATGAAAGCTTTTGATAGTCGTAACCAGGTCACTATGCAACCCTAAGTAATCACCGTTGGAAATCTACGGATATCTGAGTCTTCGCAAAACCATGTGCATAGTCGCTGCGAGATCATTATGAAAAAGGACTTGACGTGGGAACAAAGATGAAAAACAATGAGTTGAGACTTGCTCCAACATTTGTGACTCAAAAGAATAAGGAGTTGTTAGAAATGAAAACTGATTTATTACTATTAATTCTATTGATACCTTTCATGTTTGTGGTTGGTTGCAGAAAGAACAATAATGGCAATGGAGAGGTTCAAGATACCATAGCCACGAACATGCCTGCAGACACTGTCTCTACTATCGAAGAGATAGCCACTAACATGCCTGCAGACACTGTCTCTACTATCGAAGAGAATGTCGAAGTAACAAAATCATCGAGCTGGGAAGATCTAATGCCTCAAAGTGAGAGGAATTTGATTGATGTTCTAAAGAAAGCTTGGGAAAAGGATGAATTAGACTATACTGATGCTGAGAAGTACAGGTTGGTAAGGGAAAGGAAAAACGTTATTAGTAATGGTTATCAAATGACAGATTGGATTGGTACGGTTGAAAGTGTTCAATATTATCCTAATGCTAACGAAATCGAACTAGAAATCAGCCTCCATGAGGGGAAAGATATGCGGCACTATATAAGGGTAGGAACTGGAGCTTCAAAGGACCTCAAAGTAAACAGAACAAGAATCATACAAAAATTACCTCACACAATTAGGGAAGGTTCTTCATTGTTTGATATTGCTCTAGATCTCGAACCTGGAAACACTGTCAAGTTCACTGGCACGTTTTCTTTAGAGAGTTATCAATGGAGTGTATACGAAAATCCTTTGGATGATATTGAAAGCCTGGCATTTAGAACAAAATTCAGCAAGTTAGAAAAATTGGACTAACTAATAAGTTAGCTGGGAAGCTTCAACAGAAATTGTGGCATGTTATCTAGTATTATGATTATAAAGAGCCGGGATTTAGTTGGTAACCCCCCCCCGCTCCTGAAATCAACACTGGTAGATTTCAAAGCTGAGAGATGATATGAACATTATGGCTGCAGAAAGCAAGTTGATTCCCAAATGTTGGTGTAAGCTCCAACTCATTGTTTCTCAAGTTGTTTGAGGGCATCTGAAAGCAAAGCGGATGTACTTTAGTATGCGAACCATCTCAAATCAGCTTACAGTTAATGGAGTTAACATACTATAGTTAATCACAGGGAGATAGAAATGAACACCAAAGAAAGCAGATACTCTGAATTGGTAGAAGATGTTCGTAAATGCGAAAAGTGCATGATCGGCCAGAAAACACAAGGTACAAAGCTTGTTCAGGATAAGTGCCGTTCCCAGATCAATCTTTGGTCGCATTGGCAGGGCAGCCTTGATGCTAATATTCTGGTGATCGGGCAGGACTGGGGGGAGAAACCAGATCCAGAATCCTACGACAAGTGGACTAACGATCCAACCTACCCATCCCTAACCGGAAAGCATAAACATATCCCAAAACACAAATTCAAAACTGACAACAATCTGGCAGAAATAATCTGTAAAGCCTCAAAATTGGATTTGAAAAAGAAGCAGGGAAGCCTCTTCTTCACTAACGCGGTACTTTGCTACCGTGATAAAGGATTTACTGGAGCTGTGAATCCAGAGTGGTTCCAAAACTGCCAAACCTTTTGTGTTCGGTTGATCAATATCATTAAGCCGCAGGCTATCGTAACTCTTGGCAGTATGCCTCTCAGGGCCTTACTTCATAATGGCAGTTTATCCTATGATTCAAAGTTTGAGGATACCGGTAAGGTGCTTAAGATCAGCAGGTCCATGCGGGAGATCGTGGAGACAGAGGATCAGCTTTATTATCGGACGGAAGGCTCGAAGTTGACGTACAAAGTCTTTCCTGTATTTCATTGTGGTAGTTGGGGCACTAAAGCCAGACCCCTGGAAATACAAATCCAGGATTGGAAGAAGATCAATGATTATGTTCACTAATAGCTTTCTCTGGTGGAAGCATCTATTAAAAAGTAATTATTTAATGATATATTTAAGTAATATTGGAGATAAAATGAAAAAGTCCCTATGTGCCTTAATAATGATTGTGCCTCTTTTACTCGTTGCGCAGTCTATAACTGAAACACTATCACAGATTAGTTTATTGAAACAGGAGCTGGTTGCCAGTGAGAAACAGTTGGATGAGCAACTGATTACCATGAAAGAGATAAATCCACTTTTAGCCCCCAAGGATGAATTTGAATCTGACGAAGAGTATGCAATCAGATCAATTAAGGTTATTCCACAGATTGTTTTAATGCGTAACCAGGTTTTGTTTGAAACTTCGCAGAGGCTTGCCGAACTAAGATCGAAAACCTTTGATACTACCGAGATTGAAGTTACATTAGGCAAATATGACCCCAATAAAAAAATCTTCCCGCTGACCATCAAGCATCTGGCGTACCAAAAGGAACTCTATGAAACGTCAATAAGCATTGATGGCCCGATTGCAAGAATTCTTAGCCAGAATTGGGCTAATGTGCAAATAAAAGGTCAGCTTTGTATAGATATCGGGGACAAAATCGGTCTAGCAAGGGTCAGGATAGAAGAGCCTGTATCCGGATTTAACCAAACAATCGCATTGGAGCCGATGCTGACATTTAAGACACAATATCGAGGCGTAGAATTTGTACCTAGAACTTCCTACCTGGCGATTGGAGACATGAAGAAATATTATTTTGTAAGTTTTTATAATTTAGAGTCCGGGAAGAAGGACGCAGAATTAAAAGGCGGTAAAATTTTCCGTGTCAGTCCCAATGGAGATTTAATAGCAATTATCTGTTATGACTCAAAAAATATAGATCGTGGTGACCCCAACCATGTTAAAGTGTACAATATTAAATCTAAGAAACTTGTTATGAACATTGAATTTAGCATCTACAATCCAAATTTTTCGTCAATCGATTTTAGTCCTGATGGGCGATTTATAATATTAGATGACGGATGCATATATAGCATTGAAACTAGCCAAAAAATCATGGATTTATCCGATATCGCTATAAGTATTGATGATCCGGTTTGGAGTCCTGACGGGAAGCACATTGCTTTTAGAAGTGGAGTTTATAATTTAGAAACAAGACAAGTCGATATGTTATTCAGGTCCATTTGCAAAGCCTATAGCAAGGATGGTAGTCTATTAGCAAGGGGAGAGAACCCAAACCCGAATGGTTATGGAGGCCTAATTATCATATCCGATGTATCCAACAAGAAACAAGTTCTGGAATACGAGCTTAGTTCAGTACCAACATCACTCGATTTTAGCCCTGATGGCAAGTTCCTTGCTGTTGGGATGGCTAATAATGCTATCATTATTGATCTTGAATCCATAGAGCAACAAACTGTAAGTACTTATTCATGGGAAGGTAACAAAAACGGTTCTGTGGCTTTCAGCCCCGATGGCAGGTACCTTGCTGTGGGAGGAAGTGTATATAGAGTAACGAACCTTACGAAGAAAATTGAATAGTGATAGTTAGTAAAGTGGACTGTTTTCATCTACGGATAATTCAGACCTGAGACTTAATTTCACTCAGATTTGTAAGTTAACAGATATTGGTAAATGTAGATAAGAGAAAATTAATGACTAAGAGGTGAGTATAATGTTAAAGGACTGTAATATATTGACAGCGATAGCTATATGTTTAATGATAGTAGTGCCTTTACAATCAGTAACGCAAGCTGATGTTGTGAACTATTTCGCAGACACGCAATCAGGAGCTACTGCTATTAACACTGAGGCTTATCAAACTCAGGCACTTTCCTTGGAAACAACAATATTGCTCTGGGATATGTTGTATAATTCTACCAGTTCTGATGTATTGAAATTAGTTGACGAGTTTTTCAGGGATCAAATGCACAGAGTTATCTATAATCGGTACATACTAACCAAGACGGAACTCAGTGATCTGAAGACATTTACATCACATTTGCCCAAAGAAGACTTTAATCTCTATCTTAAATCAATACCTATAAGGAACATGAGGTTGTTTTTGATTCAAGTGATTCTAAACAATAAAACCAATGCACTAAAAGATTTAGACGCTTTCCGGGATCAGTTGACCAACAATGACATACTTATGTCATATCTTTGCAATGTAAAGAGAAGTACGATATTGAATCACCTTAATCAATATCAAGATCTTATTGAATTTAACGCAACACAAGTTATGGTAGAAGCAGCCACAACAACCAAAAACCCGGAGTTTTTTAATGCCTTGGGTGATTTGCTAATTTCAAAAAAAGAAAAGGATTATGATAAGATTATCAACTGCTATTTGCTCGGGAATGATTTTCAGACAGCTGCAAGTTGTTTAGGCTTTATACAGCATTACTCGGCAGACCAACGGATATATATCTGTGAACAAGCAGAAGAATACTCAATGGCATACAATATATGCAAAGTAGCCAAACCAGATAACTATATGGAGTTAAGCAGGTTGGCGCGCTTGGCTGAGGAAACTGATGAAGCAATCAATTACTTTAAACTTGATAAGAATGTCTCAAGTCTATTTGAAGCGTATTTTATCGCGGAACAGACAGGAAATCCGATTAAAAACGTCATTTTAGCTAACATGCCGGACAGCACAGCTTACAGGCTGGTAAATGCATATTCCGAAAGAAAAAATTACTACAAGGCATACGAAGTCACTTCGGTGAGGTTAGCTAACGATAAAAGCCTGATAATATCAATTAGTTCGTTAGCTGCAAACGAAATGTTGGCGACTGATCCACCTGCATTTAGTCAAGCGGCCGTACTTTTTGAACTGGGTGGAGATTACCGACAAGCTGCATCGTACTACTCGAAGGCAAATGATTTTAGCAAAGCAATTACAAATGCTGAGAAAATCAATCCTAAGCCTTATGATATGCTAATTGACCTATACACTGAGGTGGGAAACAAAGACAAAGCAAACCAGTATCTGGATTCTCTATACATCCATGATCCTGAAAAATCTGTGGCATACTACGCAAAAAGCGGAAAAACAATGGATTTAAGGACCAAAGCTTTAGGCGATCAGCAATACAGCATAGCAATCCAGACTTATGGAGACTACCAGTCAATCAATGAAGTCGAGAAAGATGAACTGATGGATTTATACCAAAAAGCCGGAGATAAGGCAGGCTTAAGTAAACTGGTAAACCAGAGAATATCTGATTTGCAGGAGAGCAAGAAATCACTTACCCTTGCTGATTATGATACTTTGATCAAATACTACTCAGTACTGGGAAATACAGCTAGGGTTACGGAATATCAGAATAAGGCAAACGCTCGAAAAGTAGACATTGCCAAGGCAGAGAAATTTTGGATTGGCAAATCATATAGTTTTTCTAGCAAACAAGTATATGGAGACATGTTTTGGAATTACCAGATAATGCCTGATCATAAAGCGTCAGAAAAGACTGAAGACTACTACTATTATGATGGTGTAAAGGGACCTTCATCATATAGAACCAAAGAGCTTACATGGGAAGTAGATGAGGCAGACACAAACACTCTGATTCTAAGCAATGGCAATAGATTAGTGAACAAAGATGGTAAGGTATCCTTAATCCACTAAAAATTTAAACGATAGACCTGAGTTCATATAGACCTGTCAAACATCCTCGGTGGCTACTTTAGTGATAGTAAAAAGAGGTTGATAAAGCGGTCTGATTAAGATGGCTTTGCCCCATACAGTTAACAAGGAGCGTGTTTATACCAAAGGGTCTCAATTATAAGACCTAGACTCGCATTTGCAAAATCCATGAAACTAGATTTGCAAAAACCTTGATACCGATTTGCAAAAAGGGTGATACTGGGATCTCACCAAAAACAGCGATTTGCAACGAAAGTGATACTATTTGCAATTTCACTTGATACTCTATATTCCTAATAGAATCTCCGTATTTCTTTCTATATTTCATGTGCAAAGCCCTTAATCTATCGTTTAACATACCATAATCAAGCGTTAATAATTAACGCTTGATTAAGGAGTGATAAACACTTGATTAACGCTTTCACTTAAGAACGAAGAGTGGTGATTGCATTAGATATGTAGTTGGCGTTAATGTAGAAAATATCAGATGACAAGTAAATATATGAGGATATTACTAAATATTAACCTGCAATTTTTAAGTGCGGAGGAAAATGGGCTAATAAATTCTTGGATTATTTCTTGCGGGGGACCGGCGTCCTCTGGCTACACTTTTGGGTAGTCGGAGCTCGCTGAAGCTCCGCTTTTTGGATTTTTTCTTGCGGAGGATCGGCGTCCTCCGGCTACACTTTTGGGGAGATAGTGTACACTATTGCTACTTATACAGAGTAACGAAAAAATCCCTGCCGATATTTTCTATCCGGGATTTCCAGGGAGCAATATTAGAAAAAAGCTCTTGTAGTTGTTTTTCACTATATAGATAAAGCGGGCATTTAAATTTATAGCGAATTTGGCGTTGCCAGGCCAGAAAGCCCTTATTGGAAGGAAAACTAAAGAAAACTTTATCGGTTGCCAAACGCATCGCTTTTTCAATAACCTGCTTTGGGTTTTCCATATAGTCCATAAAACCCATCAAAATAATGTAATTATATTTTCTATCTTCGGGCAGAGTATTAAAATCGGCAATTTCAAATTCACATATTTTATCTACACCGGCTTTCTTTGCTTCGTTTTTGGCCAATTCAATCATTCCGGGAGCAAAATCTATGCCATACACATAAGCAGGAGAGTTTTTAGCTAGAGTTACATCATAAATTCCGGGTCCACAACCTATATCCAAAATTGTCTTTCCTTCTAAGGGTTTACATCCATCTATTGTCTTTTGAAAACGGATCAGCATTGTTTGTCTGAACCATTTATTTATAAGGCGTTGAAAAGCTCCAGTTCCAGTTCCGTAAATGGCATTAAAATCGCCAGAATAGCCATCGAAGAAAGAAGCTGTTTTTTTGTTATTTTGCATTTAGTTATCCTTTATTATTGCCATATATTCTTTGCAAGTGATAAATTTACTGCTGGAAAGTATTGCTTCCAGCTTGGGCTTTACTGTATTCATATTTACATAACTTTTGAAATAGGCCAGTTTGTTCATTTTTAAGCGAGGATGCTGTGGTTCCATCTCTCGCGGGTGAATATAGAATAAAGTAGGATTTCCTTCTCTTGCCAGTTTACTGTGCATAGAAAGTATAATCCTTTTTGGGAACAGACGCAAATATCCTCCCCCAAAAAAACAAAAGTCCTTACCACAAAAGGGGGCTACCGAAATAGGAAATTCACAAAGCATACCCTTATCGGTTTTGATCCAATACGGTTTTTTTTGAGTTGTTTGATAACCACCATAATCTCTTTTAACCGGAAAAACGGAAGAATCAATTTTAAAACCTGCTTCTACTAAAGCATCGAAAAACCAGGGGATAGACTCTGTAACTGAAAAACTTGGGCTCCGGAAAGATATAACTTCCTCGGAAATAATATCCTCTAATATTTTCTTGGAGGATAGCAAATCAGCAATAAATTCCTCTCTGCTTAGCTTATATACAAGGCGATGAAACATTCCATGAGATGCAATTTCGTGACCTCTTTTTTTAGCTTCTATCACTAAATGAGGATATTTTTGGGCTACATATCCTAAAAAGAAACAGGTTGCCTTAACTTGATAAAGATCAAGCAGGTTTAGCAATTTCATAAAACCGCTTTCTACTATGCTGGGTAAAAAATCCCACTCAGAAATTGGGGGCTCACCTCTTTCTTCGGTAACATTATAATAATCTTCCACATCAATAGTGAAAATAGATTTCGGATTCTCTCGCATAACTATTTAGATTTCCTATAAAACAAGTAATACCCTATCCTCCTGAAAGGGAAAAAATGTCAACTGCTTTCTTAGGACTTAAACGCTTACATAGTGATAAGAAGAAATAAAATAAACAAACACCGGGTTTTTTACTTAGTGTACATATAAACAAATCTTCTTCTTTTCCCAAATTAAATAATATTCCTCTTTTCACTTTAAGCAAATAATCTGCTTTATTCAGTGGATAAATGGCTAAAACAATAATCATCTTTTATCCGAGTTCTTATTTGGTTGCCGAGATATAAAAAGACTTTTTTACCAAAAAACAAACATATCTTTGCTGAAAGTTCAGTTGACAGATAAACCGCAAGCAAAAAAATGATCATACTTAAGGAGAAAAAAACTGGAAAACAAAACAATGATAGAGCTAAAGAATGTAACTTGCGGTTACGGGGATTTCCCGGTTTTGAAAGATATTTCTCTGCAAATTGCAGAAGGGGATTTTTGTGCACTTTTGGGTCCTAACGGAGCTGGAAAATCTACTTTACTATACACAATTATGGGCTATTTGAAACCATCTGAGGGATATATTACCATATTTGAAAAGGATATAGCTAAAATAAAACATTCTTGGTTGGCAAAACAGATTGCCTTTGTACCTCAAGAAACCAGGTCTGAGTTTGATCATACAGTTCAGGAAACTGTTTTGATGGGTCGTTATCCCTATCTGGGTTTTTTGCAATCCTATAGCTCTGAGGATTATGAAGCGGTAGATGCTGTTTTGGAAAATTTGAAGTTAACAGAATTTAAACACCGCTGGCTTTCTGAAATCAGTGGAGGCGAAAAACAGAGGGTATTAATTGCCAGAGCGTTAGTTCAGCAGACACCATTTATTTTGTTGGACGAGAGTTTGTCCCAACTGGATATAAATTATCAGATAGAAATAATGAAACTCTTAAGAACCATTCACAGTAAAGAAAATAAGACGGTTTTAATAGTTTCTCACAATATAAACCTGGCTTCCAACTATGCTGAAAGGTTAATATTTCTAAAAGAAGGAAAACTATTGGCTGCCGGCAAACCGGAAGACTTGATGCAAAAAGAGACACTGAAAGATCTATTTGCTGTGGAGCTGGATATTATGATCAATCCGCATACCGGACATCCCAATATTATTTATCCATAAGAGTTTACGCTATGCAGCACCTTCGTTTTTTATCCGTTTTCTTGATTCTTCTTGGTTTTGTATCTATTCTGGAAAGTACCAAAGTATCTGGTATTGTTACAGATGTAGATAAAAAACCTTTGGAATCGGTTCGTTTGGTTAGCGGAAAAAAAACAACTTTAACAAGACAAAATGGCAGTTTTACAATTGAAGTAATGGATTCTATGCAGGTTAGCCGTTTGGGCTATAAAAAGCAAACCCTATCCCTAAAAGAAATATCTGCTCTGCCTAAGGATAATAGAGGAATCCAAATAATTCTGCAAGATGAACCGATTCAGCTACCTACATACTATGTTTTTGCCTATCTTGGCGAAGAAAATATTTCTGCTGCAGATGTGGTAACATTGCCAATAGATCCAGATAAAAATTATAATAGCGCTTCGGAATTAATCTCACAAACTTCTTCTTTTCAAAGTACTGGAACTCAGCTAAAGGGTGAAATAGCGGAAATAAACATCCTGGGAAATATCAGCAGACACACTTTGGTTTTAGTAGATGGAATCGCGATGAATACTTTAGGCGAGCCCTTTGATTTTTCCCGGTTGAATTCAGAAAACATAGCAAGCATAGATGTAGTGAAAAATAATGCCAGTGTTTATGGAGGTGGATCTGCCATTGGTGGTATAATAATGATTACTACAAAACAGGGTGCTGCCATAAAAACAAATCTGGAAAGCAAAACAGAATTCGGCTCTTATGGCTATTTAATGCAACAAATTACGGTTAGCGGATTAAATCCCAAAAATTCTTATCGGTTATGTCTTAATGCCTACAATACGGATAACGATTTTCCCATAAGGAAAGGAGAATTGATTCCAGAAGATAGTGAAAGCATCCGGAAATATAACAGTAAACAACAGCTTTCTTTTTCTGGTGCGTATTCAATTCGTATTGCTAAACTGCTAACTAGCTTTTCTACTGACTATTTAACCTTTCAGAGAGAGCTTCCTGGCCCGCTAAATTTTGCCGATTTATATTATAAGTCTTTTTTGGAGGGTTCCTCGCTGCGTCCGCAAATTCGGCTCTCTGCCAATTTCGGCAATTTTACTTGGCAAAGTAATAATTGGCTCTTGAAGGATGAAACAACTTACGATAATACGCAGTCCTTAATTGAGGGATTTTCCCAAAAATATAAACAAAAAATGGATAATTACGGTTTTCGACAAGGTCTTAACTACAACTCCCAATTTTTCCAGGCAGCTTTTAGCGGTGAATATTCTTATAATCGCTATCGCTATCAGGATTTAATAAATCCTCATCAAAGCAAGATTGATTATGTTAGGAATCAATTTGCGCTTGCCTTAAAGCTTAATCAGCAAAAAGAATTTGCCTGGCTGATTGTGAATAACGGTTTGGCTGGTCGTTACGATTACATAGAGGGTGAAGATGAATTTAGCGGACGGCTGGAATTTTCCGTTCGCAATTGGGGAAATAATTATCTGGAAACGGGAGCCACAATTGGCAATTCTTTTGCTCTGCCTTCGCCTTTTGATCTTTATTGGAAAGGGGATTCTCAAACTTTGGGTAATCCAAATCTTAAAAGTGAAAAGGCAACTGGTTATCAGATTTGGGTAAAAGGCAATATTCCCCAGGCAACGCTAAAAGCAACCTTACACCAAAACAAGATTAAAAATCTGATTCAATGGCGGCAAGTGCAAATGTATGGTCCTGTTTGGAAACCAATGAATATCGGAAAAGCAACAGTTCGGAATCTGGAATTGGAAGGAAATTGCCAACCGCTTAAACAATTAGAACTTACTGCTTCGGCGGTTTTTACGAAAGCTAAGGATACTACTTATTATAGTTTTGAAGATGCACCAAAACTTATGTACCGTCCTGAAGTTCTTTATTCTTTTGCCCTTGATTGGCAACCAGGGATTTTTCACTTTTGGACAAAATATAGCTTCACCGGAAAACAATGGATAACTCCCGATAATTTGATAGATCCTATTTCTGCTTATGCTTTAATGGATTGCGGATTAAGCTTGCATTGGCAAAAAGGTAACTGGAAATTTACCCCCGCCCTCACTATTAAAAACCTTACGGATGAAAACTATATGGTTCATGCTTATGTCCCTGAACCGGGTAGAACTTTTTATGCCACTTTGCAACTGAACCGATAACTTTTTTATGCCACTGTGAAACTGTGAAACTGAATAAATAACTTTTTTATGCCAATTTGCAACTTAGCAGATGACTTTTTCTTGCAGAAACAGCTTTAGGGAAACTAAATTAGATTTACGCATCTAACCATCGCACACCATTTTAGTTATAACCAGCCTATAAACGAAACGATATTTGTCCTTCCCTAAATTATTTGAGTAGTTTATCATATTTGAGAAAGTAACTAAGATAATTTTAGGGTAATGCAAATTTTACAAAAAAGAACTTGACCTATATTAGCAAACTGAAAACTATGCAATTAGACGCTAACTTTACATAGATTGTGAGCAACAAGGGATGTTAGATGCCCTCAACTAATAAGAGAAACATTAAGTTGGTATGGATACTAACATTTGGAACTCAGCAAAAAAACAGTAAAGGAGACCATTATGTCAAAATACAAGCTAAAAGGTAATGACCTTTATGACCCTTATAGTCATCGTATTGCAACTATTAAGGGTGCCAATATTTATGATGAGCACATTCACAAAGTAGCAACTATTAAAGGTAATGACATCTATAATGAACATGGCAATAAGGTTGCAACTCTAAGAGGGTTAGACATTTGTGATGAACATAGCCACAAAATAGCAACCCTAAATGATGTGCATAAGGCCATTGATGGGGCTATGGGTGGTGCATCTATAGTAGGTTTGTGGCTGTTTTTTGTAAGGTAACCAATTACTGATGTTTGACAGTTCAATTTTGTAAATGAGAGGAATTAGAAATAGATAAAAATTAAAATATTGTCTTTGGCACTACAAATTTCATTTTTGACAAGAAATGTTGCTTGCATAGTATGGAAGTAAAGGAAAAAAGTATACCCCTTTTTAATAAGTTCAGTTACCAAGGAAGAAGTAATATACCGTTTCTACAATTCATCAGGATTTTCCCACTGTTAAAAAAAATCCGAATAAGTAAGCCACACAGTTTATGGACATAATCAGCAAATGAGGTGCCGAATAAAAAACTTCTAAAAAACAGGTAAGCATTAAGTTGGTTGGCAAACTTCGGTTTATTTGTAAAGTAAGAATTGATTAGCTCATTTTTTCCCGTACTTTAAAATTTTGGATTGGTATTATGTCTTATCCTAATATATTTACCTGTCATCAGGTATTTGCTACTTTAGCAAAAACTGTATATCAGATTCAAGCTCCGCTCTTCGTTCTTAATACAAAGCGTTAGTCAGGTATTTATCTAATCTTAATCAAGGGAGATAAGAGACAACAATAGTAGGTTTTTATTATATAAGTGATTACAAAAATCGGTATAATACTGTCTCAATAGGGAAATGATCGCAATATCTTTAAGTTGTTACTTTAATCTTTCCAATTGTAATTGACACTTATAGTTATCATATAGGAATGAATACCTTAGGGATATATTTATCTCTTTAGCATCCACTCTTTTAGGAAAAATCTTTTAGAAAAATACTCTGTTTTAACTCACAATTTTACAATTCGGAAACCAGTTATAGCTTGGTTGTTAGTAAAAAGTTCGTGGAATGTGGTTTTGGGTAATGTAGGTGAAAATTGTAAGCCAAAACCTTTTGCCGTCTGCATTGTGAATTTTCGAAAATGGCTTACGTCACTTCGCTATTTTTGTATTGCCCAAAAGGGCTTTCAAAGAGGGAAGAGATATCAGCAATTAATCCTACCTATTATAAAAAACTAGTGTGGATCTGGTCAACCAACAATTTACTTGACAGTTAGAGTCTGATAAAAGGGATAACTTTTAAGAAGGGAGGAAAGAATAATGAAAAATAGAATATGGATTATCCTTAGCTTCGCGATTATTCTTTTAATGCTTTCCGCTTGTGAATCAGGGGCAAAGCTAAAAGTTTATAATCGTTGTTCCTATCCAGCTTATATAAAAGTTGAAGGGCAAGAATTCAAAACTATTGGCGCAGATGAAGAAGTTGAATATAATATAGATACCAAAACTCAATATATATTTGCCGGTGATGTAAAAAAGAAGCTGTTAATTTGGCTGAAAGGAGAAACCTATAGTATTCATGATAAGGATCTTAATGCTTATCTTGATTCTACCTGGATTGAAGTGCAGGCAGGGGAGATTTATAAAATTTTCCTTTTACCCAATAGAGCCAGCGTGAAAATAGTAAATGCATCGGAGCAAACTATTAGTCGGGCAGAAATTTGGCAGCATAGTGATTTAACCCATTTAAAAGTAGGGGTATTGACAAATATTATGCCTGGTGAAAACGAATTTTTATGCGTAGAATATGGAACGGATTATTATTATCAAGTGGAGATTTATCTTTCCGATGGAACTCATCAGACCTTTGGAAGCTACAATACCATTTTAGACAAAGATGAACAGTTTTTAATTACATATAGATCAGAGTAAAATTAACAGGGAGTACAAATGAAAAAAATAGTCCTCAGCTTGATCCTGATTGGAAGCCTCTTTTCTTTAGGGGCAATCCTTCCTCCTGAATATTCAGCTTTACCCTTGCAGCAGGATCCGGAAGTAATAACTGGAATATTGGATAATGGCTTAAAATATTACATCAAGCAAAATGCCAAACCTGAAAAGCGAATTGAACTTCGGCTTTGTATTGATGCTGGCAGTGTTGATGAAGATGATGATCAAAGAGGTCTGGCTCATTTTGTAGAGCATATGGCTTTTAATGGTAGCAAGAATTTTCCCAGAACTGAAATGGTAGATTATTTAACTTCTATTGGAATGGGTTTTCACAATGGGTTAAATGGTGGAACAAGTTATAATTCCACAGTTTACCAATTTAAACTCCCCACCGATGATGAGGCTAAACTGTTAAAAGGGATATCCATTTTATCAGATATTGCCTGGCAGTTAAGCTTTGAGCCCAGTGAAATTGAGCGTGAAAGAGGAATTATTCAAGAAGAATGGAGATTGGGACAAAGCGCGCAACAACGAATTCAGGATCAGATAGATAAAGTGCGTTTTGCAGGTTCTCGTTATGCTGAGCGTAACCCCATCGGAACAATTGAAAACTTGAAAAGTTTCAAGCATAATAGCTTAATTCGGTTTTATCAGGATTGGTATCGTCCCGATTTAGAAACAGTTATCATCGTAGGCGATTGTGATCCCAAGAAAATGGAAAACATAATTAAAGAATATTTTGGCGCTATCCCCAAGCGGGAAAATCCTCGCCCCAAAGTTCATTATTCAGTTCCAGACAATATAGAACCGCGAGCTATAACGGTTTTAGATAAAGAACTGCCATACACGATGCTTAGAAGTACTTGGAAAGTAAAATCTGAACCTATTACAGAATTAGGTTCCTTTTATTATAGTATAAAGCAGGATTTATTTTTCACTTTGGTAAATGCGCGTTTACAAGAGCTAAGCCATCAATCTAATCCTCCCTTTTCTTTTGCTTATATATATAATCAGAACTGGCTGAAAGGTTTTGTTGCCACCGATTGTATAATGTTTGCTAATGAGGGGCAAAGTGAAGAAGCCTTTAGAACCTTGATCACAGAATTAGCTCGGGTTCGTCAGCACGGTTTTCAACCTGGAGAATTAGATCGAGCCAAACAAATAATGATTAGAGAAGCGGAACAAAGAGTTGCGGAGAAAAAGACAATGAACTCGGAAGATCTGGTTTGGGAAATTTTGGATGATGCAAACTCTGGAAATACAATTCTTAGCTTTGAACAATATGAACAATTACTGAAAGGTTTGATTAATGAGATTGCCTTAAGCGAAGTAAATGAAATGGTTGATGAAGTCATTACTTCCGAGAATCTCACTTTAAGCTTAGCAGGAACAGCAAAAGAAGGGGTAAAATATCCAAGTAAGGATGATTTACTGAATATTTATCATCAGGCAACTGCTCAAGAATTGGAACCCTGGGAAGATATAACAGTTAATGAACCCCTTTTAGAAACCATTCCTAATCCAGGTAAAATAACCAAAGAAAAGGTTTATCCCAAATCCGAAATTAAACAGTGGGTCCTTTCCAATGGTATACAGGTTTACAGTAAAAAGACAGATTTTAAGGCAGATGAAGTAATAATGATAGCTCAGAGCCCTGGTGGCAAAGCCAAACTGAAACCGGAAAATTACCAAGCAGCTGATCTTCTAAATCAATATTTTTATGTAGCTGGTTTTGGCAATTTTGATGGAAATGCCTTGAAGAAAGCTATGGCTGGCAAAATTGCTGATGTCTATCCAACTATATCCAATTATTCAGAAGGTTGGAGAGGTAGCTGTTCACCTCAGGATATGGAACTAATGTTTCAGATGCTGTATCAATATAATTATGCCCCTCGTTATAATGAAGCAGCATTTTCTTCTACCGTAGCTTCAATGAAAACCTGGACGCAAAATTATCTTCTGGATCCCAGTACTGCTTTTTTTGATACTTTGGATGCTCTTATCTATGAAAACCATCCTATAAAAAGACAGTTACATCCGGAAGATCTGGATACATTAACTCTGAAGCAAATTGAAGATATCTATAAAGACCGCTTTAGCGATTACTCCGATTTCACCTTTTATATAGTGGGTAATTTTGAGGAAGAGCAGCTAAACAACTATTGTAGAACATATTTAGCCAATTTACCAGCAAAAGGTAGAATAGAAAAAAGAACTGATGTTGGCGTAAGAACTTTTACAGGGAAAAAGGATATTGTTTTTACCAAGGGATCAGACCGTAGCTTTGTTTCCAATGTTACAGTTGGTAAGACATCTGTTTCCCCTCAAACCAAGGTTAATCAAAATGCGTTGATGATACTGGCTAACGATAAATTGCGTGAAAATGTTCGCGAAAATATGAGCGGAGTTTATGCCGTTACCGTCTGGAGTAGTTATGATTTTCTTCCTAAACTGAGTTTTGTTACTCAAACTTGGATGGGTTGCGATCAAATAAGAGCCAAAGATTTGAATGCTGCTACCTTTGCTACCCTGGATAGCTTGAAAAATGGACTTTTTGCCGATAAATATCTCGATGCCACAAGAACTACTCTGCATAAAACCTACGAGGAAAACATCAATACCAATAAATACTGGATCAATAATATGAGCAATAATGTGTCTCTGGGCTTGCCGATTGATAGCTTTATGGATTATCCTGCTCTTTATGATAATGTAAATAAGAAGGCTATTATGGAAGCTGCAAAACAATATTTCGGCTTTGATAAATCCTGCCTTTCTGTGTATATGTATCCTGAATAAAAAGTAGCTCATAGATAGGTTTCCCGCAGATAACCAAGAAAAAGATGTTTCTTACAGATAACACAGATTCTATTTATGGGATAATTTAATAAGTAAAAGTCCCAGCAGACCTACTGATTTGAGCAATGGGTTTTAACCCGGTGAGAACAATTCTCATTTTGTTTTTACTGTCTGCAGTCCCTAGTTAATTAGTTGTGGTAAAACTGTCGTGGAGCTACTCGGCAAAATCCCAACAGTCACCATTGCAGTACCTGCACAGCTAACTAAGCAAGGATAAGGGAAAAAAGATAAAGCGATGAATAAGAAAAGGGTGGCAGATGTAACATCTACCACCCTTATATTATGCTATTTTCACTCTTCAAATATAGATTCACCGTATATAGCTTTGGTGAATTCCTACTATTTCAGCAATAACCAGCGATGTATTATCCCGAATCAGGTATAGCTGAAAGTTCGGAACTAATTTATAGAACCAATATTTTACGGGTTACAGGTTTATCGCCAGTAACTTTCACTTTCAAGAAATAGATTCCGGAAGCGCTGCGCATACCTTTATTATCTATTCCATTCCAGAGGATAGTGTTAGCCTCAAGATTGTTTTGGCGAAAGACCAATTGTCCTTTAATATTGTAGATTTCCAGCTCGGCATTTCTACTCTGCAAATTCTTCATTTCTATCTTCAAAGCAGAGCCGGTCACAAAATTTACTGGATTGGGGAAAACATTGATCACCACCGGTTTCTGAATGGGATCTTCGGTTCCGATGATAATAACCGTAACTGAATTGCTGGGTTCCGATTCATTGGTTCCATCGGTGGCGGTTATGTAATAAGAAGTTGTCACTTGCGGATTAAAAGGACTAACCACATATTCGCTAAGAGAGAAGGGAATTTCGGCAATTTGCTGATCATTTTCATAGATACGATAATTTGTCCAGCTGTAATTTCCCGTGGAAGGTGCCTGCCAGAAAAGGCGAACCTGATTTTGAATATTGGGATCATAAACCAAGTAAGTGGGATTATCATTTAACGGTTCAGCGATAAAGAGAGTAATATTGCCGGCAGTTAAGGGATCATTATTGCCGGGAATATACTGAACCCTTTCCTTAGCAATGGTATAATGATTTTGATAGTGGAAAAGTAATTCTCCGCTATCCAATTTCAACCATTTATCAACAATGTTGCCTTGGGCGTCCTTACGCGTAAAAAGTTTGTCAGAATTGGAAAATTCTCCCCCGCAATTATCCACATAAACGGTAGAAGTAAAAGTTACATTGCCCGGATAGATAACTTCGGTCTGCTGCCAGCTATCCCCGGCGGTAATATTCAAATATTTTTTGTAAATAGTGCCTACAGGTAGTTCAGTAACTACTTCCCCGGTGGGAGTTTGCCAAAAGTTTCTTTTCAGGTATAGATAGTCACCTTCAGCATAAAGGATATCCAACTTGTCATAACTGTAAAGTCCTCTTCCCGTTGCCACAGGATAGAGGGTTAAATTATTCTCCTGAAATGGTTCTGCCACATATTCATAACGGGGCAGAGGACTATCGGTAACTTCAATTGTGCCTACATTAATGGAATTTCCTGGATTGGGTGAAAAAACAGTAGGATTGCTATAACCTCCGGCACAGCCATAAAAATCTTTGCCCGTTGCTGTTTCGGTTAGAACAACCTGCACATAAAAATCCTCAGCGATATCTGTTTCAAGGGAAAAATTAAGCTCGGAAAGGGGAACTGTAACTTGAATATTACTTTCGGACACGGTAATTAGTTCCAAGCGTGCTGCAGCAATTTGAGCTGTGCCATTATAAGTATAATTGCCTGTGATGGTAGTATTTTCCACAGGGATTATGAAGGGCTCAAAATCTACTGTTGGCAAAGCAGCATTATCATTGTGGTCGTTGATGGTCTCAGCAATTTCGGCTGCCGAAGAAAAGCCCCAAAAATTGTTTTCTGCCATAATAATAAAGCTGGCATTAGCATAGGCATCGCAAAAAACAGAATTATTATTGCCAGAAGCATCGATATTGTTGATAATGGTGTTTTCTCCCTGCGCCCAGATATGATCTATAGCCAGGTCTCCTAAAACTGGTTTACCATTATTAGTAATGTAAAATCCGGTATAATTACCCTCAATATGGTTGCGCTCAAAATAAGGGATGGATGTAACTCCCGAAACCATTACTCCCGCTCCGGAATTCATATCTCCCGGAATAAAATTGAAGTTGATTTGATTATCCGCTACATAACCTGATGCCTGTAATAAATAGATGCCGGTATAGTTATATTCAATGAGGTTATTTAAAATCTGGGGATTGATGGAACCCGAAGAAGCAATGTCCCAGGCAGAAATTCCCTGCTTGTAGTTGTGATGAATATGATTATTTAAGATATTGGGATTGCATTGATTTACACCAGATTGATTGCCCATTTGAATCGCCGCCCGAAATTGAGGTCCGGTTCCATTATAGCGAATTTCGTTATACCTGATATAAGCATTGCTATTAGAGGTAACCAAAATAGCGTTTTGCGTGCAATTTTCAATTAATGAATACTCTACTACATTTGGTAATGGAATAGCAGAACCGATGCCATAAAGCTCTATTCCCTTTTCACAAAGATTTAGATGACAGTGAGATATGGCAATGGGTGAATTTAAAGTGCGCACTCCATAAGTGGCATATTCTATATAGACATAATTTAAGTGACTGGTAAGCTGCAAATTTTCAAAACGCAAACCAGGCCAAAGAGCGGTAGGATTTGTTTGCATATTCAGAAAACGAATGCTGTCTGCCTCTGTTCCATAAGCATTCAAAATTCCTTGAACAGTTATTTGATAGGAACCTGTTATATGAACTTCCACCCCTGCCTGAATGATTAAAGAATCTGTGGAAGGAACAGTTATGGCACCTATCACTTCGTATGGATTATTTTCCGGAGACCATATACCACTTTGATTTCCACTCACTTGAATGGAATAGCAAAGTGATATAAAGGTTATTATTCCAAGAAATATACTTAAGCGTTTCATCTTTTCACCTCCTTTTGGGTTTTGTATTAATCAAATTTGATCTGATGGAAACGAAACATATTTATAAGATAATTGATTTCCTCATTACTTACAAAGAAAAAATTGCCAAAGCAGCAACTTAATGAATGTATGAGTTTCCGAACTACTATTCTATCCTTGAAGAGGATAAATTGACAATATAAGCCATCCACTGTGGCAAAAAAGAAATCAAATTCCAATTTTGCCACAGCGTTTTAGCTAAACTATTATTACTTAGATTATTCTGAAATTGCCTGAACTGGACAAGTAGCAATACAGGCACCGCAATCTATGCAAAGTGATGCATCACATTCTGCTTTGCCATCTACCATTTTTAAAGCAGAAACTGGACATCCATCAACGCAGGCACCACATCCGAGACAAGTTTCTTTATCGATCTTGACAGCCATTGTGCGTCTCCTTGATATTTTTTCTCAACTATTTTATTTGCTGGGGTTTCGTCAAGGAAAATATCCTTATTTCTCACTTCTGTTTTTTCTTGACAGTATAGTTCTCTATTTACCCAATGAACTTATCCGATTTCTTGAAATGCTGATAAATTCAAGGTTATGAAAAAAGATAGGAGGCGATCTATGTTTTCAAAGGATATCCAATCTACTGGCAGACCATATAAGGAAATAGAAAAAAGAGCAATAATCTTTAAAGAAGAAGAGGGAAAACTCTATCATTTTACCAAACGCTATATAAAGGTTATTCGTTTGGGAAATCCCTATCCTGCTGCTTATCAAAAAAAGCTAAAAGACAATTATTGGGAGTGTTTTCTTCCTACCCAACCCTTTCCTTTTCTATTTTATCCGCCAAAACCCGAGAATCTAAAAAGCAATAATTACGCTATTCGTTTGAATGCTCTACACAAAGAATCTATCTATAAAAGTATGGAAGCTTATATAGGAGCGGAAAAAATTGAACTGCTGAATGGTTTTACTTCCCGCTTTTGGTTTATTTTATGTCTGCTCTTCAGAGGAGGAAATTATGCGCTTGAACTGATGCAAACAAATCCGGCAATTGGTTATTTGCTAAGTGCATATGCAGTTTTTCATCCTCTAAAAAGTAAAAAATACTGGCAATCTTCTACCAAACTGATTACCAAAAAACGCAAAGATATTCTGGGCTATTTTGGTTTTCCAGCTTGCGAAACAATGGTTAAGACCTTTGCCAAGATAAAACCAGAATCTTGTTCCACTAATATTTTCTTTATCTTAAGAACCAGTTTGCAGAATAATCCTAACTTACTGCGTACACTTTCTTATTTCCCTGTACATAATGATTATAGTTTATTTCTTGTATGCAAAAGATTAGATATAATGCAAAACTACAATCTAATCGCTGAAATTGCCAATATGAATCAAGAGGAGGTCTTGAATATAAACTCTCAAATAAATGATATATACCGGATGCTTGAAGTTTTGAGAGAAAACGGGCTACAGGATAGAAAAGTGATACTGAAAAACATAACCGATTTGAATACTTACCACGATGAACTGGTAATACAAATATTGAAATTAAAAAAGATAGACTTTGTGCCGTTACCGGAAGGCATTGCCAAAGATATTAAATGCCATACGCTCTGGATAGAGCATATTCATAATTCCATAGAATTATACAGAGAAGGAATGGAAATGCATCATTGTATATATTCTTATCTTAGCGATATCCGCGCTAAAACACGCTTTGTGGCTAGAATGCTCTATCCCGAGCGTCTAACTATCTTGTATGAAAATACAAAAAATGATGGGTTAAAACTAAAAGATGCCCGCGGAAAATATAATACAACTCCTGATCAGAATTCTTTTTGCCTCATTAAGTTATGGCTGGCAGGCGTAGAAATGGATATAATAGATTCTTACGAGCCAATCTCCCAAACCTCGCATTAGCATTTGGGAAACTGGGATATAGCATTGTTCAATAATTGAGAGTTAGCGTATTTTATTTATCCATCCTTTCAGAGCCAAATTATGGGGCGCGGTATGCTCTTTTGTTTTGGTATGCTTAAATAAGTTATCGATGCAATTATAGAGTATCAAGTGAAATTGCAAATAGTATCACTTTCGATGCAAATCGCCGGTTTTAGTGAGACCCCAGTACCACCCTTTTTGCAAATCGGTATCAAGGTTTTTGCAAATCCAGTTTCAACCTTTTTGCAAATCTAGTTTCGTGGATTTTGCAAATGCGAGTTCAAAATCTTATCAGGAGAGACTTATGGAGTTAATGGGTTTATTGATAATAGATTGGAGGTAAAACACTCTAAATCTCACCACTTGATCAGCCTCTTTTTGCTATCCCGAAAGAAGCCGCTGAGGATGTTAAACAGGTCTATAATCCAGCCAAAGAGGAACAGTCCTCCCGTGAAAAGATAGATGAAGCCCATACCGATATGTCCGGTGTAAAATCTATGAGCACCTAAAAAACCCAAGAACAAACAGAGCAAAACGGTTACACATCCGTTTTTAGGGCTGATATTGCTGCCAGCTGCCGGTTGGCTAGGCTTTGAATCCTGAATAGGTGGTGCCAGTTTGCCTCCTCCCAACGCTTCAGTCAATTCACGCGATTTAACATAGCCCAACCCCCGCAAGAGGGTTAGAAATGAGGTCAGTGCTTCCTTCCATTCCTCGTCCTGGTCATGTGAGTCTGAATATCGGGTGGGGTATTTGGTAGTTCCTGAGCTTGAAGATGTGCTCTTGGGATTAACAGATCTGAAGAGAGGCTTGTTGTAAGAGCCCTTGATTTCTGATTCCTTGGGTGCATCCTCTCTGGAAGCAACGGCTTTGAATCGCGGATTGGTGTTAGTCTCTTGTCTGGTTGCAGAACTTGCACTTTTATTGCTTTCCCCGGTTGGATTTACTGCCCGAAACTGAGGCGTGGCATCATGAGATTGGTTCGCATTTTCCTGATGATTTTCCGGTTCGGCTGCAACTGAGGTCCTTACCGGCTTGAATTTCACAGGACCATTGGGTAGGTCATCAGCCATATTACTAACTCCCGGATATCAGCTCACGCATCGGAGCTTCCACGGCATCAAAGAAATCGTCAGCCACATTCATGATCTCGGTGATATACTTGCCCCAACAGGAACGGTTGGTGAGTGCAAAACCGGGGAAGGAGACGCATACCCGTTGCGCTCTTCTGCCTTCCTTGCGTTCGTAATCTATTTTGCCTTTGAGGGCGGAGGGGACTTTTATTTTCGCCTTGATATAGTCCAGGATCTGCAGGTTTCCTGCTTCGGTTTCGGTATCTATGTAGAGCTCTAGACGTAAGAGATTTTTACTTACCCGCATCAGGATGGAGTTGTAAACTCCCACGATGACAGTTGCCTTGGCGTCCAGACAGTCGTCGTCCTTGATTTTTACCTTGCTAAATTCTGTGTGCCGCATCTGGTCGATGTATGGCTTGAAGGCCTGCCAGAAATCGAGCTTGGTGGACGGACCGGTAGTGGGGATGGAAACGGCCCCAGAGGCTTTCTTTGCGGCTTGGGATGCGGCTGGTTTAGGTTTGGGAGTTTCCGTTTTCTGTCCCGTTTGCTTGGATGGGTTATCTGCTTTTGGAGGCAGCGGTTTGTTCTGATCTTTGGTTTTCCCTTCATCGGTATTGGCACTTTTACGCTTATATTCTTTGGCAATGCCATCATTTAGTTGCACCTTAACTTCATCTAAGAGATATACGGTATAATTTTGGATACGCTCCATCTCAGATTTATCTATACCGTCCGCTTCAGCCACAGCTTTGCCCAATTGTACTAGAAAACCCAAGAAATCAATTGTTCTGCTTTTTTCGAAGCCTTTTCCCTCCTGTTTGTCTGCTATCATCAACCACTGTAGAATCATCGGAACTGAATTTTCAAATACAGACCAATTCTGCAGCTGTATAAACTTAACAAAATCTTCAGGATTGATTTGCATACCAGTTAACTCGGAGAGTAAATTGACTTCCTTGGGCGATAGCTTATTATCTGCGGCTATGATATAAGCACAAAAGCGAAGAATATCATCAACTGCCCTATCTCGATGATCAGAACTGATAGCTTCCGCGAAAGAAAACAGACTTTCAATGTAATCCTTTAACTCATCAATGTTTGCCATTTATTGCTCCTTATTGTGATTGATATTAGAATGTTGTCAGTGAATGCCGCTATTGGTGACAATATCCAAAACCCATTGCTTTGCTTCTAGCGGATAGTGGTCCAAATCCAGAACGAACTCCTGGCCAGGTGAGGTGCTTTTCAGGTATGCGTAGTTATCATCTTTGAACCAACTGGCTTTGGTCCTCTGATTATCCTTGTTATGATAGCCCAGACGCTTGCTGATGTCTTCGTGATAAAACCATAATGGCAGCCTCCACAAACTTGTTTTGATATCATGGTTGGGCGACTTGCTCTTGCCAATAGAGTTCTGGAATTCGTTATAATACTTGTTGTTCTTAGCGGGATCCATCTCGGTGAGAGTGGCAGATGGGCTGTAGTGTTTTATGGCACCGTATCCATTGATGCCACTGGTATCAAAGCCATCCAGACTCAGGTTTTGCCGGCCAATGAACAGCACGTTAGGACTCCACTCAGGGTGATGGCAGTGGGGATGGTACTTTGCCCACTTTGGCACAGTTGTCAATTCTACATCCTGATCAAGACTAATAATTCTATCGATCTGCAACCATCCCCAGATCTGGTGAAATCCCTGGCTATTGGGCTCATACTTTCTTTTCCCGTCCTTGTTGGTAACGTGATTGAACCAGCCAAAGAACAGGAAAATGTCACCTTCATCGACTCCCTTCTCATCATTACATAGGATCCTCGCAGCATTCTGGTCTGTTCCAAACAATCCTCTCCAACCATTAAGCCGGGCTCCAAATTCATTATCCAGAGGAAGTGAGTCTTCATAGAGGTCTGGATCAAAATGGGCGAATTTCGCTGGCGTTCCATTGATCTTTGGGGTCTTCCCCAGTTCCTTCAGCAATGAGCCCAGATTCACCCCCTGAGGGCTTAGGGCTTCATAGGGATAGGACTCTTCTTTCTCATCGATAATAGGGATCGGCAATGAAATCATCCGCCCATCTTCAAGAATCGGGCTTGGGAAACCTCCGTAGGTTCCGTCAAATCCCTTGCGACTCAGTATGATCTTCATATTGTCTCCTTGTTGTACGCGTTATCACATTATTTGTCCGTAAAGCAATAATATCTGTCAGGGCTTTGGCTTGTACTTTGGCTTGTACTTTACGGGCTTTACAATACCTTGTTGATTATCCTTCGTTGGGGAATCAACTCTAGGCACATATCTAACAGGTTTCGGATTGCTTGGTTGATCACCTGATCGATGATTGGATAATGGTGTATCCCTATCCGGATTCTTTTTACCGTTGATCGCGTCTTTCTGATGGGCAGAAGTAACCGGAACATATTTAGCAGGTCTCTCAGGGTTTTGCTGTCTTTTTATAGGTTTTGGTTGATCAGAAAGGAGGATGTCAGTCTGTTTCCTTGGGGCAGAAGAGCTTTGATTGTTAGCATTAGATGGTTTTACTGATTTCATGTTTGCAGGTTCTGCAGTTTTGTTAACAGCTCTTCTATTGGTCGCTCCTTTTCTTCTAAATAGACTACGGATGGACTCATAAACTTCCACAAACCAACCAATTACGGCCAACACTATTATTATGGCCAGCACTCCACCGATTATATACAATATGATACTCACAAGGTATATTCTCCATCTTTGCTTTTCAGGTTTTCATGTTATGGTTTAATGAGTTCCCGCATCTGGGCTTCCAAGGCATCAAAGAAGTCATCAGCCACACTGAGAATATCCTGCATATATGCAGCCCAGCAGGAACGGTCGGAAAGCTCAAAGTCTGGGAAAGATACGCAAACCCGTTGCGCCCTTCTACCTTCCTTGCGTTCATATTCTATCCTGCCTTTAAGGGCTGCAGGAACCTTCATTTTGGTCTTAATATGGTCGATAATCTCAAGGTTTTTGGCTTCTTCGGCGGTGTCGATATAAAGCTCCAGTCGTAAGAGCTTCTTACTCGCCCGCATCAGGATGGAGTTGTAAACGCCCGGGATAACCGTGGGTTTGGCGTCCAGGCAATCGTCGTCTTTTATCTTGACCTTACTGAACTCGGTGTGCCGCATCTGGTCGATATAGGGCTTGAAAGCCTGCCAGAAATCCAGCTTGTTGGTGGAGCCTGACGGAGCTACTGATACAGAGGTTTTCTTGGTGTCTGATCCTACTGCTTTGATGATCGGTTTCGGGTTTGGTGCTTCCGCAGTTTTGGGTTTGCTGGGCTGAGTCGCTGGTTCAAACAAATCGCTGGGAATTGTCCGCGGGGGAGCATACATCTCTTTGCTCCATTGCAGGTTTGGCGTCTTGCCAGGGTCAAGAGGGAAGCCCATGAATTGTACATTCAGAGGTCCATAGAAGAATATCATATCCCTGGTTCCCTCCAGGCCGAGCGATTCCAAGCCTTCTTCACCATCTTCATCATATAGCTCTTCAGCTTCCTGTCCAAACTCGTTGTCCGGGAAAACCCATTCATCAGAAACGCTGTCACCGGCATCTTCGTCTATTATCTCCCAGTCATTCATACAGGTAGATTTACCATCTCTTGTAAGTGACCCGAGAACTTCATCTCTCAACGAAATGTCAGACTCGATCAAAAGAGAGCCATATCTGAATAGAACATTGTTGTGTATCTTTTTGCCCCAATCATACTTATACTCAACCGACTTACCATTCTCAGGTTCGATCTTGACAAGAGGGGGTTTTTGTCTTTGAATAATTGCGTCGCCGATTTCTTCCCACGCGCTTTCCACGCAGGAGATGAAGCTCACGGTCTTCTTTATGGCAGAGGCATAGGTTGCGGCATCCTTAATGTCCAAACCATCGACTGCAAGAACTACTGTCCTGCCCTTACCGTCCGATACGGTGTTAAGTATCTTTGTGCTGATTTTGTTGTTCTTCAGATATTTATTGACTTTATTGGCTATCGCATTGTTATCCTTAGCGTTGGCTGTATCAATAACAAGGCATGCCCGCAGGCTCTTTTCATCTGAATAGTCGAACACAAAGAACCAGTCTTTGTAGAGATATTCGTTACTTATGAGGGTTGTTCCACTCAGGTCTAAATCAGGACTGAACACCAATCCGGAATGTCCGTCAATACTCTCGATGAGTGCATCCCAGAAATGCATATTGGTTGGTGTGTCATGTTTAAGCGAGTTATCAGCCTGAACTTCATCATCTGCTTGTGTCCCGCTATCTTGGAACCATTGTTTTGCGAGATCATCTCCATGGGCAGCTGCCAATTTTAACCAATACAATGCTTTATCCCTGCGCTTGCTCAAATACATCAATTCACCTATTTGTCTCTGGAAATCTGCCTGATCTTCACCTATGACCTTACTAAAGCACTCTTCAGCTTTCTGTTCATCATATACCGGCCCCTCACCTGTAAAATAGTACCAACCCAGATAGTACCAGGCATCTTCATTTCCAGCATCTTTCGCTTTGACAAACCAGTCAAATGCCTCCTCATGTTCATCCTCGTCATACAAACACTCAGCTAACTCGAACATCGCTTGATCATCCCCATTTTCTGCTGCAACTCTCCACCACTTCATAGCCTCTTCTTCGTCTTCCTCAACACCCTGACCATTGAAGTAGCAATAACCTAATAAGTATTGGGCATAACTTCCTCCCAGTTTGGCAGCTTTTCTAAGTATCTCTACAGCCTGTTCGTATTCTTCATCATCATAAAGTGCTTTAGCCTTTTCTTCCAATTCCTCGATTGTTTGTGTTACCGTTTTTGTGGTTTTTTTGGTGCTCATTCTTCAACTCCTTTTTCACAATGTGTTCCAATTTGGATCTCATTACGCTGAGTCTTGCAGATACTGATAGGAAGTATCCAGATATTTTCTCTTACCCCAAACCATATGGTTTCCCAGAATAGTGAGATGTTCAGAGACAGTTCATGGATTTCGATCCTTCCGCTCCGCCTTGCTAATGTCAAAATACTCATACTATCTCCTTAGCTTTGTAATCATTTCAGGCCGATTGCAGGGGGTATTTCGCCAACGAAATCCCATACAATCCTCATAAAATACCCTATTGAAACTATGTGTTTTTTGTCAAGTTTCGCATACGTGGGCGAAATCATCTGAAACCTACTGCTCTGGACTTAGATTCAAAGCTGGAACCTAGCTCCAGCCTGGCGTATTTGTAGAGATCATTCATGCATAGTTTAGCCTGATGTCCACGTGTAAAGGCCTCATGACAGGCATTCAAGACGACTAAACTGATCTGTCCGCCAGTGAAAGGAAACTCCTGGGCAAGTGACTCCAGATCCAGCTCAGGTGTTCCAGGTATGCTTTCATGAAGGTGGATCTGCCAAAGTTTAAGGCGACAGGCGGCATCCGGGGCGGGAATCTCCAGCTTGTAATGGAAGCGTCTACTCATTGCGGGATCAAGGTTTTGTGCCAGGTTCGAGGTTACGATCAAGATACCTGGAAAGCTTTCCATCTCTTCCAAAAAGATACTTTGGATGGCGTTCTCGGTTACATCTGCAGAACGCTCCAGATCATTTCCACGCTTGTGGATCAGCTGGTCGCCTTCATTGAGCAGAAAGACGGGATTCACTTCCGCTGCTATTTGACGCATCTCTTGAAACATCGCCCTTGCCCGCTTTTCCGTGCTGCCATAATACATGTCACGGATGTTGTTGGCATTGATCATCAGCAGAGATCGGTTCAGTTCGTTGGCGATCACTCCGGCAATGAAGGTTTTACCTGTGCCCGGCTCTCCGTGGAGCAGAATGATGCAACCCTGCTGGACAGATACATCATCGGTAAGAGATGCCCCCATTAGGCCCCATTGCACTAACTCATCCTTACGAGGGTTTGTCAAGCGCGCTACAATCGCCTTGATACTTTCCAGAGTATGTGCTGGTAATATCAGTTGATCCATGGTCTGACGTGGTTTAATCATGCTAAAGTAAGCTGAGTCAGAAATAGTAGTTGCCAAGTTAAAAACCTTTCCAGTGGAAGTATCCGTTAATTCCGTTAATGCCGCGTCACTCAGGGAAAGATCGTTACGATATATGCTTGGCTCTGGATACTCAAGCAAACCTTCATGCTGAAGGAGATTCTTTCGGGCAACAGATTTAACTGCTTGCTGAAGATCAGATTTGTTTTCGGTGATTAAAGTAGCTAGAGCTAGAATACTCAGTTCAACATTTAGCCTGGTCTGATGAAAATAGATCATAAACAGGCACTTCTGCCAGAAAGAATCAAGATTATGAGCGGGGATAAATCTACTGAGCGCATTGCTTGAAGGTACACAGGATATTTTATCTAGGGCAATACCCAGTATCTGGTTAACCACTTTACCGTAATAGACGCCTTCCGCAACTCTGGGTTCCTGCTTAAGCTCAGGATAATGGTTGAATAGATGGCTCAGTGCATCGCAAACAACTTCAAGCGGCTCAGCACTAGCTTTGAAACCCTTGTTGAGGATAGCTGCACAGCTCTGTAACGGATTATTGCCAAGTAAGATGTTCCATAACAATCCATTAAGGCGGTATTGACCTTGCAGCACAGATGCTAGATTAGTGTGGAAATCCTGATCAGGGGGATAGGAAAAGCTTAGAATCCCACGATCTACCAAGCTTATTAGATAATCGAATCCAGCTTTCAGATTGGCCGGTGGGCTTGGCAGGAAACCAAGAATGTCCCTTACAGAGAAATCCAGATCATAGTTCTCCCGGGTTTGTTGATAGATCCCTGAGATCACAGCCAGGTCGTTGGATTCAAGGCAATATGCTTTCAATTCCTTATGCCGGATCAGTTTGCGGAGCAGACTATTATGAATGTTTTGATCGGGTTTTACATTATGTAGTTTTTCTGTCTTTCCAAGATTAGGAAGTGCCACCCCATCTTCTGATTTTTTATCATCTGAGGATACTTCACCGTGATCTGTATTTCTTTGTTTGATGGAGCTGTATTCCTCCAGGTATTGAGTAAGATTGGTATGCATATCATCTCCCAAAAATTCTATTCTACCCCTATTATAAACTCGGTAAAGAAAAACTGGCTGAAAATTTGTATTATGGGGTCTTGTTGAAACTCAAGCGTTTGATAATTGATTGATTTATACTTCGAAGGCTTCCATCTCCTTTTCCAGAGGCTCCGGACCTACGACTTTTAGATGCCAGGCATCTACTTTATCTTGCAGCCTCTGCTGTTCACGTAATTCAGCACAATGGGCGATAAGTTCTTTGAGGATGCCACGCTTGATCTTGATGCCAATATTGCCGACGTCCTTCTTGGTTAACACGCAGTAGCCATATTGGTTAACGCCTATAACACCTGCTGAAGCCAGGGCTTCCAGATAGACGAAGACCCACTGACGGCTTCTCCCGAAGGCTTCTGCGATGCTTCTGATTGAGGTGAAGCTGCGTTTTTCGATCAGATTGAGAAGTGCCAGGGCTGCCTTAGGATCGAAGTGCCAGTTAGGGCGTATTTGCTTGTCTACATTGGTGCTGAAGCGATTGCTGCGGGCATAGATGGGCTCCCGGTTGCTGGCTAACTTAATGCTCTTGTCCTTCAAGAGTTCGGTTATGATAGGCTCAATCTCCTCAATCTCCAGCCCAGTCATATTGGCGATTAACTCCGCATCGAAGGGCTTGTTGTACTGGTTAACGAAGTTCAATACGAGTTCTCTGGCAGTCATAAGTCTCTCCCCAGATCGAGATCGGCTATAGAGAGTTGAGGATTGGTAGCTTTAGCCCGCTCAATGATGTACATAATCTTCACAGCTTTACGAAGATTGCCTTCGCAGTTGAAGTCGATCTTGGTTACCACTGACTCATCCACTGGTATCTCCATCACTTCCTTGGCGATCTTGCGGATATCGTCTTTGCCCACTTTCTTGAACTCATAGAAGTAGTTGCAGCGGTCGAAGTAGTGGCGATTGATCGCGGCTAGCTTATTCCGGGCATCTTGCATCCCGACCAGGATCACGATGGTGAGGGTGACATCCACGATGTCCCGGATGGCACCTAAGAGCCGGTCATGCTTGAAGGCATAGTCGATCTCATCGATCACGATCACTGTCTCCGGATTGTCTTCCAGGAGCTTCAGGCAGTACTTGAAGATGTTGTTGGTGGTACCGCTGGGGATGAACTCACCAAGTCCGAAGCGGCGGTAGAGAGCGGTCATCAGATCGACCGCGAAGGACTTCGGAGTGGTAGTCGATTCCAGCCGCATATAGATGTAGCCTCGCATGAAGGCGATGCGGCTGGCATAGGTGGTCTTGCCCAGGCCGGGCTTGCCGTAGATCAGTCCCAAGCCTACCATCTCGGTCTTGGGTCGGTTCATCAGGAACTGGATGCAGGCATCAGCCCTGACTACGTTCTTGATTTGCACGAGCTTGTTAGGTTTCATTTATCCTCCTTATTTAGATAATGCCGACTTTTTTCAGCATGCCGTAGAAGCTCTCGTCATCATCATCGTCCTGCTCTTCAGGTTCAGGATCGGCTGTTGATGCTTCTTGTTCATTCTCTGTATCAGTTTTCTTGGTATCTGATTGGTTAGATCCGAAGTTCTGTTTTTCAGGGTTTATGAATTCTAATTCTGGCAGATCTTTGACCAGTTCCTGCTCCATCGCCTCGATGCGGTCTTGAGCCTCAGGTTCGGGAGCGGCGATCATGCTACCTTGCTTGAAGATGGGATTGGGTCCGCTCAGGCTTTCCCGCACATAAGGTTCGAGGAGATTATCCACTGCCTCTTGGTTATGCAGTACGAAGTCTCTGGCATGCTGTTCGGTTAAGCGTTGCAGCTTCTTGATCTGCGTGTATTCCTTCTTGAGGGACTGATGCGAGATCGGGTTGTCTTTATCGATGTGGATGAAAGGATGCTGGCTGCGTCTTAGCTCTGCCTGGCAGATGAAGTTGTCTTTCATGTCATAGACCAGTATCCACCTGGCTTCGGCATAGTCGTATCTGATGATCACCGGCTTGCCGATATTGTCCATCAAGGCGATGTGCCAGTAGAGCAGTTTGTTGAATACAATACCATCGTTTCTAACTGATTTGCGTTCGGTAGCCAGCATCATGAAGTTCAGCTTATCCGGCCTGAGCATCCGCTCTTCCGGCACCAGTGCAGAACTGAATACCTGCCAGGGTGTCTTGCCTTCCAGTCCGCCATGCTCGGTCTCGCCATAGATGTGCCTGATATAGAATCCGATCATCTGCATCGCGTCCTGAATAGTGGGAGCCTCTCTTTTGTATAAGGCTTTTGCCCACTTCTCATTACGCATCAGGGTCGAGGGTTTGTTGGCTACGTTGGCTCCCCGGAAGCTGCTGATGAAGCGTTCGAATTGCTCCTGGAAGGTCCTGAAGAACCGCTCGATCACCTTGGCCTTGGCATTGTAACTCTCTGCGAAGTGAGCCTCGATGCCTAACTTGGGGAACACACCCCCTAACTCAAGTTCCAAATCATGGCCTTCCCAGGACTCGTGAAATAGCTTGGCTCTGAAGGCCTTGCCATTATCGAGATATACCGCTTCTGGCACGAAGGCGAAGGGTGGCCGGGTTTGCACCGTATTCCCCTCAGCATCGGTCTGCAGATACCAGTGCGAAGTGTTAAGGAATGCATTGCGGAAGGCGGTCTGGATGTGCTGGCTATCTTCGGTAAAGGCAAGTGAGGCACCTACCGGGTATCTGGAAGCCCAGTCGAAGACCATGATCATGGTCATGCGTTGAGCTTTACCAGTGTGGGGATTGATGATATCGAAAGCCAGGGTATGTCCATCCGCTACCCAGACCTGACCCACTTTTAACAGCCTGGCATCCCGGTGTATAGTCTTGACTATGTGTTCCGCCACGTATTTGCTACCCTTCCGGGTCTGCTCCCAAGTCGCCAGGTGGTTTTCCATCCACTCGGTACACCATCTTCTTAAGGTGGGCTTGCTGGTGGGTGACTCAAAGTAACCCAGCCTGGCTTGAGCCTTGAGCATGTTGATGGCAGAACCGATGGTGATCTGGTTGGGATGCAGCAGAATGCTGAGCAGGACATTGGACTCGATCTCGGTCACCTTGCGTTTATGGCTGATATTCTTGCCCTTATGCAGCAGTGCGAACATATCCTGATTGGATTTGATATACTGGTCGATCCAGAGCCGCAGAGCCCGTTCTTTACGTTCTCCTCTGAGCTTGAATAGCTCTGGTGCCATGGTTCCGTTGTTGTATTCCTCAACTATCAGTTTCCACTCCTCGACCTTGGAGTGGCATAAAGCCAGTCTCCGAATCACGAGGTTGCAGAAGTGGCCGAGGAGTCTGGCTTCTTTGTCATATCTCAGAGGAAGTTTTGCTCTGGGTGCCATGTCAATGTAGCCGGGACTGCAGTCCTTAATTGCTACATCTGCCTGTAAAGATCTTTCAACTCTCATAACAACTACTCCTCAAATCAAAGCAAGCCAAGATAAGAGGCTGCCTACTAAACCTCTGTGACAGTTTGATCGCCATTTCTCCTGTCACAGTGCTCAAAGCCTTTGCTGATAAACAAAGATGGCATTCCCCCCTATTCCGGACCACAGTGACAGCTGTCATAGTGCTGGGTAGATCCGAGACCACTGTGACACTAAATCCGGTATTTTTGCTGTCACAGTGCTCAAACCCACTACTGATGAGCTTCTGTGGCTTTTTCCGCCTTTCGGGAACCACTGTGACACCTGTCACAGTGCTCGGCGTGTCACAGTGGTCTGCCCTGATTGACCTCTGCCTTAACTCGTTACTGGTCGCTTTCATAAGCGCCTCCCATTAGTTATTGATGGGTGCTACTCTACTGCATGGCAATAACTTGGGAAGTCCTTTCCGCTTATTAACGGGGAATTCTGGATAAATCTTCAGACAATTCTGCTTCTCCGGTACTTCACAATATAATGCCCAGGACACAACCATGAGAATGCAGATTCTTACGAACTAAAAAATCCCCTAAAATACAACCCATCTATTTGCCATAGATAGAGATAACCATGTTATCTGCAAATAAGACTTGAGAATCCGTTTTATGGACCCAGTCCAGACCGAGAGTTATTTACTGATGCGGTCAAAAGCACTACTGGCGTAGCACAAAAAATGAGCTAATAGTTTTCCCAAATTCGATGGTCTGAAAACACCCTGAAATGAGTCCAAATTTGCAAAAACCCTGATACTGAAAAGTCCAAAAAAGTCCAAAGACCACTGTGACACAGTCTAAAGTCAGTCCTATTCATCTCACGAACCAATAAACAGTTACGACCACTGTGACAGGTGATACCCAGTTGCAAGTTTGGGTGATACTTTATAGCAATAACCCCACTTTTCCTCTTGACATAAATGCTTATGCTTTAATATAATGTAAAAGATTAACCTAAAAAGGCAGTCCTGAAAATGAAGATATGTATTGTTACCAACACGCATCCTACGAATGATGTGCGCTTATATTACAAGCTGGCAATGAGTTTAGCCAAAGAGAATGAAGTTTATTTGATTACTACCAACGGAGTAATAAATAACAAGCTCAATCCCTATCAAATGGTTGTTGACGCTTCCTCCCGTTGGGCTGCCATTTGGCAATTGGGTAAAAAGGTTAGGGATTTAAAACCTGATATCCTAATTTGTGTGGAGCCCTTAACTTTGCTGATTGCCTGGGTTTTGAAGCATAAACTGCAGCTAAAGGTTATTTTCGATGTTCACGAATTCTTTGCGATTGCCTTCAGTGAAAGGTTTCCCCGTTTTTTGCGTTTTCCTGCTTATCTTTTTTATCAAGTATCTTTAAAGCAGTTGCTGAAAATAGCCGATGCCGTTTTTACCGTAAACAGAGAAATGGAAAAACAATTGCTAAGTGGAAATAAACGCATAACCTCTATAGTTTTACCCAATTATCCGGTAAAAAATGTTTGGGATTACGAATGCAATATGCCGGGCTCTTTGGAACAAATATGTGAGATGAACTTTGATTTTATCTATATTGGTGGATTAACGGAAGACAGAGGAGTATTTAAAATCTTGAAAATGGTTTCCATCCTAAAACAAGATTTTCCTTTTCTAAAAGTGCTGATTGTGGGCAAATTCTTCAAAAAGGAAGTGGAACAGAGATTCAATCAAAGCATCAATGATTATAACTTGAATGCGTTAATTTATTATCAAAGCTGGATTCCGGCAGAAAAAATCGGTCTTTTGCTGAAACGCAGTAAATTCGGGCTTTGGATATTTAATCCTAAAAATAAGCGCTTGCAACTTTCCACCCCCCTAAAAGTTTTGGAATATCTGGCTGCCGGGCTTCCAGTATTAACTATCAAAACCCCCATAATGAAAGCACTGATTGAAAAAAACGGTTTAGGTATCTGCTCGGCTTATCAATCTAAAGCATTAGCCGATGCCTGTGCTAAATTGCTAAATCTTAAACAAAGTGAATACCAGGCAATGAGCGATAAGTGCATAAAACTTACTGAGAACAAATTTAATTGGGAAGCGCTGGAACCAGAGCTTTTTAAAATAATAAATGGACTTAACTCTAAATGAAAATACTCTATATAAGTTATTTCTATCCCCCTCTGGCGGGACCTGCCTCTTTACGAAACCTGAAAACGGTGAAGTATTTAAGCCAACTGGGTAATACAATTGATGTATTAACCGTGGGCAATATTGTTTATAACTTCTACGATAACGGATTGTTAGCTAAATGCGAACAAAATCGCATTATCCATATTCCGTCATTTGATCCGATGTCTATCTTGGAAAAGCTAAGCGGGAAAAACAAAACGATGTCAAATAACATATATCATCAAACTCCAGAGAGAATTAAACTCTTTATCCGCCATCTTTATCCTTTGGACGATAAAGTGCTTTGGCTGCCAAATTTACTAAAGACAGCTAAAAAAACCCTTGCGGGAGATAGCTACAACCTAATCTATGTTTCCTGTGGACCTTTTTCTTCTGCTGTGGCTGCAAGATATTTAAGTAAACACTTTAAGTTACCTTATGTTTTGGATATGCGCGATTATTGGACTTTGCTAAATGACTATAATCTGCAGGGAACTTATCTAAATCGGCTTCATTCCCAACATCATGAAAAAAGGATTCTAAAAGATGCAGCCTTAATTGTTACTGCCACCAAAGGCATCGCAGAAGATATTAGTAACCATTTTAATAAGGAGTTACAAAGCAAAACCTTCGTTCTCTATAACGGCCACGATGAAGAAGACTTTTCTACCTTACCCAAGATGGAAACAAATCACGATCAATATACTTTAAGCTATTTTGGAACCATTACAGCTAAGCGTTCTTTAAAATGGTTGCTAAGAGCATTAAAAAATCTGAAACAGGAAAATAAATTGCCTGTTGGTTTTAGCTTTAACTTATATGGAAACTACCATAGAGAAACATATCAGGAAATCCAGCAAAGCGGAATTGAAGAAATTGTGAAGGTTACTCCACAAATTACACATAAAGAAGCCTTGGCAGTTATGCAAGCTTCTGATGCCTTGTTGCTTTTAATAAATTCTGATAGCCCTAAAGGAACCCTTACAAGCAAGGTGTTTGAATATTTAAGAATAGGAAAACCTATTTTAGCTCTTATCCCTAAGCAAGGAGAAGCTGCAGAACTTCTAAAAGAAAGCGGACAGAATTTCATCTGCCCAATGGAGAGCTCTGTGGCTATAAAAAAAGAACTGGAAAAGCTATTTGCACAAAGAGATGATGAACATCATTTTCACTATCTCGCAGAAAAATATGAAAGAAAGAAACAGGTGGAAGAACTGAATCAGAAATTACAAAAAATAAATAAAACACAATTCAATAATACTTAAACCCTTGTTTCTAATATGTTATCTGAGAGAGACCATCCAATATCAATCTCCTAAAGAAATACCCAGTCCGCGGGCGGTTGCTACCAAGTCTGAAGAAACATCAATGTAATTATATTTTCTGATAGCTTCAGCTAAAGGTACAGCTACTATATTGGGATGATGGTATGCTACCATAGAGCCCCATTTTTGTTCTAAAACAAGTTCAAAAGCCTTTACTCCGAATTGAGAAGCCAAAATTCGGTCAAAAGCATTAGGGGTTCCACCTCGTTGTAAATGGCCTAAAATGGTTTCGCGAATATCAATTGTGCAGCCAGCATCTTTTAATTCTTGTGAAAGCCGTAATCCTGCACCCCCTAATTTCATTTTCATTGCTCCAGGTTCTTCACTTTCTATATAAGTCATTTCTCCATCTATGGGTCTGGCTCCTTCAGCGATAACAATATTGGCAAAATCGTGACCTTTGTCTATGCGCTGATTAATTGCGTCCATAACTTTATCGATGCTATAGGGAATTTCAGGTATTAAGCAAACTTCCGCTCCTCCAGCAATTGCAGAATGAAGTGCAATCCATCCTGCATAACGACCCATAACTTCAAGAATTAGAATACGATGATGACTTGCAGCAGTAGTAACAAGTTTATCTACTGCATCGGTGGCTACATCTACCGCGGTTTGAAAGCCAAAAGTAAAATCTGTAGAAGAAAGATCGTTATCAATGGTTTTGGGAACACCGATAATGGGACAGCCGATTTCGAAAAGCTTATGTGAAATGCGTTGAGAACCATCACCTCCGATATTGATTAAAGCCTCGATATTTTGATACCGGAGACGATCCATAAAATCCTGAGAGCGGTCTACAGTGGACCAAGTTCCATCTTGATTTTTAACAGGCCAGGTAAAGGGTCCTCCTTTGTTAGTAGTTCCGATAATTGTTCCTCCCTGAACATGAATGCCAGCAACTCGTTCAGGAGTGAGTTCAATGATGTGCATTGGATCTTGTAGAATACCATTAAAGGCATCAACGCTACCTAAAACTTCCCAATTGTGTTCATGTGAAGCTCTTTTTACGACTGCTCTAATAACTGCATTTAAGCCAGGACAATCGCCTCCGCCTGTTGCCACCAGTAATCTTTTTTTCATAGCAACCTCCTTTTAGGCACTAAAAAAATTTGCTTTGGGACTATAAGTCGGTTAGAATATTTCTTTTAATTAGAACGCTGTATCCAGTTAGTTCTTTAAATCCGAATTTTTCATATAGATGCCTGGCAGCTGGATTATCAATACTCACTTCCAATTTAGGTTGATAACCAAATTCTTTAGCAATTGTAACACATTCTTCCATCAGTTTGGTTCCGATCCCCTGATTTTGCTTATTTGGTTTTACTGCCATATGATGAATATACAGACGGCGAAAATCGTGAGTTACCCAAACAACACCTATCAGATTTTCATCTTCTTCGGCAATTATCATAGTTCCGGTATTTTCCAAATTTTGTTGCACAATTTCCAGAGAATCTTTACGCTCAGGATTGCTGATACCTGTTTCCACCCAAAGCTCAGATACTTTTTGGTATAGATTATTATTTAGCTGTTTTATTCGTTTTATAGTAAGCATACTCAGCCCAGCTCCTGCATTCTAAAAACATCAGGAGGTCTGGTAAAACGGAAAACAGTATCCCAGACAACTACAAACAAAACAGTTGGATCATTATCTACCATCATTAAATAATGCCCTTGATAGTGTTCAATAAATTTCAAATCCTGTGTGCGGTTATTGGTTAAAAATAATTTTACAGTGCAATAGGGATCATCAAATTTAGCAGCATATTCCGCTTGAGCATTATCTACGAATATATAAGTATCCAGGTGTTCCAGAATATTTAGGATTTTTATCATAGCTCGGTTATAAGGATGAATTTGAAAATTCTGATGTGCATCCTGATAATACCAATCCAAGCCCTTTCTGGTTAAAGTGTATTTGTTTTTGGGATGAGTAACCTCAATTTTAACCAGATCATTTTCCTGGTGGCTAACGATATGAGGTGAACGCCAATTTGCCAAATCGGTATTATATACATTGGTAACTTTAGTTTTCACCTGATAAATCTCTTCCGACCCAGCATAACGAAAATAATCGTATGGATTATTCAAATTGCTAAAAAGGGTATGCACGGTTTTTTTGCCATCGCTAACAATTAAATGTAACGTCTCTTCATCTCTCTGGTGGAATTTAAGAATTGCCTCTTTGCCTGTTCCCATCGGAGTTTTAGAATATTTGGCAGTTAAAATATCTTTGAATAGGGAGTGAATTTTTAGGCTATCTGCTTCCCAATTAACTGGGTATATTAATCTCCAGCAATTACCCTGTTTAACCATTTTGAGAGTATCTTGGGCATCGTAAATTTCAATTCTATTGATGGCTAAAGTATCCAGATCAAAAACAGGAAGAAGCTTTTCCTGGGGTTGCTTTGTCCGCAAAAGAAAGTATAACCCAATCAGCAAAAGCAGAATTAGCAGCAGAATCAGTTTATTCTTCTTCATTTTTTAAGAGCAGATTGCGTTTTTGCATTATTGAACTTATCCATCCAATACCAACCAGCAATAAAGAAGGTAAAACAATGGCAACAATCTTGATTATGAGTTTAATTCTGCGTTCGGTTTTTACAGGCTCGCCCCAAACGAGATTATGTTTGTGCATATAATAAGGAATATCCAAAATGCTTTTCTGTAAATGACGGGAACGAATAGCAATCATATCTGGACGGTCCATTAACCAATCCACAGCATTCAGAATAATGTGATAGCGGTTCTCGTAAATCGGATTATCGGGATCAATATATAGCTCTCTATCCGCAAAAACAACAATTTTACCATCTTTAACTTCAGAAATAAAACCGGGTTGTTTGGCGTCTGGCTTATGGGCAAAATAACTTTCCATTCTGCCTTCCACTATGGCTCCCAAGGGAATTGGCGGATTCACAAAAACCTCTGGATCGGGGTGTAAAAACATACTTGCATCCAGTTGATAATCGGGACCTTCTAAAAATGCGCTGCTGGTAGAAGTAGCCAGAATAGTTTGAAACTTTAAACCTGGCTTTTTATTAAAAATAATGCCATTTCCCATATAAATTACAATATTGGATATATTCTGTGTGATGGGATGTTGAGAACCCCTTAATACAGGATAAACAGGAAAAGAGATATTGGTATCCACACCCATTTGTCTAGAATCGCAAAAAATGTCCATAGCTATGGCGTTGCTAAATTTAATACCGTAATTTTCCAGAATATCAAAGAGGTTAGAATCCAGCTCCAGAACTCTTTCGCCATCCGAAGCCATTTTATCTGCTAAAACAACTAGTTTACCTCCTTTCATAATATACTGATCTAAGTTATACAGCTGAACGGTTGTTAAAGAATCAAAACCAGAATGAAAGATCATTACTTCTGTCTGTTGCGGAGGTTCTTTCAGATTAGTAAAATGGACATTATAATTAGAATTAAGCTCGTTCTCATATTTCTGTTTGGGCATTATTGTATATAGAGAATCGGTAAAAGCTGTAACATCAGGCAAAGTATAACGGGATATTTTTTGAATCTTTAGCGTCATTTCGTATTCCAGTTTATTTTGCATCTCAGGCAACACATATAATGATTCGTAATTGCCCTGATATTCAAAAACCAGACCATAGATAATCTCTTTAGTAGTAGTTTTATCGTTCTCAAAAATCTGGAAATACATAGTAGGAATGCCATACAATTGAGTTTTATTTTTCAGTTCTTCTTGGGTGAGCCCGGTAATAATATCATAGTGAAATTTACCTTTGCCAGCTTGTCGATACTCTTCTAAAAGGTCCTTCACATAGCGGTCTATTGTATTCATCTGGGGTGGTAATTCTTTACTGGCATAAAGCTTAACTACCATATTGTCTTCCAGTTTGCTCACTGCATACTTGCTGATCTTGCTAAGAGAATAAGCTTTATTGTGTGAAAAATCCCAACGTATTTTAGCATAAGAACCAATCAGCAAAATCATCAAAACAATCCCCAGTTTGATTAATAGGTTGGATAAAATGGAGCTTATCTTTTTTGCCTTTTTCATTTAACGCTCCTGCATCAGGTTCCTGCTCTGTAAATTAAATTGAGCCAGTAATGCAAAAATAACGGTTACACCAAGAAAGAACAGAATATCGCGCGTGTCGATCACTCCCTTTAGAAAACTACTTAAATGATAATCAAAACTCAAGTACTGTACAACTGGAAGAACCCTGAAAGGTAAGAGTGGTAAAACAAATTTCAACACATAAAAAGCAGCTGAAATTAGCAACGCCAGAACAAAAGCCAAAATCTGATTACTGGGAAAACTGGAAGCAAAAACACCTATGGAAGCATAAGCAAAACCAACCATAATTAATCCTATATATCCACAAATTATTGCTCCGTAGTCTATTCCTTCACCAAAAATCACAATGATTACAAAAAAAGTTAAAGAGAGGAAAATAATTGTTATGATCTGATACAATGCAGCCAGAATTTTTCCCCAAATTATGGAAGAGAGTTTTATCGGAAGCGTGGATAATAATTCCAAAGTTCCGCTCTGTCTCTCTTTTGCTATGCTTCCCATCGTTATTGCAGGAATATAAAATAGGAAAATTATATGGATCATCTCAAATAGAAACCGTAGCTCAGCTTGTCCAATCTTGAAAACCATATTAGAAAAAAAGACCCCAATAACCACTAAAAAAAGGATAAACACAATATAGGTAGAAACCAACCGCATAGCTACTTGATATTCTTTTTTGGCAATAGTGAAAACAGTTGTCATTGTTGCTCCTCTTCATCTATAGAAGTTATATGAGCATTTTGTTCTTCTTGCTCAGGGGAAGCGACTTCTGTCTTCGCAGAACTATATTCACCTTCCGTAAGCTCATGGAAAATAGATTCCAAGCTCAATTTACTGGTAGAAAGTTCCAAAATTAACCAACCCTTCTGTCTGATAAAACTCGCCAGTTCTTTGCGCAAATCAATTTCCGAGGTTTCATAAAAACCCATTTTGCAGATAGTTTCAGTTTGCAAAAACACTTCCATTTCCAAAAAAGGATACATTGCCAAAAAATCTGAAAAATCGACATTATCACCCTGAACTTCCAAGGTTAGCAATCTGCTCTTCTTCAAGTAATTTGGTAAATTATCTTTCGTGTCATCCACAATTATTTTGCCTTTATTGATAATTACAATCCTGTCACATAAAGCCTGAACCTCCTGCATTATATGGCTGGAAAGCAAAACCATTTTCTCTTTACCAAGCTCTCGAATAAGCTCTCTAATTTCAATTATTTGATTGGGGTCAAGCCCGGAAGTAGGCTCATCCATAATTAATATGCGTGGATTATGTAAAATTGCCTGCGCTAAACCTGTGCGTTGACGATAACCTTTGGATAGCGTTCCTATCTTTTGATATAAGACCTCTTTTAATCCACAGTTTTTAACTACATAATCTAAGCGCTCTTTAAAATAATCTCGTTTTAGCTTTCTTAATGAAGCAAAATATGCCAATAATTCAATTACCGTCATTTCATCATAAAGCGGATTATGCTCAGGTAAATAACCAATTTGGCTACTGGCTTTAATCGGATTGGCAAAGATGCTTTCTCCATCTATTTCTATGTTTCCTGAAGTGGGTTGTAAATAGCCCACAATCATCCTAAGGGTAGTTGTTTTACCTGCTCCATTAGGCCCTAAAAAGCCCAAAATTTCTCTATCTTGAATGCAAAAGCTGATATCGTCAACAGCTTTAATATTGCCGAAATTACGGCTTAAATTCTCAATTTTTATCATTATTACATCATCATAAAGTTATTCTTTGCGGTTCCAGGTTCATTCAGCAGAATTATATCTCCTTCTTTAAGCCCTTCAATCACTTCCACCTGTAATAAATCGTTAGTACCAAGTTTTATGGGAGTTGATACATAATTTGGAGTAGCACTTGTTTTTTCTTTATCATTGGCTTTTGTTGCGGGAGTAGAAGTTGTGTTTCCTGTTACCAGATAAACGATATCCTGATTTTTATCGTTGCTAAAAACTGCTCGAATTGGTATTACCAAAACATTTTCACGAGAATCTGCCAGAATAGTTACATTTGCTGTCATTCCAGGTTTTGCAATTTTACCATTGGTGTTAATACTGATTTCAATAGGGAAAACCTTGGCATTATTTTCGATTATAGCTTGAGGGGCAATTCTAACAACTCTACCTTCGTATTTCTCATAGGGAAGAGCATCTAACGATATTTCCGCATTTTGGCTAAGCTTGAACTTGGAAATATCCACTTCGTTGATGTTACTTTTAATGATCATTTGGTTCAAATCGGCAATTTTCATTATTACTGTGCCTTCTCCATAGCTCGTTAAACTGGATTGAACCATTTCTCCTTCGTTTATATTGCGCTCAATAACAACTCCGCTGGAAGTGGCATAAACATGAGTAACTTTTCCTGGAACATCAAGATCGCGGATCATTTCATATTGACTGCTAGCTTGAGCATATTCAATTTCGGCTGCCTGTAAAGCATCGGATGCCTTATCATATTCTTCCTGCGAGATAAATTGTTTCTTTAAAAGAACAGTCTTGTCAGCCAAATCCTTACGCGCATTTTTCAGGTTTATTTCTGCTTTTTGCAACATCGCTTTCGTGTTAAACAATGTATTTGCCTGATTATAGTCCGGTTCAATATCGGCAATTATCTGTCCGGAGGTAACATAATCATTTTCATCAGCATAAAATTTTACTATTTTACCACTCACCTTGGACTTCAGAGAAACCATTGCTTTGGGTTGAACTTCACCGGTAATTTCTATCCGGGAAGATATATCGCCCCGCTTTACAGTGTAGGTCTCTTCTTCTGTCGACTGAACTTTTTCCGGTTGTTTCTTTTTGCCGCAGCTCTTGGCAAAAAGCAAGCCCGCTACAATCAGAACGATTATTCCGATTATGATCCACCATTTCTTACGCATAATACCTCTATTTTTTTGACTATTTCACTTATAATAAAACACAAGTGGAAAAAGCAGAATTTGTGTCAACTTAAAAAGTCATTCGCTTTCTTTGTTGTCGCTCTTTGAGTTAAAATCGGTGTTGTTTGTAGTCTTCCACATCATTTCATTCTTTTCTCTATCTTTGCATAAGGTCACCAATAATATCATAGTATATGCCGATTTTGACTTAAAGC
>DJGX01000035.1:96227-105926 GCA_002432865.1 Cloacimonetes bacterium UBA5835
TTGAGTTAAAATCGGTGTTGTTTGTCGTCTTCCACATCATTTCATTCTTTTCTCTATCTTTGCATAAGGTCACCAATTATCTCATAGAATATGCCGATTTTGACTTAAAGCTGACTCAGACAACTTAATAGAAAGCGTCAATCAAGTGATAATCTAACCTTAATCAAGCGTTAATTATTAACGCTTGATTAACGCCTGATGAACGATAGATGAATGGCTTCCTGCATGGAACCGATAAAGTAGCAATATCAGAATTTTATCATAACAGTGCTTATTAAAGTTTGTATTATACCGTCATAAGAGTGAAATTGTCTCATAATTTTTAAGCCCTTACCTCTATGCTTCTAATTGCAATAAACACTTATATATAACCTATAAGAATGCCCTTTTACTTTCTTTTCCTATCAGCTACATAAAATCAATGCATCTGCCAAGAGTGCTGTTGAGATCAGTATTTATAACCTTAAAGGTCAGTTAGTTAAAACCATAAACTCAACCGAAATCTCAAAGGGTAACACTTCTTTTATCTGGAATGGCAAAACAGACGATGGAAGACAAGTCGCCCAAGGCATATACTTCTGTAGGATAAAATCTCCAAACAATCTATTGACAAAAAAAATGATTGTATTAAACTAAGAAAAGATAAGTTTGGTAAAGCTATCAGGTGGGGCTAAGTCCCCTCCTGATAGTACTTACTAAAGAAAAGTGGTAAGACATTAGTAAGATAAATGTTCATTTAAGTAGATAGAATGTTGGGAGCAGAATTATGAATAAATATTCAGCAATAGTTCTGATGTGGATAGCATTGTGGACTTGTTCTATACAAGCAGGGGTGATCGTAGTTGCAGCTGATGGAACAGGACAAGTAACTTCCATTCAAGCAGGAATAAATTTGGCTGCAGTGGGTGATACTGTGCTCATCTCACCAGGGGTTTGGACTGGGGTTGTGGTTATTGATAATAAACCGATCACTATTGGCAGTTTTTATATTATAAATAGTGATACAACTTATATTGCCCAAACTACTATTGACGGAGAGGATACACGAACCGGGATCATCGTCAAGAATTGCAGCGGAGTTTCCGACACTTTACAAATAATAGGTCTAACAATTCGGAATTGCAGGAGTAGTTGGTATCCCGATACATATATGTACTCAATTGGAGGGGGTATTGGTATTGGATTATCCATAGCAAAAGTGTGTAATTGTAAAATATTTAGTAACAGAGCTTATTTTGGAGGAGGTATTGGAGTTTCTCGTGCACAAGTATATCTCTTCGGCAATGAGATATTTGCAAACAATGCCATAACATCCGGCGGCGGATTGAGCGGGCTAGGTTATAACAATTTGTATATCTATTTCGATGCAGAAAACAAAAATAGTATATATCTGAATAATGCTTCTCGGGGTTGCGATATTAGTTATGCTTTCAATAATGTTCCAACTTCAATTTATCTAAACAAAGGAACAATCAACTCTTTAGACCAGTATTTCTTTTTTCTACCAGATCAAACACCCCTATATATTGATCAACCAATGATGGAACAAGTTAACTATGATCTTTGGGTCAGTCCGGATGGGAGTAATGCAAATACAGGTTTTTCGCCCCAATCACCTCTGAAAAACATTTCATTTGCTTTGGCAAAGATTCAACCGATTGGAAACAACCCACTCACTGTCCATATCTTACCGGGATCTTATTTTTGGCATCAAACTGGTGAAGCCTTGCCTCTGCAACCTAAGAGTTACGTAAATCTGATTGGTTCAGATATGGAGAATGTCATACTTGATGCTGAGCAATATGGTACCTTTATCTGTGGGAAAGATGCTCAAGACTATATGAATATTAAAAACATGACTTTGATTAATGGACACTCTACGCATTATTATTTATTCTATTTGGATGATTATGAGAGCGGTCATACTGATAGCATTACTGTGGAGAACATCCATATAAGAGACTCATGGGCTACATCAGCAGCTTTCGTAATCGCATCCTGTTATAATATTACAGTAAACAATCTCATCATAGAGGATACCCAGGTGGGGATTGGATTCTTTATATATTGTTATGAGACTGGATGCTTTACGAATTTCCGGGTGCAACGGCTAAGCCCTACAAACATAGACGCATACAATACATTCTGCCAGAGTGGAGGTATACAAAAGTCGTTTAGAGCTTCATCGTTGTATACTACTATCAATATATCTAATTTCTTGATAGCGGATAACGTGGATACTTCTCAATATTGGGAGAATATGACAAGTGGTTTGTCTATCAGTGTAGAGGGCGGAAACTGCGACTTGAACATTAACAACTGTACAATAGCCAACAATAGCACTACAACCGAAGGTGCGGGATTCGGAATAAACTTGGAGAATTGTAATGCGCAAGTGAATAACACAATTGTTTCTGGAAATACGCCTTATGAAGTGGCGATGTCCTCTTTTGAAGAATCCTCTTTTGCTGATGTTTCATTTAACAACTGCCTTGTTAGTGGTGGTAGCTATAGCTTCTTTATCCTGGGTGGGGATATCACTCATACCTGGATGGATGGCAACATGTTTGGATATCCGTCTTTCTTGGGAGGGGATACTAATAATCCTTTGTATTATAGTCTGGCTTCAAACTCGCCTTGTATAGATTCCGGTACACCAGATACAGTAGGGCTTAATCTCCCACCCTATGATCTTGCTGGTAATTTTCGCATTTGGAATAATAGAATAGACATGGGCTGCTATGAATATGGCTCTGAACCTTGGGTAGATAATGACGATCCATTTCTCCCCCAGCCAGAAAGCACCATCCTCTTACAGAACTACCCCAATCCCTTCAATCCCAGCACTACGATCTGTTATAGTGTTCCCACTGATGGAGAAGTGAACCTGGCTATCTACAATGCCAAAGGACAATTGATAAACACTCTGATAAGTGGGCATAGAAACAAGGGTAATTACCAGATAGTGTGGCAAGGTAAAGATGCCAAGGGAAACTCTGTTGCCTCCGGATTGTATTTCACTCGTCTGGTATCAGGAGGCAAAACAGTCACTAAAAAAATGCTGCTAATGAAATAGAATTTAAGGATAGGAAGCGGGTTTCCGCTTCTTTTGCAGTTAGTTGTGTTTACAGCATACTTTATGACACTTTTATTTCAAACTTCTCATCTGAATTGAATGCCAATGAACCTAATCCTGAGATAACTCTTATGGTGGTTTACAAATATTTGCACCTGATAGGCAAAGAAAATAAGGGAGGATACTTTTTACTTTACCATCCCATTTTTTTTATGAAAAAGAACTTGACATATATTGAAAAGATGAAAATATTACAATTTGTTGTTTGACTTAATATAGATAGTGAATAACGAGGGATTTTAGATGCCCTCAAAGAACCTGAGAAACAATGAGTTAAAAGGACACTAATATTTAGGACTCAACTGACTTTGTGATTGACAGAATGATAATAATCTAAAAGTAGTATTGTTATCATTTTCACATCCCAAAGCATATAGATTTATAGGATAACACAATAATATAGTTATTATAGGCAGGCGAATGATTACTGACTACCATGCAAAGTACTATGCATACGAACTCAGCCGTATGGGAGGAGCAGGCGTAAATAGAGTAGGTAGGGCTCTATTTGATGCCTGTGTTGATCTAAATCCCCATCAGATGGAAGCCCTGTCTCAGCGAATGAAACAAAAAACCAAGGTTGCTAATCTTTTCACAATCCACTGGAAAGTTCGGCTAATTGAAGAAGAATTTTTGAAACGGATGTGGAGTGCAGAGGAGGTGTAAGATGGAACAAAAGAAAATGCCCGCAAAAAGCGAGTTTTTACTTTATCAAAGCAAAGATGGCAAGACAAAGATTCAGACGAAGATTTATAACGAAAGTGTCTGGCTATCCCTAAAAGAGCTCTCAGAACTGTTTGGAATTGATAAGTCAGGCATTAGCAGACACTTAAAGAACATTTTTGAAACAGGAGAATTGACTCGTGAAGCAGTTGTTGCATTTTTTGCAATAACTGCAAGTGACGGGAAAACATATAAAGTAGAGCATTTCAATCTGGATGCCATAATATCCATCGGTTATAGAGTGAACAGTATTATAGGTACTCATTTTCGGCAATGGGCAACCCAAAGGTTAAGGGAATATATAATCAAGGGCTTTACTTTGGATGATGAACGCTTGAAGCAAATGGGGGGTGGCAATTACTTTGATGAGTTGCTTGCCCGCATCAGGGATATCCGCTCCTCAGAAAAGATATTCTGGCGTAAAGTGCTGGATATATATGCCACCAGTATAGATTATGATCCCAGAGCGGAGGTTTCTCGGGATTTCTTTAAGGTCATCCAGAACAAGATGCACTGGGCAAGTCATGGACACACGGCAGCGGAAATCATCTATGCCAGAGCAGATGCCCAAAAACCATATCTGGGACTCACCAGTTGGAGTGGAGATCAGCCCCGGAAGGCAGATACCGAAATAGCCAAGAATTATCTGAATGAGCAAGAACTGGATATCCTGAATCGGATTGTCACTATGTATCTGGACTTTGCGGAATTACAGGCATTAAACAGGAAACCGATGCGGATGCAGGATTGGATTATCAAGCTGGATGAGTTTCTCAAACTGAGCGGTAGGGATATCTTGAAACATAGTGGTAAAGTAGCTCATGAAGAGGCACTGCAAAAAGCCCGTCTGGAATATGACAAATGGCAGCAGGAACAGCTTACTCATCCGACTGAAGTGGAAAAGCACTTTGTGGAAGTGATTGAAGAAGTGAAACAATTGGAAAAGAAAAGCCCCAAGAGAAAAATGTAATGGCACGCAAAACTACTCTAAAAACACATAAATTCACCAATAAACTGATCCCAAAGTCATCCTTAGTTGCTGGATATTGTCAGGGACTCCTAAACAGGAGCTCAAGCTCCGAGGTTATAATCCCGATGAGTATCTGCAGGAAAATGTGGTTTTTATGGAAGACCCTAATTACATAGATAGTATGATTAGTTCAATAATATAATCTATCTTACAAGAGAGGTGTTGAATGTATTTATCCTGCCTATACATTAGAAATTACAGATCAATTAAGGAACTTAATATTGTTCTTAGTGAAACTGCTCCTTAGGATAGTAAAATGAAAGAAATCGGCTCTATCGCAATGGACAAAAATTTATATAATGAAATCGTCAGATATATCAGTGAATTGACCTTACAGAGATTCTATTATCTTAATCTGGCTGATGATATCGCCAATTCCATTTTAGTAAGTTTTATGAATAGCTCAACCTCCACCGATCCTTACGAGCATACAAAAGATTACATCAAGTCCGTATTCCCGAAGGCAGTAGAGGATGTATTTAGCTACTATCAGAAATTGACATTGCAATACTGCCTTACGAAAACTAAAGATCATAGTGTATCCGAAGATATTTCACAGGAAGCTATAAGGCAGCTATTATCATCAAAGAATAAAATCAATGATGTTTATTCTTGGCTAAGACAGGTAACGCATAATCTAATCTGTAAGCACTACCAGTTTAAAGCAAACGAAAAAGATTTGCACAACTTACTATATATGGAAACCTCTTCTTTACAGAATGTGATGGAATCTGGAACTACCATAGATATAGAGGGATTGGATCCCATTAAAAAGAAGGAAATTCTCGCCAGTCAGGAATATCGTGATTATTGTGCAATGCTATCATTCGATAGTATAAAAGAATATGCGTCTTCTATGAATGTTAGTGAAAAAGTGGCACAGAAAAGAAAAGAGAGAATCACCCGCAATATTAGGTCAAAGATACTACTCGCAATTGGGTGGGAAGCAAGCCACGAGATACTTAGCTACAATCAATACAACGCAATCCAGAAGTTTATCCGCGAGCTTCTAAAAATTGGTTGTAATGGCGAGGATATCAAGCAAAATAGTAAGCTAAATCCAAAGCTAACACAAGTTATGAATGGCATAGAAAGGATAGATGATTGGGGAATTACAATGGTAGATAACCATAGATTCCGGCTGTATATATTTCATTTAAACGCTGAAAAGCAACCGATCATAGCCACATTTTATATAACCTTGAATGAGAGAAACCACATCTCAGTAGAAAATTGCAAAAAAAACGAAATCATCGGTGTCCACCCAATTCCTGCTAACATACAGATACCAAAGGAGAAAGGTAAATCACTTTGGTCTTACGAAAAAATTATTTCACTTCTGAAGTAAAATATCTTCAATTCTGGCATCTCAATTTTCTCAATTTTGACACTTATATATTAGAGAAAAATTCAAAGGAGTGTTAAAATTAAGAAACTAATTCTTTACATTGTGTTGGTTGTAGTGTGTCTTAATCTGTTTTGTGCAGTTATCGACTGCACAGCCATTGAGCACCAAACTCTTCCCGTCTATAAAGGTTCATTAAATGATTCTATCGTTAAAATTGTTTACGAAGTTCCGAATCGATAATATTCATCGTGCGGGGTGGATATTTATCTACTTTATGGGAGAAAAAAGTGAAAAAAGAGTATAAGCTATTAAAAAGAAGTGAATGGCGAATCATACTATTATTTATTGCCCTTGCTCTAATCTCAAGCGTGTTAGATGCTATCAATACTTGGGATGCTTCAATAGAATATTTGAGCTTGATCGAAAGAATCGAAAACGATCATCGGCAACACCAGCGCATAGATATTGGTGACATTCGTATGGGTAAAAATAATGATAACTACTCCCCATCCCCTTTCAGGGAAAAGCATTGGTTGTTTTATGATTCTAAAAATCTTTACTATGCCGTAATCGCAGAAATAGATAGCAGCTTTAGTAGAGGAGTTGAAGCTGTCAGAGATGGCAACACTGCCAGTGATAATATTTACTTACAACTTATAACCCAACCAGAATCAAACCTTGCTTATGTTTATGGTTTTTCTCCGCTTGGGTGTAAAATGGATTATACAATAGATTATAGCTTTGGATCTAACTATAATTGGGATAGCAGCTATCAATACAAATCGGAACTCCATAATAACTTATGGTTTATTGAGGCAACGATCCCTTTTAACGATCTTCGGTACTCGGGAGCTCCACCCTATGAGTTTTCTGTGATGTTTAAAAGAACACACTACAAATCTATGTCTTACTATAGGTATCCTTATGTGGATTCAAAAATTGGATTAGATTATTTTAGAAGTTTTTATCCAATAACGATAGAAACTCATATCGAACATCAATGGAATCCTAAGCTTAAATTACACTCCACTATGGTCTATGATTTGCAAGAAGAACAGACAAATGATTTGGCTGATTATACTGGGTTAAACTTCAGCTTAAAACCAGGTCAGAATAGCACTGCCAAACTCACAATCCAACCGGATTTTTCAGATACACCTCTTGATTCTGAATCTAATGTGTATAACAGCAAGTACCCACCAACGATAGAAGAAAATCGCAGTTTTTTCATTGAGGACTATGACTTATTAGCACCAAATGCAGATTTTTGGTATACCCGAAAAATAATCAGCCCCATTATAGCATTGAAGTTCAATAGAATACAGAATAATAGCGCTTTGGCTGTTCTGGCGTTGAAGGATAAAGAAAATAGCGATGTGATGGATTCTGGAGATTATTGGTTAGCTGCCGGATATTCAAATAATGTCAGTAATAATCAAGTGATTCTCAATGCCTATACTCGCGGCTCTGAGGACTGGGCTGATTACAATTCTCTGGTGTACTTGATCACTGGCATACGACCAGGGAAAAATATACTTGTTAATCCAGAGTTTTGTTTTTCTTTTGACCATAAACCAAGCACAGACAAGGTCGGGACTTATGGTAAATTAGCCATTGCCTGGCAAGGTGAACACTTTTATCTTATGGGTGGTTCTGAATACCTCAGCCGTGATTTTACTGCGAGCATGGGCTCAATCAACGAAACCGATAGAGCGAATCTTGTAGCGCAAATTGAGTATCAAAAGTATTTTGATACTTACTTGAATTATCTTACATCCCAATTGACAATGTCAACAACATATAACCTTAAATTTGACACAAACTATTACCGGAGTTTAATATTTTCTACCAGTGCCACCGGATTTAATAATGTCCTTACCCTAAGCTACAACACTGACTATTCGGAAGAATATTTCAGCTACATTATGCATTCAACCTATGCTCATACTCTCGGATTATCATCTTCCAAATACCAATATTTAATGCCATCGGCAAGTTTTACATCCGGAAAAAGTATTATCTACAGCCAGAATAGGACTGCAGATTACTTCAGTTTTGTACCAACTATATGGACTGAGATCAATCAAAACACTACATTAGGATTGGGTATATACTATATCAAGTATAATGCCAAGCAAACAGATGTTTTTGATAATGAGTATTATTTTTCAAACATCAATTTGAAAACTCAGTTTGTTGACAAAATATCCATTACGCAAGGGATAAGGATTAATAACTATACTAATACTATAGTTCCAGCTTCAGATGTATCTTCGGCGATATTCAAAAATGGCTATATAGGGTATTATGTTAACATCGACTGGATGGTAACGAAACATTTCAATTTAATAACCGGATATAAGTCCATAGAAAGCAGATATAGAATGGATGAGGAGAGAGAATTAGCTGTAGAAGAACAGAATATGTATCTAAAAGTGGAATACCAATTCTAAATGGTTAGCATCATTAACAACTTCTATTCACACTCTAAAATACTATTTCCATATATTCGGAAGCGGTCATCCAAACTGATGCTTGCTTCCATTTTGACTATTAAGGATAATATGAAAACTCTATTGATGGTCCTGCTTCTTATGCCGTTCGTTCTTAGTGGGGCGACTCTCTATGTCGCCTTGGATGGCTCGCAAGCATATTCATCTATTCAAAGTGCAGTTAATGCCGCTGCGGATCAAGATACTATCCTCATCTACCCCGGCACCTACTATGAGAATATTGAGATTATTGGCAGGAACCTCAGCATCGGGAGCTTGGAGTTCACTACTGCGGATAGCACATACATCGCACAAACGGTGATAGACGCCAATCAAAGTGGAAGTTGCTTCAACATAACTGAAGATTCTGAGATTACGCTGCAGGGCTTGTATCTAACCAATGGCATTGGCACTCCGAGCTTCAATTGGGGGGACAGGAAAGGTGGAGCTGTATGTGTTTCGGAAAGTAACATCAATATTATTAACTGCCGATTGATTGGCAATGAAGCGTGGACTGGAGCCGGTGTTTATTTGCTTCATAGCTTTGCCTACCTTGCCGGAACGGTTATAACTGATAACTGGGGGAAATGCTTTGGGGCACTAACATTTGCGGGATATTCTCTGGATGGTCCCAGAACACTGGAATTTGATCCTATCAACCGGTGTAGTATATACAACAATATTGCCGGCAGTTGTGGCAATGATATCACAATATTTTCGCAGTTTTATAATTCTATAGACATCTATCTGGATAAAGCCACAGTAGCCGCCAACTCCCCTTACTTGAAAGAATGCATTTATACAGAGCAATATGATACTGATCAAGAGTTTACCTACAATGCATTCATTAATGAAGCGGTTACTCAGCAGCAATTTGCCGATTTGTATGTAAGTTCTGAAGGCGATGATTCGAATTCAGGTTTAACACCCCAGACCGCACTGAAGACGATCGATCTGGGTGCTGATTGGG
>DJGX01000022.1:0-12216 GCA_002432865.1 Cloacimonetes bacterium UBA5835
AGATTTCAGTGACTCTTTATAGACCTTAAGGATTTTGAACAGTCTCTTTCAGATAGCATCAAAATCATGGGCACATTCTGCTTGACAAGATATCAGCACTGAGCATACTGGAGCAAATTTTACTGGAGGAACAATGATGCAATATTCTAAGCTGTTGTGGCTGGCATTAATTTGTTTGTTCATTTTATCCGCTTGTGACGACAAATTACTGTCTCTGGACGATTTTGAGCCAGACAACGCAGATGCCAAACCCATGTTTGTTCGTGAAACCCTGATGGATAGTAGCGGCAGTTTTTATCCTGGCTACCGAAATTACAAGATCAGAGCCGATAACGTGGCTCTTGAATGGAATGCCAGTAACGACCCAAATTTCGTATGCTACAAGTTATTCAGAAACAACAGTCTGATAAGGGAGATTTTTGATATCACCCAAGACAGCATTACCGATTCCCTGTTGAACCAAAATCAGTATTACAAGTACTCGATCGCCACCATGATCAAAACAGGGCTCAGCAGAGCGGATACGCTCACCATCAAAACCGCATCCCTGGAAGCTCCGGTGCTGTTTACCCGGGTCACCAGCGATAACCATGTGGAGCTGCAATGGACAGATCCCAGCGATATCCCCGGAAAATTCAAAATCTTCCGTAATGGAACTTATCTGCATGAAGTGAATGAATCCCTGCCCGCTACCCACGATCACGTGTATCGCTACACGGATATGACTGTGCAGCAATTTGGAACCTACACCTATCAGATAAACAAAGTGGGATACTATGAAGACTGCTACCCCGGGGAAACGGAGACAATCAACGTAAACTATAACATGGCCAATGCGCCCTATCTGTATGGACTTCAGCAACTGCAACCCAATCTTAACGTGGAGCTAAACTGGATTGAGAGCTGTAATGGAGAAACTGGCTACCGGATCTACCGCAGGATCGCAGGCAATGTAAATTTTAACAATATTGGAATGGTAACCATCCCTCAGCATAGCTATATTGACCAAAGCAACCTGATGATAGGCACTACCTATGAGTATTACGTTACTGCCGTGGATACCGAAACAAATCCGGACACCGAATCTCCAGCTTCCAATATCCGCAGCATCACCATCCAGGAACAAGCTCAGTATGTAAGCTGGGAAATAGCCCTGTATGACACCTGGGGAGATGGCTGGACCGGAGGCCTCTTAACGGTGCTGGTGAATGACAATATCGTATTGGATGAGATAACTTTAGCTACTGGAAGTGGTCCGGAAGTATTCACTTTCGACGTGCAGGATGGAGATTTGATCACCTCTTATTACCAGCCTGGAAGCTACAGTAACGAAAATTACTATCAAATCATCGATCATAATGGCATGGTGGTATATGAATCAGGGCCGGATAGCATCACCAATCCGATCGTGGTGAATCTGGATGGAAAAAGCGGAGCAAAAAGCTTGGCCGGAAGGAGTGCAAAATGAAAAAGAGCATAGTAATATTGATTCTATTGGGAATGGCGATCTGTTTAGCCGGACAGGAATTCAATTCCTTTCGCTATCTTTCCACCGGTGGAGCCCTGGACGGGGATGTGGAATATGCCTTTGATCCCCTGGACCTTAGCTACCTGAAGGGAATCAGGTTCTTCACAGGGCTTAGCAATTACTCTTCTGAAGATCAATTGTTCAAAGATAGCAGCGAAAACTACCTGCTGCTAGGTGGCAGCACCGACAAAACCTTTATCACAAACCTGAAGGCGGCGCTGCTATTCAAATATCACGACACTGAGAACCCCTTGCCGTTTGATTTCTATGCAGATCCATATGACGATATTTATGTATCCACCATTGGTCAGGCTGAATACGACTGGCAGGGTTATATCGATACCAACGGCAATAATCTCTACGACAACTATGTGAATTACTACCAGAAATTCAGAAACATGGAACTGGATAAGAACTCCAATCTCTCGCTGGTATTGTCCTATCCGCTTGGAGAAAACAATGTCCTGGGATATAAGCTGGGGTATGTGAAAGATTCCTCTGAAAATAGCTATTGCCATCAAGATATGCTATATTTTGACTACGGTGATCCGTCCTACGAAGGGATATATCAAATGGAAGCCCTGCCGGATATGGACCCTCTGGTGAATGCATATGATGAAGATAGTGCCTTAACCGGAGATTTCAAGCAAACCACAGATAGTTCCACTCTGCGTAACCAATTAGCCTATTCCCATCGTGGCGAAAAATGGGAACTGAGCGGATATTATAGCCTCGACCTGGGCAATCTGGATCAAGATAGCAACAATGAGGTATTGTACAAAGAACATAACTCTATAAACAGCAGCTTCCTCAGAGATGAAGCCAGTTCCACGCATAAATATGCCAGCGACCAAATGGCCAATCGTCTGGCCGGAAGAGTGCGCTATACCCTTGTTCCCAATGAGGATCATGCGCATTCAGGATACCTCGCCGCTGCGATATCAGTGGGAATGATCAGCAATGATTGCGAAAGCCGGATGCGTGACTATAGCAATCAATACTCACCCATTGCCCTGGAACGAAACATCTATGAAGATATCTTCGATATCGATGGTGATGAATCAGGCATGGAACTGGGATTGATGTCCCGCCTGAATATGCCTCTCAATTCCAGCACTTTCTTTGGCTTGGGAATCGCCTATAATCACATGTCGGAAAAGCTGGATGGCACCTACGATTACTACACTGCCTATCTGGATACCACCTACCATGCCTTCACCGGAGAATGGGTGACCGCCCAAAAAGAAATCTCCAAATCCAGCGGCGATGTAACCGGAGAGAATTATACTCACACGGTTAGAGTACCCGTGGGCTTGGAATATTGGTTCACCTCCAATGCCAAGTGGGCTATGCGCTTTGGCTCGGTATTCTCGCACACCACCACGATATCCAAATATAGATACAATCCCACGCTCATAGAGCCCACTCTGATAGTAGAATACACTCCAGATGGGATAGCTGATAGTTGGATCGAAGATAATACCTCGCTGAAAGAGAACAGCTCCACAAAGACCAGTACTTCAGACAATAGCTTTAGCTACGGTATTGGCTACAAGGCCAATAAAAACCTGCAGATCGACCTGCTGGCTATGTTTGACACAGATAATGCGGAACTGTGGAACACCCACTTCCTGAGAAGCCTGCGGCTGGCCTTTTCGATTAATCTGTAAAAATACTTGTGGGGGGGGGGGAACACCTTGCTGTTCCCCTCATTTTTTATCCCCAAAAAACAACCGGAGCCGCTTAAGCTCCGGTTTCATTTTCACTTGTAAAGACCTTTGCACATAGGTAGTGCCAAACCTAGGGAAGAGTAGTGTTCTGCTCGGAAAGACCAATTATGCAAAGCTGTAATTAATTCTTGACAAATTAGATAGCCACATATATTGTCATCTTATCAAGAACAGGAGATTAACCATGCGCCAAGATAAGATGACCATGACAGACTACGACATTCAGAACCGACTGAGCCAGATAGAGCACTTTTTGCTTGAGTTCAAGGAGATGGTAAACTGGGACAAGGTAAAGAAGTATCTGGAGCCGCTTGATCCTCAGCGGACCAAGGTTGCCGGCAGAGATTCCTATGATCCAGTTAAGATGTTTAGGGTGATGTTGCTACAGGGCTGGTATGATCTTTCCGATCCTGAGATGGAGTTCTATCTTCGCACCAATCTTCTGTTCATGAACTTCTGTGACTTCAGCATAACCGAGAGAACCCCTGATCATTCGACAATCAGTCGTTGGCGCGACCGTTTGACAAAGTCCGGCTTGTATAAGACCGTGTTTGAGGGAATCATGGGCGAATTTCACGAGATGGGTTTGGAGGTCAAGAAAGGCAAGATGGTTGATGCGACCCTGATCACCTCGCAGGCCCGCCCTCGTAAGAAGGTTTACATAGAGACAGAGCCAACTGGCGATGAGGCACAGTCAGAAGAATCAACTCCCACCTTTGAAGCAACAGATGTGACAGTTGAGGAGTCAGTCGATCAAGATGCCCATTGGATGAAGAAGGGGAATCAATCGACCTATGGCTACAAGGGGCACGTATTGACTGACTCCAATGGAATCGTGGAGAACATCATCGTCACTCCTGCCAATGTGCATGACACAGTGATGTTTCCGTACTTGATCTTCAACACAGCTCTTGAGGAGGGAGACATCATTCATGCCGATAAGGGTTATCACAGCGAAGCCAATAAGGAACTGCTCAGAAACAATAATCTGGTGGATAAGATCATGCACAAACGCAAGCGGAATGAAGCCGAAGATGATGCCAACAAACAACGCAACAAGGCTATTTCTCAGCATCGCTACGTCATCGAGCGTACCTTTGGCTCGCTGAAGCGAAGCTATGGCTGGTCGAGGTCAAGATACCTGGGGCTGGAGAAAACGACTTGCTATCTCTACATGAGGTGCCTGGCCTACAACATCAAACGGGCAATGAAAATTCTTTCTCTAAGTCCTGCATAGGAGAGGTGCGTCCAGATTCTGTGAATTGGGTTTGAAAAAGGGCAATATTGGTTGGGTTTGGTACGAAACAGCAGGATAATTGGCGTTTCTCCCTCAATTCTTGTGAAAAATATCCTGAAGTTGTGGATAACTTTCCGATCTCTGCTTTGTCGTGTCAGCTTGGAACAATTACGCAAAGGTCTTCTACATTGTAATTTTCCAAGAACAGTGCATTTTACTGCGCCAAGGCTATAAAATACCTCCATCGAGAAGAATGCCTTTGATCCTACCATCCTGCATCAGAGAGATGAATACAGATAGGATAGTTTCGATCTGCAGGCAACCCTCAATCCTGATGAGTATTATATCATGATGGGCTTCATAACTGCCTCGGGTCGGCTCTATCTGGAATACACCGCCTACAATGAAATCAAGAGCCAGTTCCCGGTCACAGTATCCCAGTTCCCCAAGTGTCCGGACGATCTGCACGAGTACCCGGAGAAGGTCAAGTTCTCACTTGAATCCAGATACATAGGCAGTCCCGGCTATATCGACTTTGGGATCATCATCATTGAAGACGATGGCGATAATATCACCTCGAGTTAGCCATAAATACAGAAAACCATAAATACAGAGGAGAAACAATGTTCAAATATGGAATCAGCTATTACACAGTAGAAAATGGAGAGCGAAAGCCCGAGTCTGGAGTGGATGCCCGCTTACTCAGACCCGGAGCAGACTGGCAGAGTGGAATCCGACTCATTGAAACCGAGAACTCAGGCTACTATGAATGCCTGATCGAAACTGAAGCCGATTGCGGGTTCTATGAGATCTGGGACAACCGTGGCAATCCCAATGGAGCCTTCGGTGGCAAGACCTGTACCATCGGCAAGCTTGATGCCCGCGGTCTGCAGAACGACTGTATCTACGGCAATCACATCCTGGATGGAGTGGTCAAGGGAAGCAAGATAGCCAATGAAGCCATTGGCACAGAACACCTGCAAAACGGACTCTTTTCCCTATCCAAGCTACAATACGAGATTCAGGATCAGGATAAGGGAGTGGGAGATAACAGCCAGGCTAGCCAGGCTAGCCCGGCAAAGCTGAGCGAAGACAAGGTGATCACCCATGTACTGGATAAAGAGTATCAAGAGCTTCCGCATATCATCCTAACCAACCAGTGCGATGCCTTCCTCTACATAGCAGATGCCAAGATTGAGGGGAACCTGGTGACAATCATGATCGGGATCAGCCAGGTCTATACTGCCACTGATCCGTTCTATAAGCTCCTTGCCCTAGCTAAATGATGCCCAAGAGAGAAACCCGGCATCGCCGGGTTAAGTGTGATAGACTAGCTCTCGCTTACTTCTTTTCGAGTCTGCAGCTCAGCTCAGCCATCAGGTTGATCATCTCTTTGTAGTCTCCGCATTCCCAAGCATCGTCTGCTTTTATCCTTATCTGCTCATCGGTCATTGTTTCCGACTTGAGCCAGGGGCCTCGGAACTGATTCCACCAGTTATCATAGTGGAAGTCTTTATCGAAGGGATATTCGCATAATCCGGACTGGGATTCGATAATCTCTTCAACTGCCTGCTCTTTGCGATTCTTGTTTAGTCTGGTCATCTTGATCTCCTTCTCGGTTACCCGACTGATAATTTATGGGTCTACTGCACACCTCTCGCAACCTTGGTCAAGTCCTTTCCGCTCAATATGATAAAGAATGTACAAGAATCTTTATTGACAGAAATCCAGTCAAATCTCACCTTGCATGTAGCCTACAGACCCTACATAGAATGCCCTCCGAGTCGTGGGGACACCGCCCGGTGCTCCCCACGATATTTTTTATGCTGGTATTACATCAGTCAAAGCCCTACCCAAAATCCAATTTGCAATTTTCAGTGATCGATTTGCAATTTTCGGTGACCTAAATGAACAAAAAAGAGAGCTCAAAAAAACCACTTTCCCCCGATTTGCAATTTTCAGTGATCCGATTTGCAATTTTCGGTGACTCTTTATACACAAATCTTAAAAAAAATAAGTCTTATTATTTTGATTTCTATGTCAAGAACTTCTTTTCCCTTTCACGGATCCCTCCAATTTTGGTTGACAAATTTATGTAGATGATTATTAAAGATAAACGAACTATTTAGGAAGGATTTTGTTGATGAATATATAGGTAGTATAGCAAAGATAGGATATTGCCGGGCTATAATTAAAGAATAATTAGGAGAATATATGAACCCTTTCGAAAGTCCATCAGTCGAATTAGTAGAAATTGTTATGGCTGTCCCTGATTGCAATCAATACAAAGATGATGATTCCTGTTACCGCGAATCAATTACCATTCCTATAATACCACCCATCAAATAAATAGTATAGCATAACCCAGCATTAGTTATGTTAAAAAAAATCATTTTTCGGCCTTTTACTTTTGTTGTTATCTTGTTAGTACTTATTGAGGCGATAATCTCAGTGTTGCCCCAACAAGTGTTTGGAATGCTAATTGATACTATTTCATCTGGTAGTGCGGAACTTACAAAATACATCATATACCCATTCGTCAAGATCATTACACAACTCACCAATCTTCCGCTAATAACACAATTAATTATTTTGTATCTATTGCTATCATTGTTCTCGTTATTTGTTTCAATAATAAGAGGATATTGCGTAACTTATAACGGAGAGAGAATATCATTTGATATTAGAAAGAAGCTATTTTCTAACCTAATAAGAAGTAACTATACCTATCTTAACACTCTCACATCTGGTGAAACGACCTTACACCTACTGTCGGATGTAGAAAATGTGAGGAATTTAATCGTTAGCCCTATTAATGGTTTGCTAATTGATCTAATCAGTGTTTTTATAATGGTGTTTATATGCTTTAGAATATCAGCAGAACTTTCAATACTAATGCTAATCCCGATTCCAATAGTTATTTTTAATAGTTTCAGCATAGGAAATAAGCAAATTAAGATATCTACGCTTTTACGGGAACACTTGTCCAATCTAACCTCTACAACAATTAACAGAATTAAAGGTTTTCTGCTTGTAAAACTATTTGCTCAGGAGAAAAAAGAAGAGGAGCAATATTCTATTTTGCTCTCCAAGTATTTCCACCAAGCAGTAAAAAGTATGAAAGCAACGCTTGCACTTTTCCCGCTAACTAATGGAGTTTATATTATTGTCAAAATAGGGTTACTATATGTAGGTATATTGAGAGTTCAACAGCAGGTTCTTAGCGTTGGCGAATTGTTAGTTTTTATTCAATATTTAGGTCGTTTTTATACACCATTTATTAACATTGCAAGGTTCTATAACAGCATAGCAATGTCTTTAGTATCATATAAAAGATTAGAGAACACATTGCTTGAAACTGAGAGGAATAAAGATATCATTGTTAATGACAATATCCCTACAGCAAATTATGCTGGTTTGGAGACACAAACGGCTATAGAATTTGATGATGTAACTTTCAGTTATGGTGCAACCGATTCTATCCCCAATGTAATAAACTCGTTGAGCTTTAAAGTGAGGCGAGGAGAGAAGGTTTCAATTGTAGGTGAAAGCGGTAAAGGTAAAACAACTGTGCTAAACCTAATTGTAAGATTAATTTCACCTCAGAAAGGAAGAATAAAATTTAACGGAATAGACATAAGCGAATATGACACAAGCTACCTTAGGTCTAAGATTGGCTACTTGACTCAGAACAATATTATGTATAATATCCCTTTGATAGATAATGTTCGTTATGGGGTTCCAGACAAGTCCATTGAGGATGTAATAACAGCATTGTCTCAAGTAAATATGCAGCACTACGCAAGTTCAAGTTACTTGTTCAACACTATGGGAGAGGGAGGAGAATTGTTATCGGGAGGTGAAAAACAAAGAGTAGCGATAGCAAGATTAGTATTATGTAATCCAGATGTCATTCTTCTTGATGAGCCAATAGCCAATCTTGATATTGATAATGCTAAATGCGTTATGGATTTAATCTTTCACCTTTTTAGCGATAAGACGATTATTATTACTTCCCATCAACCATTGGCGATAGCTTATTCAACAAGGTCCATATTGATATAATGCCTGTTGTATTTGCTGAGAATCATTTTGTATACTATGGTTTTCCGATTATTTTATTAGAACACAGACTCAATAAAATGAACACCCCTCCGGTTTAAAAATGCATTTACAGCACTCCAACCAGAGGTTTACGCCTATAGTTAATTAGTTGTGATATTTATGGGCTGTTAACTATTAATCGCCTGTATAACCACACTTTCCAACCCGGGGAGAATTAACTACCGGTAACAACATATCTTCTCCACACTTATGTTTGGGAGCACATTCATCACAAAGCCAACCCATACCTTCCCTAATACAATGAACACAAACTTGAGTAGCAGGTTTTCCACATACTACACAGTTTCTCTCAGGAGGATCATTTCTTGCCATAATCCGAATAAATTTGCCTTTGGCGTTTAGTTCAATTTCGGATATAACCTTCAAAGTAAGATGAGTTGTAGTTCCAAAATCGTATTCGTAATAAAATTTCATTCCTGGAGAAAGAACCTCATTCAACTTAATTCTCATACTTTTTTCTTCATACTCCCCAAACGGTGTAAAGGTGTATGTTCTATCCTCAATGGTAAAGGCACTTAGGTGTCCGCAACATTCCAACCAAATGTCCCTTAGATAAGTATCTAACTTGTCCAGAGTTATATTTGCTTTTACTAAAAGATGCATCCAGTATTCAGGCAAGTATCTTCCCTCCACCAACAAATGAAAAAACTTTGTACGATGTTTTTCATTGTTCTCCAAAGATGACTTCCATTTTGCTTCTCTTTCCTTACAGGATTTCAAGTGCCTTGTCATTGCTGACTTATTAAAAGTACTTGAGCAAAAACAACATTTACCTGTAGATTGTATTCTTGCCATTTTCCTATGTCTTCTTTTTTTATTATGCTACTACTAATAATATCATTGCTTATTACCCTCTTGCCAAATTTTACTTATTAGTTGAGTCCCAAATCTTGGTATAAAATTCCAACTCGTTTCTCAGCTTGTTTGAGGGCATCTAATATCCTTCGTTACTTACATTCTATTCTTAACTACTTATTTTCATCTTTTAAGTTTGTGTCAAGTTCATTTTTTAGTCAATTTTTCCAACCAGCTGCATATACTCTTGTTTTCTAGCTATAAGACAATATGTTATAGCTTAGTTACATCATTCTTTTGCAGGGATGCCTATTTTTCTAATGGTGCCATTACCGGTTAACAGAATCTTCGCCTGTTGTTTCTGTATGCGTTGCATAGTATCCGGATGCGGAAAACGATAAATATTTTTGCGAGGAGCAGTTATCCATACTTCTTGAGGAGAAACAGCTTCTAAGAATTCAGTGGAGCTTGAACTTCTTGAACCGTGATGAGGGATTTTTAAATAGTTTGCTTTCAGTTCTTTAGCATAGTTATCAACCAAATAAAATTCTGCTTCGCTTTCAATATCTCCAGTGAAAAGGATGCTTTCCTTTTTTGTATCCAGACGGCAAACCAGCGAAGCATTATTTTCATTGTGAGGTAGATAATTTTTATCGGGATGCAGAAATTTCAATCTTGCCTTGTCTATAAAGAAAGAGCAGGTATCGTTAATCGTATGAATTTTAGCGGAGCCAAAGTATTTTTGCTTTTGGGCATAGTTCCAGAAATCTTGTTCCACGCTTTCATCGCTAACAAAAATATGCCCAATTTTTTTATGATTCAGCAATGTTATCAACCCCCCACAGTGATCGTTATGTAAATGCGTGAGAATAAGATAGTCAATTCTATTAATGCCTTTTTTCCCCAGCCAAGGTAGCAGATTTTTGCTTAGCCAGCTTTCCTGTTGGTAATCTACCTCATTTACAAATGCTTCAGGAGTTCCAAAGTTTTTTCCTCCACCTGTATCAATCAGCATAGTTTTACCATCTTGAAAACGGATTAGCGTGCAATCACCCATTCCGCAATTAAAAACATAAATACTTGCATCTTGTTTATTAATATTGGGAATCAGCATAAAGCCCATCACCAGTAAAGAAGCAGGAATTAATGTTTTAAGAGCTGTTTTATATTTACTGCGAATAAGCAAAAAACACCACAGGATTACAATTGCCAAAGCCAGAGCCTGATATAGCGATAAGTAATTGGCAGATAAAGAGAAGGGTAAAGTATGGCAAAATTGGATCCAGCTTATCCAAAGTGAATTAAGGGCTTTATAACAAAGGACAAATAGCTTGGTTATATACCATCCTTGTGGAGAGATTAACACTAACATAGAAAGAGGTAGCATAATACTCATAAGAGGAATGCCTATTATGTTGCCAATTATACCATTTAGAGAGGCTGTGCCAAAATAATAGAGAGTGAAGGGAGTGATGGCTATTGATATCAGAGTTGAAAGTAATATCCCTTCTTTGATATTCTCCAGCATTTTATAAACAGAATTGTTCAATATTTTATTCTGTGCGAACAGTCGAAAATGGGGTAAACCGTAAAAAATAACTAATATCGATATATAGGACAGCTGAAGTCCAATATTGAATAATTGCATAGGGCTGAGCAAAGTGATGATAAATATAGATAGAGCCATTGTTTGAGCTCCGGAAACAGGGCTTTGCAACCAACGTGCCAAAATAACAATAGATATCATTATTATGGAACGAGTTACGGAAGGAGCCCAATTGTTTAAACTTGCATATAACAAAATTGACGGCAGGAAAAGAAATTCTGCCAGCTCACGCCTAAAAAATATCCTGAAAAAGGATACTATTATCATATATATCAACCAGATATGCATTCCGCTAACTACTACCAAGTGAATTATCCCAGCTTCCGTTAGCTGGTTTATATATTCCTGTTTCAAACCCGATTCTCCAAAGAGTAACGCTTTTGCCCAATCCGCTTGATCACCCAATTTAATCTCTAAAGAACTTAGCAGTTTATATCGCAATCTACCAAGATAATCTCTAACATCTTTAGCATCAATAGATTTAGCTTTGCCAAGCTGATAACCAATAGCGGAATAACGATTGGGATAAATATCCAAAATCGGATCACGCACAAGAGGATAAATTTCTGCCAGCAAACAGTAAGACTTGCCTGGAAGAATTTTTTCACTACAAGAGAGAATAATATTATCTTGCAAAGGGAAACCGGCAAGGGAATCAAGCTCAACAGCATAGCGCATTTCTTCCACAGAGAAAACATTTGTTACAGTAAAACAAATTTCCTGTTGAAGATGTTCATTTTCTTGTAGAATCAAGGCGAGCGGAGAGCTTTCTTTTTTTACAATAGAAAAACGCAGCATTCCTAAAACTAAAAATAGAATGATCAGCAGGATTAAGCGTATTTTCTTACAAAAAACCCCTAAAATTAATAGTCCGCTGGCTAAAATGAGAAGAAAGAGGATATTAATCTGGATAATTTTGGCAAGGATTATGCCGATTATCCAAAAAATAACAGGCAAAACAAAAGGAGCAGGGGCTTTGCTATTTGCCTCCATCTTTTCTCCATTTTAATATTCGTTCTCTTCTCTCACAGATTTCACAGATAACACAGATTTAGTTTTAAAATATAGATTTCACGGATAGAACCTATTGGCACAGATAATCAGGTTTTTTATTCCATTTCATATCCAATTATCAGCTCTCTTTATTATTGCTATTTAGTTTACTGATCTATAACTTTGAACTCCTGCACTTTGA
>DJGX01000022.1:12298-47773 GCA_002432865.1 Cloacimonetes bacterium UBA5835
TGAACTTTGAACTCCCGCACTCTTTTATGGTATATGTCTGGTATATAATGATATCTCTGCTTTATAGGGTCTTTCCCCTTCTTTTAAAGCTCGGTTCAATTTATCCAACATTTTTGATCTTCTACTTTTACTATTTGCCTTAATTTTAATGCTATAAAGAGCACTGGCAAGTTCTTCACCATTGGCATCCCAAACTTTTGCCATTAAAGCAATTTCTTGATCTTTTTTGCCGGTATTGGCAAGGGTGTATTCCAGCTCGATGAATTGAGTGCCATAACGGCTGATGCTGATATCACTTATCTGTATTTCTGAAGCCGTTTTTTTTAAACCCGAGCGTTGGATAAAAATGCCCCAAATAACTAAGATAATAACTACAACCAAAACAACTTGTTTCAGTTTATAGCGTTTTGGAAATTCCAGACGGTCTACTTTATGCATAATATTTGTCCTAAAAGATTAATTGCCAAGCGGAATATAGAGTATTTTGCCAATCATCGTTGTGACAGCCTTCCCAACCAAAAAGCAAACGGTGATGTGCAAAAACATCTATAAGCACATTACTTTTTAAGGTGATAGTATTAGTTTTTGTTCCTTGAAACCAGGAAGCCGTTCCATTATCCATTGCTTCTGAATCTGGAAAAGCATTATGATAATCTTCACTCCAGTCACTGCCAAAACTTCCCTGTTTGCTATAAGATACACTTCCCTGCCAAAGCAGAATATTTCTATATGGTAAGCGTAGTAAACAGGAAAAATCTGCAATGTTTGAACCTTTCGGATAGCCAAGAGGTTTACCATCAGTAGAGAACATTGTATGATTTAAATAGTGAGTATAAGTGAAGGGACGGATAGCAGTTAGTTCTGTAGTTATATCTGCAAAAGGACTTTCTGGTAAAGCAAAGGGAGTTTTCCATTTTATTCCTCCTTGCAGCGCATATTTATTTCCCCACCAGTCACTACCCAGTTCACTGAAACTAAATTCATCTATAAGAACTTGAGTATAAAAGAAAAGCGACTGAATAGGACGATATGAACCTCCTGCATAAATCATTACATTATCTCTATCCCAAAGATTATGTTCAATTGCGCGCCAAAAGGCAACAGGCAAAAAATAATTAATATCCAGCGAGCGGTTTCCGTATATAATTTCTTCACCTAAGAAAAAGTTCAAATTTGAGTAGGGCTGAAAGCCAAATTGATGCAGCGCTAAATACTTATCGGGATAGTTTTTGCTGTTGTAATAAGGATTGTTATATATGTTATAAGTGCTATCTGCCATTAAAGATGCATGCATAAAAGAAATGCTGAACAATCCAGATCTAGCTTCTGCTAATATATAGCCGTAATCATTCACTTCGTCATTTAGAATTATACTACCGCTAATTGCATTGCCCACAGGGAATTTCCCCCGCCCTAAAGCCAGGGTTAAATTATTGGCATTGTAGCTGATATCTCCGCTAAGATTATCTATATTCAGTTTGTTATTGCTATAATTATAGTAGCCATCAACCAGCCAGGAAGTTTCTGCAGTTTTTTGATCACCCAAAAAAATGCCATTCCACCAGTTAGTATTCAGCTCAAAGTGTTCTCCATATTGCGATTCTAAATATATACCACCATAAAGAAAGCTGCAGATATCATCTTTTTTCACTGGCTCCAAACCTGCAGTAACATTCATATCCGCTTTAAATTTACGATCGTTGCTTTGATAACTCATCAGAGAATGGTTTGCTTTTCCTAAGCGAAAAAAATCCATTATGGCATCAGTAAAACGAGGAATAGGGACAAGAGGTATATGTAATCCATTACCATAGGTAGAGATACTATCATCTTTTGCGGATTGAGGATAGCTAAGTAAACTCGGTTTCAAACTGTTTTGTACTTCAGGATTAAAAGCAGAATTAGGAATAAAACGCATAGCAGGTAACAATGAACACCAGAGTAATAACACTATAACACAAATTTTGGCAGGCATATTTTAGATGTAATTTCCTTGATGACTAAGCTTTACTAAGCGTTCTACTTCTTCTTCCGGAAGTTTTAGTTCTTTGGCAATTTGTTTATTTGTCCAACCGTTAATTAATAAACGACTTACCATCCGACATAGAGTTTCTGTATCCAGAGCTTCGCCTTCTTTTCTATTTTCGGGAGGAGCAAACACAACAGGTTTGGGTTTCTTTTTGCCACTATGGATAAAAATAAAAATAATGATAATTAATAGCAGAAGTAACACAAAAAACACTATTAGCAAGGGATTCTTTTCAAAAAAGGATAATTTGCTTTCTTCTGATCCTGAAGGAAGAGGAGCTTCCTGTATATCTTGTGGCAAGGGAGGAGTGGCAACTAAAGATTCTGACTGCACAGTTTGTTCTGTTTCTACAGCAGGGGGGATTTCCTTATTAGCTTTTAGGGGCTCAATTGGCTTAGGTTCTTCAACTGATTTAGGTTTTTCTTGGGGTGCAGCTTTTTCTGAAGAGGTCCTGGCAGCTGCTTTTCTTCCATACACCCTATTCAAAATATCCTGTCCTGCAGAATAATAAGCTGAGTTTTTGGGTATTTTTGCTACTATAGCTTTCAAGCGATTGCTGCCTCTTTGTTCCAATAATAATGCCCATTTATACAAAACTTCACCATCATTGGGATAATCACGGTTTAGCTCCACATAAATTTTATCAGCACTATTCAGCTTTCCACAGGAAGTGTAAAATTCTGCTATATCAAGCTTTTGCTGACGATTGGGCTTAGCAACAATGATATCCAAAACTAAACGAAAAGGATCTTCCAAAACCATCCTTTCCAATCGAAATGTAGGAGAAACAGAAATTCGAATACTATTGTTTCTTTGCACAATGCTTCGGACGATATTACCACCTTCATAGCTGATATTTACTTTTGAGGGATTATTGTTATCTATCTTCACTTCCACATAATCGCTATTGGGTATAACCTCATAATTACCTGTGCCATAAAATCCTACAACGATTCTCGAAACCCCCGAACCATAATTTTCCATATCTACATAAGTAAAATCAATAGCTGCACAAAGCGACGCTATCAATAAGGTAAGCATAAATAAAACTTTAACTTTCATTTAGCTGTCTCCTTCTCTATATTTGAAAAAAACCTGATATCAACAATCATCTCACTTACACTCTTATTCCTCTTGTATAAATCAATCCCAATTCTAAGCCTATATAGAAGATAAAATATAAAACCTATGCAACAATACACTTCCTCTTTTCATCTAAGTTCCATATTGTTAACACCTTATCAGCTAATATCTTCCCTTTTATATAGCTCTATCTTGTCTGAACTATTCCATTTTTACTATAATTTTTGCCGCTTTAAAATTGGCAAGCTATTTTTAACACTAATAAAGCAAACATAACAAAATAAAGAAAAAAGGAGGGTAAGCATCAATCTGTTTTTCCGGCTAAAATGCTATTCTGCCAAATGTTAATAGGGGCATAAATAATGCTTGAGGGTACGAAGCTGGGCTATTTCTTGCTTATAAGCTAGCGTGGGGTTGTGGCGATGCTGATGGGGAAAATACCTAGGTACAGCACCGCATCGCTACCGCAGCTTATTAAGCAAGAAGTAAGAAAAAACAGTAAATAAATTCAATGCTCTTCGCTTTAAACTCTGTGATCTAAGCACTTTTCTATCTGTTTTTGGGCATAATTGTTATATTACAAAAACATTTATATTCTGAGTTCCCTCTTTTCTCTTGACGCAAAAGCCATATATGAAAAAAGCAAAAATATGAATAAAGATAATTATTTACTAGCGAAGGCTTTTTTGCCAAAACAGCGTTTATGGCAGGCCTGTGGAATAGGATGTGACTATCTTTTGTCGCTTGCTATTCATAAACCTGTGGTTAATTTTTACCCGCCTGCTTTAATGTTGGAGCCAACGAATATTTGTAATTTACGCTGTCCTTTGTGTTTAACTGGGAATGGGACATTGAATCGTCCCAAAGGAATGATGTCTTTGGCACTTTTTAAAAAAATCTGTAAAGATGTTCAGGATAAAATTGGAATGCTGATTTTGTGGAATCAGGGCGAGCCCTTTATAAATCCTGATTTTTATGAAATGCTAAAGATTGCCTCAAAACATCAATTTTATACGATGACATCTACTAATGCCAGTTTGGAACTGGATATTGAAAGGATAGTAAAAAGCGGACTAAATAAAATTATTATTTCTATGGATGGAATAACGGAAGAAACATATAATAACTATCGCGTAAATGGAGATTTTGAACTTGTCCTCAAAAATATGCAGGCATTGGTTCGCTGTAAAGAAAAATTGCATAGTAAAACACCCTATCTTGTTTGGCAATTTATAATTATGAAACACAATGAAAATGAGCTGGAGAAAGTGAAACATCTGGCAAAAGAACTGAAAGTAGATAAATTGGAATTTAAAACTGCCCAAATATACAATGGCGAAGACCAAGCCTTTCTGCCCAATAACTCGAAATATAGTCGCTATCAGAAAAACGGAGATAATTTCATCCTGAAAACTAAGCTGAAAAATCGCTGTAGGCGGTTATGGACTCAACCAGTTATAAATTGGAACGGTGAAATGAATATTTGTTGCTACGATAAAAATGGAACTATCCAAATTGGCAATATGGAAAAGAACAGTTTTTCGGAATTATGGTTTGGAAAGGCAATGCAAAATATGCGAAAGGCGATATTGAAAGATCGTTCCGCTTTTGAAATTTGCAGAAACTGCGGAGAAGGAATAGTACAGAAAATTAAAGATTAGCTTATTGGCTTTCTTGAAACATAATTTCAGTTTTGGAACTACATTTAGCGTAGGTAGAAAATTATACTCTGTACTTAAATCTCTATTTCTGTAATATCCTATCCTTCCAAGGTGCTTTTACACTTTTTCCTTGACTTTTTTTCATAGCGAGATATATTATAAAAAAATCGTATTCCATAGGAGGAAAAAATGGCAGTATATTCTGTTAATGAAGTAATCGAAATGGCGGTGCAGATTGAAAGAAATGGCTATGCATTTTATAATGAAGCCATAAAACGCAGTGACCTTGATGAGGCCTCCAAAGAGTTATTAACCTATTTGCGGGATGAAGAACTAACGCATGAAAACACTTTTTTGGCTTTGCGAGATGAAATCGATTTAGAAGTATTGAAACTATCTATCGATTGGGAATTAATTGCTGAATACTTAAAAGCTATTGTTGATAGCCGTATTTTTAACAGCGAATCCTCTGCTCTGCAACTTGTTGCAAATTCAAAAGATGCAAGAGAGATAATTAATAATGCAATCACTTTCGAAAAGGATACACTTCTCTATTTTCATACTCTATCCGATAATATCAGTGATCCCAAAACCCATAATGCTTTACGAAAAATAATTAACGAAGAAATCAGACACATTTTGAAATTGAACGAATTTAAGAAAAAAATGGGATAACTACCTATTAACAAAACCTATATTAACATTAAAAATACAGGAATGGATTGCGGCGAAACAGAAATGTAGCCAGATAAGCAGTATAGATAGCAAGTGAAACATAAAAAAAGGAAAAAAGACAATACGAGAAGGATTATCAGTATCTTTCTGGTGTTGTTTCTGTTATTGATTCTGGTTTATAATCCAATCTCTTTGAGGTTGACTACTATCGGCGTAGCTATTTATTATGGTCTGAATCCAGTAATTTTTTACCGATTAATTAAAACTGAAAGTTCGTTTCGTAGTTTTGCCATCTCCGATGCTCAAGCTATTGGTCTTGGTCAAATTAAAGAATCCACCGCTTTTTACATTCATAAGGAACATAAAAGAGGTTATCTGTTTTTACCGTTATACAATCTGAAGTTGGCAGCTAAGTATCTTAATTATTTAAAAAAGAGATATAATGATAACTGGAGCTTAACTTTGGCGGCTTATAATTGGGGTGAAAGCAATGTAAATCGTCGGATTAGTTCTCATCAGATAGAAAAAGATAAGGACTATCGACACCTCTTTTCAGATATACCTGAGACCTATAATTACATTAATAAAATCCTCTATCCTAAAAATAAAACTTGACGAGAATAGCCCTTGATAAAAATCATATTTCTATAATTCATTTCAGGAGTGATTTATGCTGCGTAATCAAAACGGAATCTCGTTTTATACTGTCTTAAGTATAATCCTATTCATTGCCTTGGTGTTTATCTTGGCATTGCCAAATTTCTTTAATCTGGATAAAGAAAAAAATCAGGAAGATTGTATCAATAATATGAAACAAATCTGGGTAGCAACTACTGATTATATGCGTGATACAAATACAGATTTTAATGGTGATCTTTCTTTACTTACCAAAACCCCTAAAGCACAAGATCCAAAACATACTTATCTTTCTTCTAATTTGTATTGCCCCGAAACCAGTCGCCAAAAAAATGATTATACTGTTTACGGAAAATATGTCGCTGAACAAATTGGTACCGAAATAAAACACAACTATGGTGTTATCGTATATTGCCCCAACCTTGTGAAATTCCCAAAACACATAATTCCCAAAGCTTTCTATGAAAATATGGATCCCACTCAGCTACAGAATTATATCATTGATGATATCGATTATATTGATACTGAAACCGGCTCAAATGGGGCAAAAAAAGTTGAATTGATAGAAAAATATATACAAATTTGGAAAACTGATCCCGATGCTTTTGTCAAAAGGAAAGCGAATACAACTGCTTTAAGAGCTATTCTTTTTCCTGATAAATTCAGCGTTAGTCAATAACGCATTATCTAAAAGCTATTTTTCGGTTAGTTCAAACAGCATCATTAATCGTGATGCCGTTTGAACTGTTTTTGTAGTAAGCAGCATAAAAATATAAAAAATGAGAAGAACCAAATGCTCTATAAAGAATTTCTTGATCATATCTATAAACGCTATTCTGGTAATGTAAAATTGGAATTGAACAGAATGACAGGTTTGCTTTCTGATATGGAAGATCCCGAACGCTATTTAAATGGTTTTCATATCGGAGGCACTAATGGGAAAGGAAGTGTTTGTGCAACTTTGGAAGCACTCTGCTTAGCAAGTGGATTGAAAACTGCACTTAATACTTCTCCCCATCTGATCAACTATAGCGAAAGATTTAGAATTAATGGTAGTGAACTACCTTTTACAACTATTTTAAGCACCTTCCGTCGTTATGAGACCTTGTTTAAAAAATGGGATGCTTCGTTCTTCGAAATAACAACTGCCCTTGCTTTTGCAATGTTTAGTAAACAAAATGTAGAGGTAGCTATTATTGAAGTTGGCTTAGGAGGCAGATTGGATGCTACCAATCTCTTTACTCCCGATATTTCGGTAATTACTAATATTGGTTTAGACCATATAAAGACTCTTGGCGGAACTCTGGAAATTATTGCGGCTGAAAAAGCAGGAATAATAAAAAAAGGGATACCTCTGATAATAGGTGATATGGAAGAATCTCCTCGATCTATAGTTGAAGGTGTGGCAATGGCAAAACAGGCACCTGTCTTTCGTTTTGGACGCGATTGGAACACTGAAACACTGTCGGATTCTTTGGACGGAATTAGCTTTAACTATAGTTTTGGCAAATACGAATTTGAGAATCTACAGGCAAATTTAATCGGAGAACATCAAGTAGTAAATGTTGGAACTGCTTTAACCGCTTTTCTCTTATATGCTGAAAAAAGGGATATACCTATTTCTGAAGAGATAATTCGCTCGGCATTAAAACAGATAAACTGGAAAGGTAGGTTGCAGGTTCTTTCTCAAAAACCGTTAGTAATAACTGATGGAGCCCATAATGTACATGGCGCTAAATCTCTGCTGCGGACTTTGGATAGGTTATTCCCAAACCGTAAGTTAAAATTCCTTGTTTCTATTTTGCGAGATAAAGATTATCCTGATATGATTTCCCTATTCTGTAGCAAAGCTGAATTTATCTATATTACTAAAAACCAATCGGAACGCGCAGCTAGTATTGAAGAACAGGTGGAAGAAGTAAAAAAACACAATGTCCCCTATAAAACAGTTCCAACAGTTGCCGAAGCTTATGCTCTGGCTGTAAAAGAATGCAAACCAGATGATATTTTAATTACTTGCGGTTCTTTATATACTGTTGGAGAAATTCTGGCTATTTCTATGAATTGATGCATAAAGAAATTGAAATATACCTTTCCCACCTGCTTCCGGAACTGCAAAAAGCTGGTATTTCCATAGATGAACAGCAAGAAATTGATTATGGAGTGCAGTTAAGAGTATCCCGCCACAATTATAAAAGCATCCTAAACATATACTATTCACAAAAAAAGGGAATTTCTACTATCCCTATGGGGTTGAATAATCCGCTAAAAAAATTGCTATCGGACTTGTGTAGTTTTCAGGAAGAACTGGATATTAAAATGCCTCCGATGCATAATTGGAATGCCTGGATCGGTAGTGATGAATGTGGTAAAGGCGATTATTTCGGTCCGCTGATTGTGTGTGCCTTTGCCTTTGACAAAAAACAGGAAAAGGAATTTAAAAATATCGGCGTGATGGATAGCAAAAAGCTAAAAACCGACGCTATCTATAGAATCGCCAAACACCTCTACAAAAATTATGCCAATTGCATCAATTGCATAGTTTTAAAACCGGAAAAATATAATGAACTGATTGCTAAATTCAAACTACAAAGAAAATCGTTGGATGATTTGCTTGCCTGGCTTCATTCTACAGCTATTATAAATGTGCAAAAAAACCATCCGGAAAGTGAAGGTGCGCTGGTGGATCAATTCAGCATTTCTCAAAAAGTGTGGAGATCCCTAAAAGAAAAAAAGTTTCCTCTTCCTTGTATAGAAAGAACCGGCGCGGAAGTTGATCCTGCGGTGGCTGCTGCTTCTATTATTGCTCGCTATCAATTTTTGGAAAGTTTTGCTGCAATGCGTGAATTCTATCAGCTAAATTTCCCCTTGGGAGCAAATGGAACCGTTATTAAAACCGCGCGGGAATATATTAACAAATATGGGGAAAAACGCTTGGGCGAAGTTGCCAAACTGCATTTTAAAACCACAAACCAAATAGAAAACTTATCTGAATGATATATAGATTACGAATTATACCTTGACACTATCAGAGAATATAACATCATTGCTTAAAGATTAATTAATTAACTGCCTTTGGAGGTAGAGATGCTCAAACAAGTAACAATAAAGGGCTTTAAAGGTATTACCGATCTCACCTTAAACCTTGATAAGATAAATGTTTTAATTGGTATCAACTCTTCCGGAAAAACCACTATTCTGCAAGCATTGGATTTATTGGCAAATTGCGTTTCCCGAGATGTATCGGAATATTTAAAGGATAAAAATTGGAAGGTCTCCGATATTAAATCCCAAATATCCAAAAGTTCATTGCTTTCCTATAATGCACTTTTTGAGTTTGAAGAAAACGGGAACCCCTTTCTTCTTATCTGGCAGATAGAATTTAAGCTCATTTCTGCTACCAGTGTTAATCTAACTAAGGAAAGCATTTTAAAGGTAAATGGCAAATGGAATAAAGCATATTGTAACATAGATAAACAGCAAAAGCTTTTTGAAAACGCTATTCCTTTATACACCTATAGAGATGGGATTGTGATTTATGAAGCATTTCATGATCAGAAAGCAAAAAATCAAGAATCAGAATTTTATTTGTCCTTGGGTTCTTCGGGGCTAAAAATTATTGATTTCGCTGGTAATAAAGATATTTGCCTGCTGAAAGAATTCCTTAAACATACAACAAATTTTGAAACTCTAGCAGCAGAAAATATGCGTAGATCAAGTAGAGGAACTACAGAGGATATCGGTATCGGGGGAAAACAACTGGCTGCTTTTATAAAACAGATGAATCCTCAGCAAAAAGAAGATTACACCAAAATTGTGCATTCAATTTTAAATAGTATGGATTCCATTGATGCTTATACAAAAGGGACTCCAGGTTGGGTAGAGTTATTTATAAACGAAAAATTCGGCTCCAATGATATTAAAGTGCGACCCTATCATATAAGTGACGGCACTTTGCGTATCCTGGCTTTTGTTGCTCTTCTGAATACACAATACGATTTGGGTTTGCTGATGCTGGATGAAATTGAGAATGGACTAAACCCTTATATCACTACAAAAATAGTAGAACTTCTTTATGAATTTACTTCTCAAACCAAACATCAATTATTGCTTAGCACCCATAGTTCTTTAATGCTGGATGATTTTAAGCCGGAAGATATTATCTATGTTTACCGTGACAATGATGGCAGAATCAAAGCAAAGAAAGTTTTTAACACAAAAAAAATCAAGACCTTTCTGGATTATATGAGCCCGGGGGAAATCTGGATTAATCTTACTGAAAAGGAATTATTAGAACCGAATGACAATTAAAGTTATCGTCTGTGGTGAAGGTTCTACTGATGTAGGGAAAAGAGATTATGAAACTTCTCAGTGGATAGATGGTCCCGCCATTGCCTATATAAAAAATGCTTCTACAAAAAAGCTGCAGATTGATGGCATAGAAAAAAATGATTTGCCCAAGATTCAGAAAGTAAAATCGTTGAAAGGTCATTCCGTAAAAGCAAGAAAACTTGGAATATACGCTATGTTACATTCTTATAAGGTAGCAATATGCTATGTTGATTGTGATAAAAACACCTTTGAGGACATTTATAAAGATATCACTGAAGGTTTTTCCGGCTATCAGAATAAAGTAATCGGTATTCCAATGATTCCCAAAGCAATGATAGAATCTTGGCTGGTGGCAGATGAAAATGCCTTTTTAAGAGTTTTTGGGAAAAAACCTTCTAAACCCTATCTTCCTAAAGAACCGGAATCGCTTTGGGGGAAAAAAGAAGACCCTAACAGTAATTATCCAAAGAATGTCTTGAAAAGAGTAGTTAGCCAGTTTAATGACAAACCGGAAGATTGGCGCTACGCTCTTGCCCGGAACTCAAGTTCTAAAACCTTATCGATAAAATGCCCTGTTAGTTATGGCAAATTTCTTTGTGATATGGATAAAATTAAATAGCCGTTAGAGAGTGAAAATTATCTTGCAATTTTAAGCTATAAATCCCCTTGCCTAATTTACTAAGCCTGTATAACATAAAAACTATTTGACATTTGGCTTTTATTAAATATTATGTCTGTTAAACAAGAAAGAGGAAGAAGAAATGAAAATAAAGATGACAAAAGAATTCATTAAGAAGCTACCCAAGACGGATTTACATGTCCATTTAGATGGCAGTGTCCGGATTGATACCATAATTGATTTGGCAAAAAAGTATAAGATAAAGCTTCCGACTATGGATCCGATCGAACTGCGTAAACTATTGGTTTGCGGGGAGCAGACGACCAGTTTGGATGATTACTTACGCGCTTTTCCTATCGTGAATCTCGTTTTGCAAAATGAAGAAGGACTAAAACGAGCAGCTTATGAATTGGCAGAAGATGCCGTAGCTGAAAATGTGCGCTATATGGAAGTGCGTTATTCTCCTATTTTACATACGGATCAGGGATTAAAACTAACGGAAATTTCCCAAGCAGTTATAGACGGTCTAAAAGAAGGAGAAAGGGATTTCGGGATTAAGACCGGTGTGATAATTTGCGGCATCAGAAATATGGATCCGACAACTTCTCTAAAACTTGCTGAGTTAGCAGTTGCCTTTAAAAATAAAGGCGTTATCGGTTTTGACCTGGCAGGAGGTGAATATAAACATCCTGCCAAAGACCATAAAGAAGCATTTGATCTGGCTTTGCATAATAACTTAAATATCACTATCCATGCGGGTGAAGCATACGGACCGGAGAGTATTCATCAGGCATTGCATTATTGCGGAACTCATAGAATTGGGCATGGAACGCGTCTGGTGGAAGATGGAGATCTCTTAAATTATGTTAACGACCACCGGATACCTTTGGAAATTTGTTTAACCAGCAATCTGCATACTAGGGCAGTTCCCGATATCCGTAGCCATCCTCTTGATTTTTATATTGATTATGGCTTGCGGGTAACTATCAATACCGATAATAGAACGATAAGCAATACCACTGTAACCGATGAATATATGTTGGCAATTAATGAACTTGGCTTGGATTATCCAACGGTTAAGTATCTTATTTTAAACGGTTTCAAGAGTGCTTTTCTACCCTATAAAGAAAGAGTACGGCTGATCAATCAAACCTTGAAAGAAATTGATGAAATTGAAGAGCAGGAACTGAAAACCAAGGTTGAAGTAAAAGAAAGTTTATAAGGAGCGCTTAATTTGCATACGATAATTATCGATACCTTTAAAAGTGCACAGGAACTTATTTCCGAAGTGCTAAACAGGGAAACATTCCTAAGCCAGATTGAAGCCCTGGCAAAACAAATGGCTGCCGTTTTAAGCAAGAAAGGAAAACTGATTGCCTGTGGGAATGGTGGTTCAATGTGTGATGCCATTCATTTTGCCGAAGAGCTTTCAGGCCGTTTTCAGCATGACCGTCAAGCCCTTCCTGCCATTGCTTTAAGCGATCCTGGGTATTTAAGTTGTGTGGCTAATGATTATGGCTGGGAAAATGTTTTTGCCAGAGGCGTTGAAGCGTATGGTGAAAGCGGGGATTTACTTTTGGGAATTTCTACCAGCGGAAATTCCCTCAATATTATAAATGCAATTGCCGCGGCAGAAAAAAAGAATTGTTTTACTGCTGCTCTGCTGGGAAAGGAAGGTGGCAAATTGAAGGGGCTTTGTGATTATGAAATAATCGTTCCTTCCAACAACACAGCCCGCATTCAAGAAATTCATACAATCGTTATTCATCTGCTAATTGAATTGATTGAAAATGAACTGTTTGCCAGCACGGAAGAAAATCCTAACTCCAAATTATATTGCTAAAATAAGGTTACAATGTTTAAGAATAATACTAAAATCCTCTTACTTATACTGCTGTTCAGTATTTCTCTATATCTTAATGCCGATTATTATGACAGCGTTATTAACCTGACCGGTGATAATCTCTTTTATGGTTTGCGAAGTTTAATCTCCAATAACACCAATACCAGCTACAATGAATCCAAAGAAGTTCTCTTTCAGACCTTGGATAATTTTGGGGGCTATGTAACCTGTGTTTATACAGGACAGGAATATAATGTTGGCTACAATTATAATGGCAGCAGCAATCCCAACACGGAACATACCTATGCCCAAAGCTGGTTTAATGGAACCGATACTGCTAAAAAGAAATCTGACCTCCATCATTTATTTATCACTAATTCGGTAGTAAATAGTTCTCGGGGAAATTATCCTTTTGATGTAGTTGCCAATCATAATACTGCCAATGTTTATTATAGTTACACCCCTCGGCAAAGTTACCGAGGTAATAATGCACAAAATAGAATGGTCTTTGAGCCAGCAGACGAATTTAAAGGTAATATTGCCCGTGCTTTGCTTTATTTTTACACGCGTTATAATGGAGAAAGCTTAATTCAGCAAAATGTGAATATGCTACCTACTTTGCTTATTTGGCATAGTTTTGATCCTCCGGATAATGCAGAACTAACTCGTAATATTGGTGTTTATAATTATCAAAATAACCGCAATCCTTATGTGGATCATCCAGAATTTGTTGGCAAAATTTGGGGCGGAGATGCTGTTTCCGATGATGTTTATTTATCAATTCCAGAACTATATATCAATGCTGTCTATCCCAATCCTTTCGTCTCTGAGATAGCTATTACTATTTCTACAAAAAAATCAACGCCGCTAACCACTTCCGTCTATAATATGAAGGGACAGCTACTCTATAAAAATACCCAAATAATGACCTCCGGAGATAGTAAAATCCTGTGGAATGGATTAGATCTGCAAGGTAAAAAGTCCCCAGCCGGCATATATATCATAAATGTGCAAAGCGGTAATAATCAGGCAGTGAAAAAGGTTCTGCATCTATAATCAGGTTAAGAAATTATCATCCGCCTGAAAAGTTCAGGCAACTCATTTTCTTATTCCCTACCACAGACATACTGGGGAAAGTAGTGTGAAATCCTTTCATAACCTTATTGAAGAGGCATTCTTTATCTTAGGGAAAATCGAATAATAAAAAAGAATGTTGCACTGCAAAAGTTATTGTACCTCTCATGATTTATTATAAAATAAGTTGAGCTAAAAAAACAATGTCAGTAGTTTTTTGTGTAGTCAAAGCTCGCTGAAGCTCTGCTAAATATATGCATCTGATAGAAAATAAGGGGGTTACTTTTTACCTTGCCACCCATAATAAAAGGAGATAATAAGATGGTTACTGAGTATGATGTCCGTTGCTATGAATATATTCTGGATTATCTGGAAGAAGATGATTCTACCGATGAGATTGAGATAATCTCCCGCTTGTCTTATGATAAGCAATGGGAAGAAATACCTGTAGAATTGAAACAACGGATTCTTGCTGTGGATAAGACGGTGGTGGAGAAATATGCAGAGAGCTTTTCTTATCCGCTCTGGAAGGAATATATAGCCACGATTAAAGCAAGATTGTAAGATACAAATTTACTAAGGCAGCTGCAAGAAAGTTACCAGAGAGCTTAAAATGCGTTTTTTATGTTTATTGCTTTATGCTGGTTTGCAATAATGCTAAAAAACACACTGTTGAGGTTAGCCAGGAGGTTAACCTATCGGGTATAAACCATCCAGGCATTGCAAAACAGATTCCGGAGTAGCCGGAAAACTCAGTTCCGCATCTTTTTTTGCTTCTTTTGCCGCTGCCTGCAAAGCAAAAAACACAGAAAGCCCGTAAATTAAAGGTGGTTCCCCAATTCCTTTGGAGCCAAAAACACTTGCCTCTTCAGTAGCAGAGGGTATCATTTCTATTTCCAGTTCTTCTGGCAGATTGCGAATTCCGGGAATTTTGTAAGTGGAAGGATTGGCACTTAGGTAAACCCCTTTTTCATTCCATTTCAGATCTTCCATTGTGCACCAACCAATGCCTTGCATTATGGCACCTTCAATTTGTCCGCGGTCTATTTCCTCATTCAAAGTTTGTCCGTTTTCGTGCATAACCGTAAGTTTGATGATCTTATGTTCGCCCAAAAGTGTATCCATTTCCACTTCCGCTAAGGCAACTCCCCACACAAAATAGTGAAAAGGATTGCCGCTGCCTTTATCCCTATCAAACCACAAAGCGGGTGTCTTATAATAGCCATAAGCTGCCAAGGGAACTCTTTCCGAGTGAGCAAAACGGACTAATTCCTCAAAGTTCACGCAGGCGTCGGGATTTTCTTTGTAGAAGACCTTGCCTTCCTTAAAAACAATATCCTCGGGAGAAACATTCAGCTGATGTTTTTGTTTCAGTAGCTTAACCGCACACTCAGTCAAAGCCATTTTTATTTTTTCAGCCGCAATCCGGGCAGCGTTACCATTAATGTCACTTCCAGTAGAAGCAGCCGTAGGAGACGCATTGCCAATTCTTTGACTGTTACTGCTTTCCACCCTAATTTGATGAACTGGAATTCCTAATACTTTAGCAACCACAATTGCCACTTTAGTAGAAAGTTCCTGTCCCATTTCCACTCCCCCGGTAGAAACGGAAACGCTGCCATCAATATATACCCAAACCAAAGCCGAGCCCTGATTTAGCAAAGTCGTTGTGAAAGAAATACCAAATTTTACAGGAATGATGCCAATGCCGCGTTTAAAGCGGGTGTTGTTTTTATTGAAAACTTCCACGGCTTGTTTCAGCGCTAAGTAGTTTGTTTTTTCTGCCAAAATATTAAAAAGATCAGTTAAACGGCAATCGGATATTTCCTGTCCGTAAGGAGTTTTATCTCCATTTTGATAAGCATTTTGGAGGCGAATTTCCAGCGGGTCTATTTTTAACTGTTCCGCTATTTTAGCTAAGATATTTTCTATTACGAAGATTCCCTGAGGAGCTCCAAAACCTCTAAAAGCCGTATTGGGCGGCAGATTTGTTTTACAGGCAAACCCTTTTATTTTGATATTGGGTATATAGTAAGCATTTTCACTATGAAACATCGCTCTTTCCAAAATAGCGATGGATAGATCTGTGTAGGCACCTCCGTTGGCTAAAAGCAATATATCGTAAGCCAGAATTTTGCCGTGTTCATCAAAACCCACTTTCCACAGAGAAGTGAAGGGATGTCTTTTACCGGTTAGGTGCATATCCTCATCACGCGTAAGTTTTACCAGAACCGGTTTTTGTGTTAAAAAAGCTCCTAAAGCAGCCATACAAGCCCAAATTGTAGCTCCGCGTTCTTTTCCACCAAAGGCACCTCCCAAACGCGGAACTTCTATAATTACATCATTTACCGGAATCCCTAAAATGCGGGAAGCAATTTCTTGAACTTCCATAGTGCTTTGAGTGGCAGTATGTAAAATTATTCTGCTGTTTTCCATTGGAACGGCAAGACAGCGTTGGCTTTCCAAATAAAAATGTTCCTGGCCACTGGTTTCGGTTTTCCCCGATAAAGTGAAAGGGGCATTTTTTAAAGCTGTCTCTACATCACCTCTGGCAATTATGCGTTCCTGAATATATCCCTGCTTTTCTTTATATGCCTCTTCGGGATCAAAAATAGCGGGCAATTCCTTATATTTTAGCACTATCTTTTTAACTGCCAGTTCTGCCAGGTATTCATTTTCCGCAAGCACCATAGCTATGGGTTGGCCAACATACATAATTTCCGTCTCAGGAAAGAGGGGCTCGTCTTTTACTACCGTTCCAATTTGATTTTCACCGGGGATGGAATCAGCTGTGATAATTTTTATTACACCGGGTATTTTTTCCGCTGCAGAAATATCCAAGTTAGAAATTTGAGCATGCGCTACCGGCGAAAATAAAAATTTGGCATAAAGTTGACCCTGTAAAGGTGGTTCATCAGCAATAAAATGTGATTTTCCACATAAATGCAAGGGACCAGAAAGATGAAAAACAGCAGAATTCATTTTTCCTCCTTTTGCAGTTCCTGAAAATAAAGCAAAATATGATTTTGGATTAGTTTTTTACGGTAGAGAGCAGTTCCGCGTATATCTGTTAAGGGCTCAAATTCTTTTTCCACTTCGCTAATAACGGAATCTATATTTATGGTGCTAAGTTTTTTACCGGTTAGTAGTTCTGTAAATTTTTGGCTAAGCATTGGCAGAGCGGAAACCCCTCCCAAAGCTAAAGCAGCATTTATAATAATATCTTCGTTATACTCAATTTTAACTGCAGTAATTACAGAAGATATATCCACACTTTTGCTCTTGGAAGTTTTAGTGAACTTTATATAGCTGTTGCTTTTAACTGGTGGAATAATAATTTCTTTTATTATTTCTCCCTTGTTTAGAGCCGTTTTTCGATAACTGACAAAGAAGTCATTTAAAGGAATCTGCCTAATTTCCAAATCTGATTGCAACCAGAGGGAAGCATCTAAAACCAATAAAAGGGGAAGTGTATCACCCACGGGAGAAGCATTGGCAATATTTCCACCCAAAGTTCCCAAATTGCGTATTTGCTGAGAAGCAATCTGAGCAAGCAGTTTATGCAAAACCGGATAATCTGTCTTTACAATACCGGATTCATAAAGTTGTTGGTAAGTAACTGCAGAGCCAATATGCAATCCATCCTGGCGAAGATATAAACGGTTTAGTTCCGGTAGGTTAGTTATATCTATTAGCACCGGAAAAACCTTGCGGTCGATGTTTTTTTGCACCATTATATCTGTTCCGCCAGCAATAAAATTAGCATCAGGATGCTCAGCATAAAAATCAAAAAGCTGCTTCATAGTTTTAGGAAAGAGATAGCAATTAACCTGTTGTGGGATATCTGTTTTAGTAAAGAACATAGTATCTGTCTCGTTAAAGCTATATAAATCCTGTTCTGTGTTTCTACACCATTCAGGAACAATTTCCGAAGGGGAAAATTTAGCGCTAAGTTCTTGTGCTGCTTTTAAAATACTATTATAAGTTCCACATCTACATAGGTTTCCTTCCAAAGCAGCCAAAATTGTTTCCTGATCGGGATGCGAATTCATAGCTAAAAGAGCAAACAAACTCATCACAAAACCGGGGGTACAATATCCGCATTGAAGAGAATGATATTTTAGCAGCGTCTGTTGGATAGGATGTAAATTTTCCGGAGTACCTAAACCTTCAATCGTAATTAAGTGTTTCCCGTGTAATTTGGCTGCGGGATAAAGACAGGAATTTATTGCCCTATAAGTAATTATGCCTTCAAAAGGATAGGCAATGACCACTGTGCAAGCACCACAATCACCTTCATTACAACTGCATTTTGTCCCGAACATTTGTTTTTTTGCGTGCAACCAATCTAAAGTGGAAATTCCGGCAGGGACATCTTCAGTAATTTGTTTGCCGTTAAGAAAAAAAGTGATCTGGTTTAAATGGATTTCCGTTTGCAAATTCTGTTCTTTCATATTGCCTCCTTTAATGGGAAGAGGGGCAGAACGATGTCTTCATCGTTCCATTTTCCATCGAGTTATTAAGTTCCCTATTACTTATAAGTAACTGTAAAAATATACTTTTTGGGTTGAGAGGGATATCAACCTTCCTGGTTTCTTTCCAGGTCTTTTTTCCGCATAGCATCTCGTTTATCATATTCTTTTTTACCTTTGGCGAGGGCAAGAATCACTTTACAGAGTCCTCCTTCGTTGATCAAAAGTTCCAAGGGAATAAGAGTCATACCTTGTTCTTCCACTTTAGAACGCAAGCGTTTTATTTCGTGTTTATGCAGCAGTAATTTTCTTTTCCGTTCAGCTTCGTGATTGAAGTAAGCGGCTTTTTCCCAAGGGCTTATATGCAAATTATGTAACCAACATTCTCCGTCTTCAATTTTTGCATAGCTATCTTTAAAATTCACTTTTCCGGCACGGATGGATTTTATTTCCGTACCTTTTAAAACTATACCTGCTTCCAGAGTTTGGACAATATAATATTCGTGTTGAGAGCGGCGATTTTTTATAGATTTCATTATTATAATGGCTTCAAAATCATTTTCTTGTAGTAATTGGCTTTTTCCAGGATGTGCTGTTCATCCACAAAAAGCAGTTGGCGATTGCGCATCACTATTTTCCCTTGAATAATCATATCTCGAATGCTATTATGGTTAATAGCATACACCAGAAGAGAATAAGGATTGTAGAGAGGATTGTTTTCCAATTCCTGTAAAGAAACAACAGCCAGATCGGCAATTTTTCCTATTTCCAGTGAACCGAGCTCTTTTTCTTTTCCCAATGCCTTAGCTGCATTTATTGTTACTAAAGCAAAGGCATCCTTAGCTGGCAACAGAGTAGGGTCATTATTTAGTGCCTTATGCAGTTTCGCAGTTACGGACATTTCAACCAGCAGGTCCAGATTATTGTTACTGGCTACACCATCGGTTCCTAAACAGATGTTTATGCCTTTTTCCTGATACTTTTTTATAGGGGCAAAACCAGAGGATAATTTCAAATTGCTTTCCGTGCAGATGGCAATACTGCTATTTCCTTTTTCAGCAAGGATATCCATCTCTTTTTCGTTAATCCAAACTCCATGGGCAAAAATACCTTGAACATCCAAGAGACCAATTTTTTGCAGATATTCCACTGGGCTTAATTTATGTTCTTTAAGGCAGTTTTCCACCTCTTCCGCAGTTTCAGATAAATGGGTATGCACAATAAAATCATTTTCACCGGCAACTTTAGCGCAATTTTTTAAGGTATTTTCACTGCAGGCATAAATGGAATGCGGAGCTAAAGTAAAATCTATCAGCGGATTATCTTTATATTCCTCTTTTAGTTCAATAATTCTTTTACCGATAGCGTTGGTTCCGTCATTACCCGTTTGTTCATTATCAATCAATGCTTCACTAATAAAAACACGCAAACCGACTTTAGAGCAGGCATCGGCTATGGAATTCATACAAAAATACATATCATTGGCAGTGCTGATTCCATTTTTAATCATTTCTGCAGCACTATGCAAAGTAGCATCATAAACAAATTGCGGGTTAATCAGTTTTGCTTCCAATGGCCAGATATATTGTTGCAGCCAAATATTTAAGGGTAGGTCATCAGCCAGACCGCGAAAATAAGTCATCGGCAGATGTGAATGCATATTTATTAATCCCGGAATAATTATACAGTTACTGGCATCTATTTTTTCCGCAGTTTCATAGGTTAAGCTGTCAACAGGGAAAATTGCCTGGATCATTCCATCTTTTATCGCTATACAATGATTTTCCAGAATCTGGTTTTGGCTATCCATTGTAATGATGGTGCCATTTTCCAAAACGAGGTCAAAAATCATACCTGAACCTGCCTGGCTGCATCTTTTGGTTTGAAAATACCTTTGGGAGTGATGATTCCGGTTATAAATTTTGCCGGAGTTATATCAAAAGAAGGATTTAATGCTGGTGAATAAGGATTGGCAAGATAGTTGCTGTTTATACATTTTATTTCATCTTCATCACGAAATTCAATCGGAATATCCGAGCCCTCTTTACAAGATAAATCAAAAGTACTAAAAGGCGCAGCTACATAAAATGGCACTTTGTGCTCTTTTGCCAAAACTGCTTTTTCGTAAGTGCCTATTTTATTGGCAATGTCGCCATTCAGACAGATTCTATCCGCACCGGTAATCACCAAGTCAATTTCCTTTTTCCAGAAATAAAAACCACCTGCGTTATCTGTTATTATTGAATGAGGAATATCTTCTTGGGCAAGCTCAAAGGCAGTTAAACGAGCTCCTTGAAAACGGGGACGCGTTTCACTTACATAAACAAAAATATCTTTATGTTGCCGATGAGCCATTCTAATTACCCCCAAAGCAGTTCCCCAATCTACAGTAGCTAAGGCACCTGCATTACAATGAGTTAAAATTCGGGCACCTTTAGGAACTATTTCACTGCCTATTTTACTTATCTGATAGCAATCATCAACACTTTTCTTAGCAAATTCCCTTGCTGCAAAAACTGCAACTAAGCGCGAATGTTCATAATCCGGAATGAACTTAAGTGCATTTTCATAAACATAATTTACACCATTACAGAGGTCAATAGCAGTAGGGCGAGTGGAAGTTAATTCATCTCTTGCTGTTCTTAAATAAGCCCGAAATTTTTCATCGGGAGCATTTTGAGCCGCCAAAGCCATTCCATAAGCTCCGGCAGCTCCAATGGCAGGAGCTCCGCGCACTGTCATTTCTCTGATGGCAGAACATATTTCCAGATAATTACTGTATTCCACAATCCGGAATTCCAACGGTAATTTATTCTGGTCTATCATTTTCACCTTGGCATTTTCATACCAAACGGAAAGGTATTGTTGTCCGTTTATTTGCATTTATTCTCCATAACTTAACTATCTTTTTGGTTAAGAAGTATTTTCTCTGACAAGTGGCAATTTCGTCAATATCTTTCTTAGCATTTTTCGTATTCAGAGTAGGGAAGAAAAGAAATTATTTGACAGAAGTGATAAAATAGATTAAGTTGTAATAATATGAAGTTTGATCTTTAATGACCAGATAGAAAAACAGTTGCTGTACCTGATGGATAGTTAGCAGTAAACAGTTTTACACATAATTTGATGATAATGGGCAGGGAACTGCCCTAAAATAAAAGTGAGGTAAAAATGAGACACAAGCTAATGTTCTTCTTAATTCCAGCTTTTGTTTTAATAGTTGGAACACTCTTTGCCACTGAAAGCAGAATGGCTGGGTTGGGATTTCCTTATGGCTATATTAAGGATAATTCCGAAATTTCAGTGTATCCGGGTGCTATTCATCGTTACAAAACTGTAGTTATTGGTGAATTACCTACTCCTGGAACAGAAACGAACTGGACTTTGGGTGCCAATATGCCTTACCAAAATTATGTAGGAGGAGTTTACCTAAATACTGCCACGAATTTAAATGTTGATAATTATCTATATGATACGCTTTCTCATAGCTTATACCGATTAGGTGATTTGGATATCAGCAAAAAAATTCAGTTCTATCTCGGTTTACAAGAGAAATACGGCATTGGCTTTGGGATGGCTATAGATAACAATAAGGATGATATTGCTGATGATCCTGATGTAAAAAGAAAATCCAGTGCATGCTATTTTGATCTTAGCGGAGGTATATCAACCGATTTGTATGATGCTGGCTTAAAAATTAAATATGCAGGGGGCTCTGCAGAAAATGATTCCCCGGTATATAAGAAATTCAAAGATGAATTCTATCTTCTGGGATTAGACCTTGCCGGAAGATATTATTTTAAGCAAACTAATGATCTTGACCTTATGTATATAATTAACGGTTATTTCAATCTCAGCAGCAAGAAAACCGATATTGCAGATATGGACGACAATCCTGTAGAGAGAAAGATTGATGGGACTGATTTTATGATTGAAGCAGGAGCAGGACTTAATTATAAAATAAACGATGTAAACACTATCATCTTTGGGTTTAAGCCAATTCGTTTTGTTTCTGATCATAAAAAAGGTTCCGTTGCAGGGTCAGATGTATCAGCAGAATTAACTTATAACTACACCTATGTTCCGGAATATAATTTGGCACTGGAATCAAGTATCCTTCCTTGGCTAACAGCTCGCGTGGGCGCTCGTCAGAATTATGTATTCTATTCAGTAAAGGATGATGAGGGTGAGGACGAAATTGAGGAAGATTCTTCTTACGATTCCGAGTTTGTAATGAATTTGGGTTTAGGTTTTAACTTTGGGAGATTCACTATTGATACTGTATTGGAAAAGGATTTTCTGCATAATGGACCTGATTTTATCGGTGGTAATGGCAATGGTCTTGCCTCCAAGATTTCGTTAACTTATAGCTACTAACAACCCTTTTTTGCCGGAGTTCAGATACTTTAACGGGATTTGAGCTCCGGCACTTTATTATAGCTCCCCTCGACGCTAAATAGATTCAAATAAGTACATAAGCCCGTAAGGAAGAAGAATTACCGCTATTAAGGGCTTCTAAATTAATAAGATTCCAATCTCTTTTTATAATTGCATCTTGCTTAGATAGCTATGGTGGAGATGCGGTGGTGATGTTCAGGAAAATCCCAAGAGGCGCCACTACATTACTACCGTAGATAGGTAGGCAGGAATTAGGTGAATTATCACGCTTCGGGGTTCGGCAAAAGCGGAAGGGCAACTTAAGTAGCATTAGCAAAAATCACTTTGATGTAGTCAATTCCCTTTTCTGCGTTTGAGACGACTTGGCAACGAGCATTTACTTGACAAAATTTATAAACTGCAGGATAAGGTAAGAAGAAATTTATGCTACTTAAAAAAGTTGAAAAAGGGAGCTGATAGATGTTTGCAAAACGCATTTTGTTGATGCTGACTCTGCTGTGTATTTGTCTGACAATTCAGGGCAGAAATTTTGAGGAATTTAGGCAGGAACTGCTAACCGCTCCCGATTGGAAAACTGCCAAAACCAAACTGATTGCCTATTTGCCGACTACCACTAATGTAGAAGAATTGCGCGAATTGCAAAGTATCTGGCAAAGCGTTGAGCCCGATGCTTGTAGAGAATATTTTATAGAGTTGCAGAAAAAAAATCCCAATATGCCTGTTTATGCTTATCTGGCTTTGCGTTTAGAGCCAGATGAAACTTTGCAAATGAATGCTGCAGAAGAACTTTGCCGTAAATATCCTGATTTTTACTGGGGCTATCGCCTCTTTCTGGTGGACTATATGACTTGGTTATTAAATGCGGAATTGGAACTTACCAACCCTCTCCAAAATCAGGAATCTGCTTTAAAAATAATAGATGAGGGCTATAAACGCTTTCCAGAGGATGATTATTTTCACATTTTTCAATTTCACCGCCACCGCATCCAGAAAAATTATGCTTTAGCTGAAGCAGAATTAACCCAGATTAAAGACCGTAATTTATTAACCGCCAATTGGATGCGAATAAAATATTTTCTGGTGCAAAATAAAAATGCCACACTATATAAAACGCTGATGCCCAATCTGCTTTCCGACCTGATTAAAAATGGTCAGCTTGCTTCTGCCGATAGTATTTACAGCTTTGCCGAGGGTTATGTGGAAATTTTACAGGAAACGGAAAATAAGATAGAATTGGAACAATACTTGGTTCAAAATCCTATTCTGCTGAAGTCCTATCCCTATTTTGATGTATATGCTGGGATTTTGGCAAATAAAAAGGAATGGAAAACGCTGGACAAGTGTCTGCTTAATGCTTTTGACAGTGGAGCTATCACTAAGGAACAATTGAATAACTATTTAACTAACTGGGAAGATGAGCTCTCTAAATGCCAAAATTGGATTACTTTACAAGCAAAAGCTGAACTGGACAATAAATTACCGGAACAGAAATAATAAAATGAAAGTAAAAAATCCTCTGCGTAATTTTCTAACCCCCAATGAACAAAAAATGTTGCTGTTTTTGGCGTTGGCAATTCTTTGCGGGTGCTTTCTGGATTTCTTTTTCGGAAAGCCACTTATGGCATCTTACACTGATTTGGATTCTCTAAAACAAACAGTTAAAATAGATAAACCTCTCTGCTTGGATATTAGAATTGCTACAAAAGAAGAGCTTATCTGCCTGCCCGGTATTGGAGAAAAAAGAGCAGAAGATATCATTGCCTATAGGGAAACACATCCCTTCGCATCGGTGAATGAAATTATGAAAGTAAAAGGCATTGGAGCAAAGACATATATGAATATTTTGCCCGATTTGCTCGTCTTTGGAGATAGCACAAATTATAAACTTGTTAACACCCAAACCGATAGCCCTAAAACAGCAAAAAGTGCCAAAACGAAAATAGATAATAACGCTATCGTAAATTTGAATACGGCAACACTGGAAGAACTCTGCTCTCTAAGCGGTATTGGGGAAGTGAAAGCAAAGGCAATAATGGAGTGGAGAGAAGAAAATGGCAAATTTACAAGCATTGAAGATATAACAAAAGTGAAAGGAATCGGAGCGAAGACATTGGAGAAAAACAGGGAACGACTGACGGTGAACTAGTGCGGGGGTTCAAAGTTCAAAGTGCAGGGGTGCGGGAGTGCAAAGTGCGGGGGTTCAAAGTGCAGGAGTTCAAAGTGCAGGGGTGCTTAGTTTTTTAGTTAGCTGCGTGGCTGATTAAATCTTGTTTATTTCATATATAGAAAATCTGTGAAATCCATGTAATCAGTGAGAAGTAACTTAAGTTTTAACTTTATGATTGACAAAATATCTTTACTATAGTATAAGGAAACGAATAAAAATGAAGGAGTGAGGTGAAAGTGAGTATAGAACAAAATAAAATCAATGAGATGAGCTTTGAAGAATCCTTAAAAGAACTGGAAAAAATTGTGGAACGCTTATCCACTGGTGAAACCAGTTTGGATGAACTGCTTTCTTTATATGAAGCAGGTGTAGCTTATTTAAAACACTGTCAAAGTAGGCTCGGTGCTGCTGAGGCAAAAATTAAAATCTTAAGTGAACAGCTTTCCCCACGCCTGGATACAGAGGGTAATAATGGATAGAAAAACACTTCTTAAGAAGGATATGAAAGAAAAGCAGGAACTGGTAAATATCATCCTGGATAGATTTCTGCCCCGTAAAGATGAATATCCGAAAGACTTGCATAAGGCTATGCGCTACAGTATTTTTGCTGGTGGAAAACGCTTAAGACCATATTTAACAATGACGACTTTCGAAATGTTTAATCCTGAGGTCGAACTTATCACTCCTGTTGCTGCTGCCATAGAAATGATTCATACTTATTCACTGATTCATGATGACCTTCCCGATATTGATGATGATGAATTTAGACGCGGTAAACAATCCTGCCATACTGTTTTTGGGGAAGGCATTGCTTTATTGGCAGGTGATGCCTTATTGATAAGTGCATTTGAATTAGTTACTTTAGCGGAACTGGATGCCAAGCTGAAAGTTCAATTGGTTAAGGAACTGGCACAAGAAGTTGGCATCAAAGGTTTAATTGCTGGTCAGATGGTAGATATAGAATCTGAAGGTAAACAGGTGGATAAAAAAACCCTATCCTATATTCATGAGAATAAAACTGCGCGTTTAATCAATATCTGTTTGCGTTTTGGAGCTCTTGCTGGTGAAGCACAAGAAGAAGAACTAAAGATTCTGGACAGCTATGGAAAACTAATTGGAATGGTTTTTCAGATTGTGGATGACCTTTTGGATATTGAAGGAACCCAGGAAGATCTCGGAAAAAGCATTGGTAAAGATATGGATAGGGAAAAAGCTACTTTTCCTTCGGTGTATGGAATAGCTGAATCACATGAAATGGCAAAAGAAATGACGGAACAGGCAAGACAGGTTATTGCTCCCTTAGGTGAAAAAGCACTGAAATTGGATATCTTGGCGGAATATCTATTAAGTAGGAAGGGATGAAAATCGCTATACAAAAATTGACTAATACTGCTATTCTGCCTCAAAGAATGACGGAACAATCTTCCGGCTTTGATCTTTTTGCCGATATATTGGAATCTGTAAATTTGGAGCCCTATCAGCGAAAAGCAATTCCCTGTGGTATAGCTGTCGAAATACCAATTGGTTATGAAGCTCAAATTAGACCCCGTAGTGGTTTGTCCCTAGGTTCAGGTTTAAGTGTTTTAAACAGTCCAGGTACAATTGATTCCGATTACCGCGGTGAAATAAAAGTGATTCTGATTAATTTGAGCGATCAAGCAATGATTATTGAACCCCAAATGCGAATAGCACAAATGGTATTCTGTCCGATAGTTATTCCCGAACTATGTGAAACCTCAATTCTTAACCAAAGTAAAAGACAGGAAGGTGGTTTTGGTCACACAGGAAAGTGAAAAAATGAATAAAGATGAATTAATTCAAGAAATTAAAAGCCTGAAGAAAGACAAAGATGCTCTTATTTTGGCTCATAACTATCAAATCGTGGAAGTTCAAGAAATTGCTGACTATCGAGGTGATTCATTACAGCTGGCAATGTTGGCTTCGGAACTGAAAGCGCCGAAAATTGTTTTCTGTGGTGTTAAATTTATGGCAGAAACAGCTGCAATTCTAAATCCAGAATCAACAATTCTGCTTCCGGCTATGGATGCTGGATGTCCTATGGCTGATATGATTGATGAAAATCAGCTGAAGGCATTTAAACAAAATTATCCCGGCTCACCAGTTGTCTGCTATGTAAATTCTTCTGTAGAAGTAAAAGCGGAAAGTGATATCTGCTGTACTTCATCCAATGCTGTAAAAGTTATCAATTCCATAAATACTGACAAGCCAATTTTATTTGTTCCAGACCGTAATTTAGGCTCCTGGGCTGCCAAACAGACAGGAAAAAATGTAATACCCTGGGATGGTTACTGTCTTGTCCATCAATGGGGTTTCACAGAAGAAGATGTTCGATCTCTAAAAAGTAAATATCCTTCGCATAAATTGCTGGTGCATCCAGAATGTGATCCTACCATTGTAAAATATGCCGATTTTGTGATGTCCACAGGAGGAATGATTAACTGGATGAAAGAAAACGATAAGGCCATAATTGCTACAGAAATTGGGCTGGTTGAATATCTTCAACACATACATCCGGAAAAATCTATTATTCCACTTTCTAATAAGGCGATCTGCAAAAATATGAAGAAGACAACTTTGGAACATATATACAAGGCGTTAAAATACGATCAATACGCCATTGAAGTGAAAACGGACATTGCTCAAAAGGCAAAAATAGCGATCGATAGAATGTTAGAGCTCTCCAAGTAAACAAATGATTACTTTCTTAAAATAACCAAAAGGATTAAGCAATGAAAACCCGCTATCTACTTATCCTGTTTACTCTTATCGTCCTTTTTGGTGCTTGGCTATATCTGAGCTACCAAATAGGGATAAGCGAAACAGATAAATTGGAAAAACTGGCAAACTTGCCAATTTATGCTTATGTGGCTGATACTACACAAGTTGCTGCAATATTATCGGAATTGAAACCTGTTCCCGGAATTAAAAATGTGGTTTATGAAACACCTATGCAAGCTGCTTCTGAACTTATTCAAGCATACGCTTTACCAATTACTGAAGAAATGATCAGTGATTATGCTTTGCCAGCTATAATTACGATTAACTTGGAGCCCAATCGTGAATCTATTAGCAGTAAACCAATTATAATGGATATATTGCGTTCTCATCTTCCAGAAGCAGATATTGATAGTCAATCCAGTGCTTATCGAATTATTATTGAAGAACTTAAGCACCTGGATTTGTATAACATCGTTTTTAATGTTGTTATCGGGATCTTGATTCTGATTATTTATATCTTCAGTCGTACTACTCTGGAATTGCATAAGTTGTTTCACTATAAAGGTAATAAACATAGTGCGATTGAAAACATTCGCTTGCAAAGACAAAGTGTGAAACATACTTGGTTAATGCTTTTGGTGCCATTACCCATTTGTTTGATTGGCTATTTTGCCTGGATTTATTTTAAACCCTTGCCTCAGCTGATTCCTTATTGGGTGTTTTTAGTTCAGGCTGCTGCTGCTATTTTGGGAACTTTGATCAATCATTTTATTTTGCATAGTTTCGAGCGACAGATGGTTATGGAAGAAAATCCTATTGAAGTTATCTATCAAAAAAACAACGGAACGGAAGATAATAATGATACGCCACTTACCTAATCTTTTAACAATCTTCCGGATTTTGTTAGTGCCGATTTTTCTTTATACGGTGTTTTTAACGCAATACCAATCAAGGATATTAGTTGCCCTAGTTATTTTTATTGTAGCCAGCTTAACCGATTACCTGGATGGAAAGATTGCCCGTAAACTAAATTTGATTAGCGATTTTGGTAAAATTATGGACCCTTTGGCAGATAAACTGATTGTCCTATCTGCTTTAGCTGCTTTATGTTGGCTTCCTCCATTTCAGGTTAGTATTATCGTTTTCTTTGTTATTTTTCTACGCGAACTGGTGATTACTATTATGCGCGAAGTCTATCAAAAAAAAGGAATCGTAGTAGCTGCCGATATTTTCGGTAAATTAAAAACATTTTTACAGATGGCCGGAATAATTATCGCTTTTGCGTTTTGGGCTTTTTGTGATCCTGTCTCACCGGTAGTTATTCTTATTGTTAATATTTGGTTTTGGTTTGTGGCACTTATTACGGTGCTGAGTGGTTTGAACTATTTAAAAGCTACAAAGAAAGAAAGGAGCTAACTATGCGTAAGTATATACTTTTCATCCCGCTATTATTCGTTCTTTTTGCTTGCACCCAAGAAAAGGGTAAAATAGACCGCTATACTATTTATGATAAAGTAATTGATCATTCCAAACCTTTGGCTATGGGCGATGATAGAGATGTTTATGTATTTTGCGATTCGATAAATTGGACAGGACTTAAACCCTTTATTGGCAGCGCGATAGAGCAACAAATCAATATTGTTTATCCGGAAAAGTACTTTAACCTGATTATGGCAGATATCAAGGATGCCCAAAAGCTCTCCAAATATAAGAACCTGTTATATATTGGGCATCTGGATAGCGATCTGCCTGTTTCTACCTTTGTGCAAAAATCTCTTAGTAAAGATTTTATAAAACGAGTGCAAAATAGCGGAGGAGATCTTTTTGCAGCTGAAAATGCCAATTGCTGCGATCAAATTGCCCTTTTCCTCTTAGGAAAGGATGCTAAAACTTTACAAAAAGTAGGCGCCTTACAAGCCGAAAATATTTTTGCTCTGCTCTTGAAACGCTTCACCCAAAGACAGGGTTACTATGCCTATCAGGGAAAAGTGATTGATCCCTCCTTTTTTGATAAATATCCTTTTTCCCTTAAAATTCCCGATACCTATCGTTTGTATTCCAATGACTCTGCTGGCAGATTTCTAAGCTTTATATATAGAGCTAGAATGGAAAATCGAGAAGTTCCAGATAAATATATATCTATTTACTATGAACCTATGCCCGAAAATAAAGTTGACCTTGCTTGGTTGATTTCCAAACGCCAAGAGATTGGGCAGAAATATTTCGAAGGCGATGAATTCGATCCGGAACTTGTTCGCAAGGAACCATTCAAGTTTAAAAAACGCGATGGTTACCGTCTTCTGGGTGCCTGGAAAAATATGAAATACGCTATCGGAGGCGGTTTTCAAAGCTATGGTTTTTGGGATGAAAAAACCAAAACTGCATATATAGTTGATAGCAGCGTCTTCTTTCCAGCTGGAGATAAGCTTCCTGTTTTATTGGAACTATATGTGATCTCCAATTCACTGGAAATTAAATGAATAACTTCTTACCCACCAAGAAGTTACTATCTTGGCTAAATATTATTCTATTGTTTTTTTTGGCTGCCTGTGCTGGACCCCAAAAACAACCTCAAAGAAATATTATAGATAATTCCAAGCCCAATATCCCTTCCCTGTATTATTATATTTCTGCTTCTTTGCAATATTATGCAGGAGAATTTCTTGTTGCAGATGACTACTATAAACTGGCTCTGGATCAAGATTATGGCAGCTATCAAATTAGGAAACAAATTCTAATTAATAGTGCGTTTGCGTTTTTTAATAATCAGCAGGATGCACAAACTACTGTAAGTCTATATGATAAAGCCAGGAAGGAAATCGATTTTGACAGCGACCTGCTTAATGTTGCCTATTCTATTTATAGCTATACCAATAATGAAGAAGGGCTTGCTTGGGTTATTGCTGAAAGTGTTTTATATTATCCTTCTACGATTAGTTATCTACGCAAATTTTATCTGGAATATAGCAAAAATAAAAAAGCTGATATTCAATATTTAGAGCTTGCCTATAAATATGCGGATCATAATCCTGAGGACCTGATTCTTACTGCCAAAATGTATTCATTAGTTAATTCTAAACGCTCGGCAGCTATTTTGAAAGAAGCTTATATACTAGAGCCAAAACCGGAAACAGATAATTTGCTAAATGAAATTATCCTTAAGTATTTGGGTAAAGAGGAAGCGCAAAATAAATTCCTGGCTTATCAGTATCCCATAGATAAAGAGCAGATGCTATCTTTTTTACTAATGGCAAATCAAAACCGGCAATTCGAAATTGTTAACTCCCTAAATAATCAGATATTTAAAACCGGCGATCTGGCTCTTTTAAGTGAGCTGGCTTTATCTGCTTATCTTGCAGATGAAACAGATATTTTACAGGAGTTATCCAGATTCCTGTTGCAAATAAATCCTGAACCAAATATCAATTCACAGGTAGCTATTATTCTCTTTGCCGAAGCTCTGTTCTCTGATAATCTACAGGAACCAATCATTTATACAGATTATTTCTGTTCAGCTTCAGACCTGCAGGATGCTATCATATTCGCAATGCTGAAATATTCTATGAAAACTAAATCTAAAGAAATAAATTCTGAATTCTCCGCAGATTTGGTTCTATCTGTGCAAAAGCGTTTACCGGAAAGTGTTTTTGCCGATTATCTTAAGATTGCAGCAAAAGCTAACACTGTGGAAGATCAAGATTTTCTACAGGCAAGAGCAAATCTATGTAATTACTTTCTACAGAAGAATCTGGGTGAATTGGACGACTGGACTTTTCTCCTGCAATATTATCATCAGCAGAATAGGCAGGAAGAGAAAATCACCCTGCTGCGAAAAGCTATAAATATATACCCCGATAATCCTCTCTTTCTAAACGACTTGGGTTATACTTTGCTGGATTTTTCGGAACACTTAAATGAAGCCGGTTTGCTGATTCAAAGAGCAGTAGCTTTGGACCCGGCAAATGCTTATTATCAAGATAGCTTGGCTTGGTATTATTATCTAACTTCCGATTTTAATAGTGCTTTGGAACATATTAATTTGCCAATGCAATTAAAAGATATGCCAGCAGAAATCTCTTACCATATCGGGATGATTCTTATTGCCAATCAAAAAAACGAAGAAGCAATGAAATATCTGCAAGCCGTAACGGAAGATCAAACCAACCCTCTCTATCAGGAAAAAGCCAGACAGGCATTAGAAGAACTGCAAAAATAGACCTCTACTATTAAAAGACCTGTAAGATCCAAGAAAGTGAGTTTTTTTTGATTTGGCTAAAAAAGGGCTTTACGGATCAAGGACATTTGGTAAGACAAGACCTGCAAGATTCCAGAAAGTGAGTTTTTTTTGATTTGGCTTAAAGAGGTCTTTACGGATCAGGGACATTTGCTTAGTTATATTACTATAAAAAAAATAAGAGCCACTCCGCTCAGCTCTTATTATATGGCTGATCATCAACATTGCCTGCTATTTGACCAGTTCACATATTTCTCAGCGGACAGGCACTCCAGATGCTTCACATAGATATTATAATTTTTTTCCTCTGTCTGCCCACTCTTTTTTTCTCTGCCTTCTGCTTTTCCATATTTAGCTATCATTATTTGCAATTCCGTCTTTATTTTGTCTTTGGTTTTTGCTTCAACGGGTTTAAACCCGTCGTTAGTATCTGTCGTTCCTAACGGAACTAATACTAAAACAAAAGAAATATAAGATGATTGTATCTTTCTCTTTTCGAGGGGCTTACGCCACCATCGCTATAATTGTATCTCCCTTTGAGTTAAAATCGGCTTTACTCGTGATCTTCCATACAATTTTATTCTTTTCCCTATCTTTGAACAATGTCATTAATAATTTCATAGAAAAGGCCGATTTTGACTTAAAGCCGACAGCGGACAGCCGACTAATCATCAATCACAAAATATAATCCTCTAAATCCTAAAATCNNAAAATCCAATCCTTAAATCCTTGTTTCTAAAACTAAATCTGTGAAATCAGTGTAATCTGTGAGAGGAAAAAAAGGAACGGCGTCCTCCGACTACCCAAACCATACCTAACTATGGAGTTGTAATAGAATATTGATTTTATGTTAGCTAACCTTTTTATCTCTCTTCAATAAATTGGCATTAGTAACTACAGTCACACTACTAGTAGCCATAGCTATTTCTGCAATTACAGGATGGAGGACACCCAAAGCAGCCAAAGGAATGGCAATCAGGTTATAGAAAAAAGCCCAGAAAAGATTTTGTTTGATTTTGGCAAAAGTCCTTTCGGAGAGGTCTATGGCTTTAGGAATCAGTTTCAGGTCGTTTCTCAAAAGAGTTATGTCGGCGGTTTCAATGGCAATATCGGTTCCCAAGCCCATAGCGAATCCAATATCTGCCTGTTTCAAAGCGGGAGCGTCATTTATTCCGTCACCCACCATCCCCACAATCAGTCCGCTATCTTGTAATTCCTTTATTTTCTTGGCTTTATCGGCAGGCAGAACATTTGCCAAAACTTGTTTGATGCCACATTTTTCCGCAATTGCTTTAGCGGTTGTTTCATTATCTCCACTCAGCATAATGGTTTTTATTCCCCGCTTATTTAATTCTTCCACAACTGGTTGGGCATCGTCTTTAAGTGTATCGGCAAGGAAAAACCAGGCAAGCAATTCCTTTTCGTTTGCCAGACCAATTTGGGTGGCAAAGTTATAATTTTCAGGGCTGGGTGATTTTAGTTCAACTCCCTGTTCCGCCAAAAAATCCGCATTTCCAACGCTATATTTTTTACCGTTGATTTTTCCGCTAATGCCTTTTCCAGGGAAAGAAACAAAATCCTCACGAGCAGGTAAATCTCTATTTTCCACTGCCTTAGCGAATGCCAGAGCCAAAGGATGTTCAGAGGATTGTTCCAAAGCTGCCGCAAGCAAGATATTATCCCCATCGTCATCGCTAAAACTATGTGTCTTAATCAGTTCTGGTGTGCCTAAAGTTAAGGTTCCCGTTTTGTCAAAGACGATGGCATTCAGGTCTTTCATTCTTTGCAATGCTTCACCATTACGAATCAGAATCCCTTTTTTTGCTCCCAATCCGCTTCCCACCATCAAAGCGGTTGGGGTTGCCAAACCGAGAGCACAAGGACAGGCAATTACCAAAGTGGCTATAGAAGCCATTAATGCAGCGGCTAAACCTTGGGAAGGCAAGCGTAAAGGTAAAACGGAAGTTATTGCAGATGCAATATTTTGCATAAAATTAGGGAACAGCATCCAAGCAGCAAATACGCAGATAGTTAAAATTAATACGGCAGGGACAAAAATAGAGGTTATCTTATCGGCAAGCAATTGAATGGGAACTTTGGAATGCTGCGCTTCACTAACTAACCTGATTACCTGAGCCAAAAAAGTATCTCTGCCTATTTGGGTTGCCTGAATTTCCAAATAGCCATCCAGGTTTATTGTAGCGCCTAACACATTGTCCTGCGGGTTTTTAGCTACAGGCATTGATTCTCCTGTTGCCATAGATTCATCCACCGTGCTGTTGCCTTTAATGATTATTCCGTCGGTGGGAATTTTGGCACCCGGTTTCACGATAAAAACATCCCCAACTTTCAGCTGAGCAATCGGTATTTCTTTTTCCTGTCCGTTTTCCAAGATAATGGCTGTTTTGGCTCCTAAGCCGATAAGTTTTCTAATTGCTTCGGAGGCCTTGCCCTTGGCTTTGGCTTCAACATAGCGACCCGTTAAATGAAAAGAAATAATCATTGCGGCAATTCCAGCAAAACTATGCGGAGAAATATCTTTCACTATTAAAGAAAGGGGAGCCACCAAAAGCGAAGCAATTGTGCCAATGGCAATTAACACATCCATATTGGCTCCGCCGCTTTTTACTGATTTATAGGCAGAAACATACACACTCCGCGCCGGAAAAATCATTGCCACTAAGCTTAAAAGAAACATCAGCCAGGCATCTGTTTGGTGGCCAAATACATAAGTGCCGAAAATCATTGCCGGCAACATCAAAATTAACACCAAGATAGTCAGCAGCCAGGAAAACCACATCTTCTTTCTGGCTTTCTGCATCTGGACAATTTGTTCGCTTTCTCTTTCCGCTTCGGAAGGGCGAACCTTAAACCCGATTTTTTCAATTGCCCGCTGAAAATCCGTGAATTTTGCTTTGCGGTCATCATAAACAATGTATGCTTCTTCCAATGCCAGGTTTACATTCGCCTCTTTAACTCCCGGCAATTGGGAGAGCGCTTTTTCGGCACGCGCGCTGCAAGAGGCACAATGCATTCCGTCAATTCCTATGGTAAGTTTGCTTTCCATTTCTGTTTTATCCTTGTTGTTGTAAAATTCTACTCTATAGATATGATATGTTAAAATTGGGGAAAGGCAAAAAAAAGCAAGGAATAATATTGGCAAGATCAATATTTTCTGTCGCTCGCTACAATATCGGCTGTAAAATATTCAGAACTTGGTGCTAAATGGAAGGTTAGAAACTTGGTGTCATCAATCCGTCTTTTTCTGCTCTTCCTCTCATCGTTGAGGAGGAGTTGAGGTCGGGAGGAAGAGGAGAGGATGAGGAGATACTTGTTAGGATGGGTTCCCGCAGATTAAACATTCGAAACGAGGATTTTAGGATTGGATTTTCGGAACAAGGATTTTAGGATTGGATTTTCGGAACAAGGATTTTAGGATTTTAGGATTTAGAGGATTATATTTTATGATTGATGATTAGTCGGCTGTCCGCTGTCGGCGGTTGGCTGTCCGCT